>DATAVF010000279.1:0-14888 GCA_036267835.1 Caulobacteraceae bacterium | reverse complement strand
CGCAACTGGCGTCTGGCCGAGGGCCTGACCGAGAAGGTGACCGTGCCTTCGCTGATGGTGATGGCCGAACTCGACGCCGTGCTGCCCCCCTCCGCCGCCGACGGCATGGAGGCCTACGTATCCGACCTGGAAAAGGCGCTGATCGAAGGTTCCGGCCACTGGACGCAGCAGGAGAAGCCGGAAGCGACCAGCCGCGTCATCCTCGACTGGCTTGCGAGACGCTTTCCGGTCTAGAACGTTCGCCTGATGGAACGCAGCACACCGGCGCCCGCCGCCATGTCCGCCGCCGGCCGGCGCGGGCTCTACCCTGAGGTGGAGCCCTTCGCGACGGGCTGGCTACCGACGGGCGGACTGCACGAGATTTACTACGAGGAGTGCGGCAACCCGAAGGGCAAGCCGGCCGTGGTGCTGCACGGCGGCCCGGGCGGAGCGATCAACACCACCATGCGCCGCTTCTTCGACCCGTCGCGCTGGCGGGTGACGCTGTTCGACCAACGCGGCTGCGGCAAGAGCCGGCCCAACGCCTCGCTGCAGGACAACACCACCTGGTCACTGGTCGAGGACATCGAGCGGCTGCGCAAGAAGCTCGGCATCCAGAAGTGGACCGTGTTCGGCGGCTCCTGGGGCTCCACCCTGGCGCTGGCCTACGCGATCCTGCACCCCGACCGGGTCGAGGCGCTGGTGCTGCGCGGCGTCTTCCTGCTGACCGAGCGCGAGCTGCGCTGGTTCTACCAGGACGGGGCGTCCTTCCTGTTCCCCGACGCCTGGGAGCGCTTCTGCGCGCCGATCCCGCTACCTGAGCGCGGCGACATGATCGCCGCCTACCACAAGCGCCTGACCCACGCCGACCGGCGGGTGCAGGCCGAGGCTGCGGCCGCCTGGAGCCAGTGGGAGGGCGACACCATCTCGCTGCGCGGCCCGGAAGCGCGGCCCTCGAAGTTCAACGAGGTCGACTTCGCCATCGCCTTCGCCCGCATCGAGTGCCACTTCTTCGCCAATCGGGGCTTTTTCGATGAGGACGGCTGGCTGCTGAAAAACATCGGCGCCATCGCGAACATCCCCGGCTGGATCGTGCAGGGCCGCTTCGATGTGGTGACGCCGCTGGAAAGCGCCTGGGCGCTGAAGAAGGCCTGGCCTGCCTCCAAGTTCGAGATCATCTGGGACGCCGGCCACGCGTCGACCGAGCCCGGCATCATCGACGCCCTGGTGCGCGCAACGGACCAGGCGTTAGCTTAGGGGCTGCCGCTCAAGTTGACTCGGACGTAGCTCTCGCCCACCTTGACCGCAGGGGTGCAGCGGGGGAGCTGAGCCGTGAGCACAGTCTCATATCAAGGGCCGACGGGAACCAACGGCAAATATGGCAAGATGCCTGACGGCGCCGGCGGCAACGGTCAGGCCGCCGCGCCGACAGTGGTCAAGAACTATGGCGACGGGACCGACTACGCCAACAATGCCACCGCGATCGGCGGACGCGGCGGCATTGGTGGCGCGGGCGGCAACGGCCCCGGCCGTGGCGGCGCTGGCGGCGCGGGCGGAGCCGGCAGCGCGGCGACGGCGATCGTCAAATTCGCGCTCAACCAGGCAGACGGAGCTAACGCCTATGCCAAATCGACGGGCGGCGCGGGGGGCTTTGGGGGCACGGGCGGCAATGGGGCATTAGACAACCCCGCACTGTACGGAGCGATGGGCGCTGGCGCCGCCGGAGGGGCGGCGAGCGCCTCTGCTTCGGCGACCAATAGCGTAGGCGGCGCCTTGGCAAACGCGCAGGACCGCGCCGGCACTGGGGGAGACGGAAGCACCGGTGGCGACGGCGGGGCAGCCACAGCGAACGCCGTGGCGGTTGGCGCCACCTACGCCCGGGCCATGGCGGATTCTTCAGGCGGCCAGGGCGGCAATGGCTACAGCGGCGCCGGGGGCGCCGGCGCTGTGGCTTCCGGGACGACGGCGTCGGCCACAGGAACGACGGCTGTGAGTGCGTGGGTCGATCAGGCTGGCGGCGGTGGCGGCTATGGCTTTGCGGGGGCCGGCGGCGCCGGCGTCGCAAGCATCCTGACCAACGCGGTCACCGGCCAATCCAGCAGCACGGGCTCGCTGACGCTCGACCAGCGTGCTTTCGGCGGGTACGGCGGAGGCAGCAGGACTGGCGCCGGCGCAGCAGGTGGGAGCGCCGCGTCGGACCTCACCTTCGACGATACGGCAAACAGCACCCACGCCGGAAGCCTGGTCGGCCTGATCGCGGCCTATGGCGGCGCCGGCGGCTCCAGCGCTACAGGCGGAGCGGCGGGCGCCTCCGGAATCGCGCAGGCGACGCTGACCGGCGTGTACACGGTTTATGCTCGGGCCCATGGGTACGGCGGCCGGGGATCCGGCTCGGGAGCCGGCGGCGCCGGAAGCGCGAACATCACCGCGATCAGCACCACTGGGTCGGCAACGGCCGGCGCCGTGGCGACTGGCGGCGCCGGCGCCTCCGCCGGAACGGCGAACGCAACGGCCGTGGCCGAGGCCAACGATGGGGGGCAGGCAGAGGCCACGGCCAAGGGCGGCGGCAGCGCCGGTCTCCTGACCGCCAGCGCGAACACCGCGGCGCCCGCGTCAGCCCCGCCTGGCGGCCTGTTTGCGACCGCCACCGCAAGCTCGACGACGCTCGAGAGTGCGCAGGCTCTGGTCAACTTCTTCCAGGAGCCTTACACGTTCTTCAGCGCCGGAGGCGCCAGCCAGGCATATGCGGCAGGCACCCTGCAGCCGTCCTCTGACTATCTCTCGCGGGTGCTGCCCGATCACCCGACCTTGGCCGCGAGCCCGTTTGGCGGCAGCCGGATCGACGTCTTCGGGGCGGGCGTGCTGGGGGCCGACTATCCCTCAGGGGCCACGGGCTCGCTGGAGTACACCGCCTCCGAGACGTTTACGCTCACCGCGGGCGACCACGCCATATGGTTAGGGCTGCTCGACGCGCAATCGTCGGGCGCGGCGTTCGCTAACCTGGACTTCGACGTTTCGCTGCAGTCCGTTGGGGGCAGGGTGATTCAGGTCGATCCGGTGGTCGATCAGGACTTCACCAGTCTCGCGGCGGCCGACGCCTATTTCTCCGACAATGCAATCTCGTTCGATTCAGACCAGCTGACCCGTCTCACCATCTCGTTCGACCTGACAACCTCGTCCCCAGGCGCTTACGCCATGGATTTCGTCGTCGGCTTCGTCCAGGGGCAGCTGAAGGGCCTGCCGAACGACTTCGCCGGCGACGGAACCAGCGACATCCTGTTCGGACAGTCGAACGGAACTCTGGCGACCTGGCAGATGGACGGCACGTCCATCGACGGCGGCGGTAGTCTCGGCTCGCCCGGTGGTACGTGGACCGAGGTCGGGACGGGCGACTTCAGCGGCGATGGCGCCGGCGGCATCCTGTTTCAGGACGCCACAGGCAATCTCGCCGTCTGGGAGATGAACGGGACCGCCATCGTCGGGGGCGGCAACATCGGCAATCCTGGCGGGACCTGGTCGGTCGCCGGCGTCGGCGACTTCGATGGCGACGGCAAGTCCGACATCCTCTTCCAGGACGCCAGCCACAACCTCGCCATCTGGGAAATGGACGGGACCCAGATCATCGGCGGCGGCGCCATCGGCAACCCGGGCGGCACGTGGACGGTCGAGGGCGTCGGCGACTTCAGTGGCGACGGCAAGAGCGACATCCTGTTCCAGGACGCGAGCGGCGACCTTGCCCTCTGGGAGATGAACGGGACCCAGATCATCGGCGGCGGCGACATCGGCAATCCCGGCGCCGCGTGGACGGTGAAGGGCGTCGGAGACTTCAACGGCGACGGCGTGAGCGACATCCTGTTCCAGGACACGTCGGGCGACTACGCAATCTGGGAAATGAGCGGGACCCAGATCATCGGCGGCGGCGACATCGGCAACCCGGGCGCCACTTGGCGCTTCGCCGGAATTGGCGACTACAACGGCGACGGCAGGGCGGATATTCTCTTCACCGACACGGCCGGCGACCTCGCCATCTGGGAGATGAACGGGACCCAGATCATTGGCGGAGGCAACGTCGGCAACCCCGGCTCGGAGTGGCATGTGCTGGGTTGACGCCCCGAGCGGATCGTGGCGGGAAGCGGCTTGATGGACCACGGCATCCACTTCATCTCCGGCCTGCCACGGTCCGGCTCCACGTTGCTGTCGGCGATCCTGCGCCAGAACCCGCGCTTTCACGCGATGATGACCTCGCCCGTCGGCGCCATCTTCCTCGGCATGCTGGAGGCGACGAGCCGCAAGAACGAAGCCGCCGTCTTCATCTCGCCCGAGCAGAAGCGCGCGCTGCTCGAGGGCGTGTTCAGCAGCTACTATCGCGACATCGGCGTCTCGAAGGTGGTGTTCGACACAAACCGAATCTGGTGTTCGAAAATGCCGGCGCTGAGCGGCCTCTTTCCCGAAGCGAAGGTGATTTGCTGCGTGCGGCATGTGCCGTGGATCATGGACAGCATCGAGCGCCTGGGTCGGCGCAACGCCTACGACCTTTCGGGGATTTTCGGCTTCGAGAGCGGCGGCACCGTCTACACCCGGATCAACCGGCTGGCGCTGAGCGACGGCATGGTCGGCTACGCCCTCGACGCGCTGCGGGAGGCCTTCTACGGCGGCTGGGGCGATCGGATGATCGTGGTGACCTACGAAGCGCTGACCCGCGACCCGGCCGGCACGATCGCTATGCTTTATGACTTCATCGGCGAGCCGGCGTTCAAGCACGACTTCGACGATGTCGAGTACAGCGCCGATGAGTTCGACGCCGCCCTCGGCGCGCCCGGCCTGCACACGGTGCGCCGCAAGGCGGAATTCGTCGAACGGGCCACCATCCTGCCGCCGGAGTTGTTCCAGCGCTTCGAGAACGACGCCTTCTGGATGAACCCGGATCTCAACCCGCACGGGGTCCGGGTCATCCGCTACGTCGGCTAGCAGCGACGTCAGGCGCTAACTGCGCTGCGCGTCCTGACGATGTCGTCCGCCAGCCGGCCCGTGACTTCGGTCATGTGGTCGTGGTCGAACTCGAAGGCGCCCAGGCCTTGCGAGAGCGAGCGCAGTTCGCCGATCAGGGCGCCGCGTTCGGCGCGCGGCAAGTAGGCCTCAATGGTGTCCCAGCCGCGCCAGGCCTCGCGCGGGCCAAAGCCCAGCACCTGGCCGCGCTTGGCCGCCAGCATCGAGGTGACGCCCGAGGTGCAGCCCGAGGGCACGTGGATCGAGAGCCGCTCGATCGGCTCCAACAAGGTGGGCGCGCAGCGGGCCAGGCCCTCGTGCATGGCCAGGCGCCCGGCCTGACGGAACGCCATTTCCGATGAGTCCACCGCGTGGAAACCACCATCGATCAGGGTCACGGCCACGTCGGTGACCGGGAAGCCGAGCGGGCCCTTGGTCAGGGCGTCTCGCACCCCTTGCTCCACGGCCGGGATCCACTGCTTGGGCACCACGCCGCCGGTGATCTTCTGGCTGAACTGGAATCCCTCGCCGCGCGCCAGCGGCCGAATCTCCACCGTCACGTCGCCGAACTGGCCGTGGCCGCCGGTCTGCTTCTTGTGGCGGGCGTGCTGGGTGACGGGCGCGGTGATGGTCTCCTGGTAGGGCGTCGCCGGTTCCTCGGCCGCGACCTCGACCTGGAAGCGGCGCTTCATCCGTTCGAGCGCCAGCCGCAGATGCGCCTCGCTCTGGCCGCCCAGCACCATCTCGTGCGTTGCCGGGTCCTGGGCCACGCTCAGCGCCGGGTCTTCCTCGGTGAGCTTGGACAGGGCCGTGGACAGGCGCACGTCATCGTTGCGCGCCTTGGCGGCGATGGCGAGGCCGAAGACCGGCGCGCGGGGCGCGATCTGGGCCGCGACCTGCTTCGGCTCGCCGCGCAGGGAAAGGAACTGACCGGCGTGGGCGTGCTCCAGCTTGGCGATGGCGACCACATCGCCGTCGCGGGCCTGGGCGATCTTCTTGGTAGCCCCGCCCTGGACAGAAAAAAGGCCGCCGGCGCGGCCCCGTTCCCCGTCCGGCCCGACCAGCTCCGCCCCGTCGTTGAGCGCCCCACCGAAGACGCGGGCGTAGGCGAGCTTGCCGGCCTGGCCAGCGTAGCTGGTCTTGATGACATAGGCGCCGGGCCCATCGACGCCGAGCCGCTCGGCGCACGAGCTGGGCGCGGCCGCATCGTGCCTGAGCGCCTTCAGCAGCCGGCGCACGCCGTAGCCCTTGACGCTGTCGCCGAAGAACACCGGCGTGATCAGCCCCTCATTCAGCTCGCGCACCAGGTCGGCGAAGACCAGCGCCTGCTCGGGCGTCTCGTCGGAGAGCAACTGTTCCAGCAGCGTGTCGTCGAAGTCGGCCAGCTGCTCCAGCATGTGGAAGCGGGCGTCCTTCTCCTCGGCCTCGGCCGCGCCCAGCGAGGCCAGCTGCGTCGAGGGCGCGCCATCGTGGTATTCGAACGCCCGCTCCAGCGCGAGGTCGACGTAGCCGGTCACCTGCTCGCCCTCGAGGGTCGGCATCTGACGCGCCACCACCGGCCGCTCGCTGACCTGGGCCAGGGCGGCGATCAGGTCGGTCCATTGCTCGTGGGACTGGTCGACGCGGTTGACGAAGATGATGTGCGGCACGCCGAGGTCTTCGAGCGCCTTCAGGGCCGGCTGCAGCAGGAGGGCCTTGGCCGCGTCGGGCGCCGCCACCACCACCGCGAGGTCGGCGGCCGGCAGGGCGTAGTCGGCCTCGGCGGCGACATCGGCCGCGCCGGGGCAGTCGATCAGCGCATAGCTGTCGCCGAGGAAGTCGAAGCTGGCGAAGTTTAGCTCGACCGAGTGGCCGCGGGCGCGGGCCTCCGGACTGCTGTCGCCGACGCTGGGGCCGCCGCCGGTTCGGGCCGCCTTGGCGCCCGAGGCCGTGAGCAGGGCCTCCATCAAGCTGGTCTTGCCGACCCCCGTCGGCCCGACCAGCGCTACGCTACGTACAAGTCCGGGAAAGTGCGCGTCCACGCCAGAGCCTCCTCTGTGAGGCCCGCGGGGCGCGCCGGCCTTCGTCAAAAGAACCGCTGGATGAATGCAATACCCCTGAGAGGGCGGCCGCAAGCAGTTTCCTTCTCCCGCGAGGGGAGAAGGAACTTACAGCACCGAGCCCTTGCCGCTGCTGATCTCCGCGTAGCGCTGGACGCGGGCGGCCATGATCAGGCCGAAGCCGATCATCATGCTCATCATCACGGTGCCGCCGAGCGACAGCAGCGGCATCGGCACGCCCACGACCGGAGCGAGGCCCAGCACCATGGCGCCGTTCATCAGCACGCAGAACGCCAGGGTCGCTGTGACGCCGGCCGCGCCCAGCCTTGCAAAGTGGCTGTGGGCGATCGAGGCGATGCGCAGGGCCATGAAGATCACCGCCGCGTAGAGCAGCAAGATGGCGACGCAGCCCAGGAAGCCGAACTCCTCGGCCAGCGAGGCGAAGATGAAGTCGGTCTGCTTCTCGGGCAGGAAGTTGAGCTGGCTCTGGGTGCCGAGGCCGAAGCCCTTGCCGAGCAGCCCTCCTGACCCGACCGCGATCTTCGACTGCACGTCGTGGTAGCCGGCGCCCGACTTGTCGGCTTCGGGGTTCATGAAGCTGCCCAGGCGGGCCAGCTGATAGGGCTTCAGGATCAGGTGCAGGAACGGCACGACGGCCGCGCCGAGGGCGCCCGCCGCGGCCACGATGCGCAGGTCGAGGCCCGCCAGGATCATCATGGTGAAGCCGGTGGCGCAGATCAGCAGGGCGGTGCCGAGATCCGGCTCCTTCATCACCAACGCGGCCGGGATGGCGATCAGCGCGGCTGGGATCAGCAGCCAGAACGAGAGCTTGGCGCGCCTGGCCGAAAGGCCGTGGTAGAAGCGCGCCAGGGCCAGCACCAGGCCGATCTTCATCAGCTCCGAAGGCTGGAAGTCGTGGATCGGGCCGAAGTTGAGCCAGCGCTGGGCCCCCAGGGCGGCGTGCCCGTGCGCGGCCACCGCGACCAGCAGGATCAGGCTGATCCCATAGACCGGGTAGGCGATGGCGAACCAGATCTGCAGGTCGACCATCGCCAGCACGATCATCACCACGAACCAGAAGGCGTAGCTGCCCAGGTGCTTGGCCGCCCACGGGTTCCACTGGCCGCCGGCCACCGAATAGAGCATCGCCCCGCCGGCGCCGGCGACGACGGTGATGGCGAGGCAGAAGGTCCAGTCGATCTGGCCCAGGCGGACGATCAGCCGCTGCCGCTCGCCGCCGGACTGGTTGATGACGCCCGCGGTCATGTGGAGGATGTCGGCGTGGCGGCCTGGGCCGTGGTGGAGGGCGCCGGCAGCGGCTGCTCGATGCGGGCCCGCACCTCGGGATCCTTGAGCAGGGCGACGCGCAGGATTTCCCGCGCCTTCGGGGCCGAGGCGTCGGCGCCGAAGCCGCCGTGCTCGGTGATGACGCTGATCGCGTAGCGCGGATCGTCATAGGGGGCGAAGGCGATGAACCAGGCGTGGTCGCGGGCGTCCCAGGCGCCGGCGGCGCCGTGGGCGCTGCGGCCAGAGTGGACCTGGGCGGTGCCGGTCTTGCCGGCCATCTGGATCGGGCCGAGGCCGAGGTCGGCTTTGCCGGCCGCGGTGCCGCTGACGGTTACCGCCAGCATCGCGGCGCGGATGAAAGCGAGGTGGTCCGGCGAATACGGCAGGTTCGGCACGGCGCTGCCCACGGGCATCTGCTGGTTGCCGACGGCGCGCACCAGACGCGGCATCAGCATCTTGTTGCCGTTGGCGATGCGGGCGCACATCACGCAGCTCTGCAGCGGGCTGACCGCCAGCGCCCCCTGGCCGATGCCGACGCTGGGCGTCTCGCCGGGATACCAGCGCTGGTGCTGGGTGCGCCACTTCCAGGCCGTGTCCGGCAAGGTGCCGGCCTTCTGCTGGATCGGCACGGTCTCGGTGAACAGCTGGTTGATGCCGAAGTGACGCGCAGTCTCGGCGATGAGGTCGGGGCCGAGATCGACGGCCGTCTGGAAGAAGAAGATGTCACACGACTTGGCGATGGCGTCGTGCATGTTGAGCGTGCCGTGCGACTGGTCGCAGTGAAACGGGTGGCCGCCGAAGACCCACACGCCGCCGCAGGTGCGGGTCTTGTCGGGGCTGATGCCGTGCTCCAGCGCGGTCAGCGCCACCATGGTCTTGAAGGTCGAGCCGGGCGGGTAGGTGGCGTCCACCGTCTTGTTGAGCAGGGGCTTGCGGTCATAGGTCGCCAGTTGGTCGTACTCCGGCACGGTCAGGCCCTTGACGAAACGGTTGGCGTCGAAGCTGGGCGCCGAGAGCATGCAGAGGATGTCGCCAGTGCGGCAGTCCATCATCACCGCCGCGCCGCTGTCGGTGCCAAACACTTCCAGCGCCCGGTTTTGGGCGTCGACATCGAGCGTCAGCTGCAGGGTTTCGCCGGGAACCGAGGGGATGTCGCCGCCCGGGTCCTCGCGCACCACCCGGCCCTTGACGTCGACCTCGACCTTCTTGGCCCCGGGCTTGCCCCGAAGCGGCAGGTCGAAGGTCTTCTCCAACCCCTGCTTACCGATCCGGAAGCCTGGATTGAGCAGGATGGGGTCGGAGTTGGGCCCCTCCTTGGTGACGTCGTTGCGCGAGACCTTGGCCACATAGCCGATGACGTGGGCGAAAGCCCCCGAGTAGGGATAGACCCGGATGTCGCCCATATCGGCGGTGACGCCCTGCAGTTCGGGTGCGCGCACGTTGATGCGGGAGAATTCCTCCCAGGTCAGGTCTTCGAGCACTGTCACCGGGGCGCGGCGCGGGGCGTCGTTGACGTCCTGGATCAGGCGCTGGCGGTGCGCGTCGTCGAGCGGCACCAGGCGCTGCAGGCGCTCCAGCAGGTCGGCGACATTGGTGTTGTCGTCGCGGCTGACATAGAGGCGGAAGTCCGGCCGGTTGGAGGCCAGCACGATGCCGTTGCGGTCGAGGATCAGGCCGCGCGGCGGCGGCTGCAGGCGCGACTCGAACTCATTGTTGAGCGACAAGGTCTTGTACTTGTCGGCTTCGACCAGCTGCAGGAAGGCCAGCCGCCCGCCCAGCGCCAGCAGCCCCACGCCGGTGACGCCACCCATCAGGAAGGCGCGGCGATGGAACACCGCCTGCCGCTCGTTGACTTCGTTGAAGTAGATTTGCGGGTTCATCGGAAACGCACGTCCGCATCATCATACCGCTCGATCAAGCGGTTCACTAAGGGGAAGAGGACCAGGGTCCAGAGGTATTGCCAGCCCAGGGCGAGGAGGTTCGGCGGGGCGCCGGAAACCACCGCCATCACCACGAAGCCGACGCCGAAGCCGAGCGCCGTCGCCGCCGCGTACCAGGCCCAGACGAAGATATAGTCGTTGCCGGCGATCAGCCGCCGCACCGCCAGCACCGAGGCGTAGGCGGCGAGCAGACAGAGCGGCCAGAGGCCCTGCAGTCCGCCCCAGAACAGGTCGAGGAAGAGCCCGATCAGCAGGAGGGCGAAGGGCGCCAGCAGCGACGGCCGGATCAGCGCCCAGGCAAAGGCCAGGCCGAGCGGAAACACTGGCTGCGGCAACGAAAGCCCGAAGATGCGGACCGGCGCGTCGAGCAGGATGGTCGCGGCGACGCAGACCAGCATGGGCAGGCCCAGCCAGCCCGCCGGGTTCATGCCACGCGCCGCGCTGATGCCCTGCGAGGTCATGGGGTCGCCGGATGATGGGCGGCGGCGGGGTGCGCCGCGGGGTGATCCGCCGCCGGATGGTCGGCCGCTGAGTGGGCCGCCGCGGGGTGGTCCGGCGCGGCGTGCGTCGTGGCGGGTTTCGGCGGCTTCGGCGGGGTCGCGGGCTTCGGCGGCACGGCCGCGCCGGTGGGGCCGACGATGCTCGGCGACGGCTCTTCGGTCATCGCGGTCGGCAGGTCCTTAGGCGCCAGCGCCTGTTCGTTGGCGATCTGGCCGAAGTCGGTGAAGAGCAGCACCTGGACGTAGTCGATGGGCGCGGCGTCGCTGTCCAGCGCCACCCGCCAGCCTCCGTCGAAGCCCTTGACCACCGTGCCCACGGGCAGGCCGCGCGGGAACACGCCGCCATCGCCCGAGGTGAGCACCCGGTCGCCTTCCTTGATCGGCATGGCGGTGCGCACATAGCCGAGCGAGGGCGCGGCGCCGCCGTCTCCGGTCAGGATGGCCCGGCCGTTGGTGCGCTCCAGCAGCACCGGCGTGCGGCTCTCGGCGTCGGTCAGCAGCAGGATGCGGCTGACGTGGTCGGACACGCCCACGACACGGCCCACCAGCCCATGCTCCGACAGCACCGGGTTGCCCTCGGTGACGCCCTTGTCGCGCCCGACATCGGCGAGGCGGGTGTTGGCGAAGGGGCCGTGGGTGTCGGCGATGGTGCGGGCGGCGACGTGCGGCAGCGGCGGGTCGGTGCGGATGCCGAGCACGGCGCGCAGCCGGTTGTTCTCGACCTGCTCGGCCGCCAGCTGATCCTTCCAGGCCTGCGCCTGCACCAGTTCGGCCTTCAGGCTGTGGTTCTCGGAGACCGCGAAGAAGTAGCCGCGCACATTGTCGGCAAGGCCGTCGAACCAGCGCACCGGCGCGGAAACCACGCCATTGATCGGCCCCATAATTGAATCGGCGGTATGCCGGGCGGCTTCAACCGCGCCGGGCTTTTGCGCCTCGCGCTGGTGGCTGATCAGCAGCGCGACGGCGATGATGCCGGCAATGAACAGCGCCGCCGCGGCCGACCAGGTCAGCGGAATCTTTATATCGCCAAAGGGACCATCCCGAAGGGACAATCATAGCCTCCCGGAGCCCCCGCCCCGTTTGAGCGACTAAGTCGCTCAAACTTAGCCACGTAGGATGAGCGCCTCCGGACGCGAAACCAGTGCCCACTTTCGCTGGAGGCGCTCGCGAATCAACAGTTTACGTTAAGCGAATGTCGATTCCAGCACGCCTTTGGTCCACTTGGGGTGTTCCAGGACTTTCCCACAACCCAATGCCACGCAGGACAGCGGATCGTCGGCGACGGTCACCGGCAGTCCGGTGTGGTCGCGGATTTCAAGGTCGAGGCCGCGTAGCAGGGCGCCGCCGCCGGTGAGCATGATGCCCTTGTCGGCGATGTCGGCGGCCAGCTCCGGCGGCGTCGCTTCCAGCGCCACCTTCACGGCTTCGACGATCTGCGCCACCGGTTCGGAGACGGCGTCGGCGGCCTGCTTCTCGGAGATGCGCACTTCGCGCGGCACGCCCTGCATCAGGTCGCGGCCCTTCACGTCGATGGCCAGGCCATGGCCGTCTTCCGGCGTGCGGGCGGTGCCGATTTCCTTCTTGATACGCTCGGCCGTGGTCTCGCCGATCAGGAGGTTATGGTGGCGGCGCATGTAGCTGATGATCGCCTCGTCCATGCGGTCGCCGCCGACGCGTTCGGAGCGGGTGTAGACGATGCCTGACAGCGACAGCACGGCCACCTCGGTGGTGCCGCCGCCGATGTCGACCACCATGGAGCCGGTCGGCTCGTGGATCGGCAGGCCGGCGCCGATCGCGGCCGCCATCGGCTCGTCGATCAGGCCAACGCGACGGGCGCCGGCGTTGAGACACGAATCGTTGATCGCCCGGCGCTCCACGGCCGTCGCGCCGGACGGCACGCAGACGATGACCTTCGGGTTGGTGAAGCCGCGGCGGTTATGCACCTTGCGGATGAAGTGCTTGATCATCTCCTCGGCGACTTCGAAGTCGGCGATGACGCCGTCGCGCATGGGGCGAATCGCCTCCATGTGGCCGGGCGTGCGGCCCAGCATCATCTTCGCCTCGATGCCGACGGCGTGCACGACCTTGCGGCCGCCCACATTGCGCAGGGCGACCACCGAGGGCTCGTTCAGCACGATGCCCTTTCCCTTCATGTAGATGAGGGTGTTGGCCGTGCCGAGATCGATGGCGATGTCGTTGGAGATGACACCGAAGAGGGACGAGAACATTCCGGACTCTGAAGGAAAGAGGGCTGGAGATCGAAACGCGGTCGTCCCCCAAGTTCTTGGGTTGCAATTCGCTGTCGCCCCCTCCGGCGTCAGCGCTGCTTTGAACCTCAAGGCATTGGCGGACCGTCCGGATGTGCCCCCTTAAGCAAGTGATTGCAAGCGTGCATAAGGAGACGCAGCGCCGCAGCTGAAATCACGCCAGCGCGGCCAGCACGACGCCCAGCGCGGTCAGGCCGGCGGCGGTCAATTGCCATGGGGTGAACCGCTCCTTGAACATGCGCCGGGCGGCCAGCGCGGCGACCGGCATCTCCACCATGCCGACCGCGCGCACCGGTCCCGCCGGCGCGAAAGCCAGGGCGGTGAACCAGCCGAGCGAGGCCAGCGCGCCGCAGAATCCGGCCCCCAGTGACTGGCGCCAGCTGGCGACCACGGCGCGGAGCGCCGCCGGCTTCCAGAGCGCCAGAATCGCGGTCAAGCCCGCCGACTGCATCGCCTGAGCGAGGGTGACGCTGGTGATCGCGGCGTAGAGTCGGTGCGTCGGCTCCAGCGCCAGCTCGGCGTGGCGAAAGGCGTTGAGCGAGAAGCCGAAGCACAGGCCCGAGATAAGGCCGAAGAGGGCCCCGGACAGGGGCTGCGGGCCGATCGCGCCCTTCGGCCAGCTGAGGATGGCAAGGCCGACCGTGGTCATGGCGACCCCGACCCAGGCCCAGGGATTGAGGTTGTCGTGGAAGACGAGGAGGCCCATCACCGCCGAGAGCGGCAGCGAGCTTTGCTGCAGCGCGGTGCCGATGGCGAAGCCAGCGCGGCGCATGGCCACCAGCAGGGCCGCCGACGCCAGCAGCTGGCTGAGCGCGCCCGTCCCGGTCGCGAGCCAGTAGCCCGGGGTGAACGCTGGGTGCGCGCCCGGCGCAACGACCGAAACGGCGATCCAGATGGCGACGGCGAACGGCAGGCCGAACAGGAAGCGCACCAGCGTCGCTCCCCACGGTCCCGCGTCGCCCAGCAGCCCGCGCTGCAAGGCATTGCGCGCCACCTGCAGGCACGCCGCGGCGATGGTGATGGGAATCCAGAGCATAACTGCTCCCCTCCCCCTTGAGGGGAGGGGTTGGAGGTGGGGGTTTGCCGGCCGCGAGCGTGCGTTGGCCGTCAGCGACTGCCGCGCCTAACCGGCGGCAGCCCCCCATCCCCAACCCCTTCCCCTCAAGGGGAAAGGAACTTTTAGAACCCGCTCGCCACGATGGGCTCGGGGGCGCTCTTTTCCTTGCGGGCGGAGAGGTTGTTGAGGGCGTTGACGTAGGCCATGGCGCTGGCGGTCAGGGTGTCCGTGTCGGCCGCCTGGCCGGTGGCGATGCGCCCGTCTTCCTCGAGCCGCACCGAGACCTGGGCCTGGGCGTCGGTGCCCTCGGTCACCGCGTGCACCTGGAAGAGCCGCAGCACCGCCTTGTGCGGCGTCACTTCCTGGATGGCGTTGAACACCGCGTCCACCGGGCCGTCGCCGGTGGCCACCGCCGAGCGCTCGGCGCCGTCCACCACCAGGGTCAGCTGGGCTTCCTGCGGGCCTTCGGTACCGGCGATGACGCGCAGCGTCTTGACCTGGATGCGGTCGTGGCCGCGGGCCAGGGCGTCATCGACCAGAGCGATGAGGTCGTCGTCGAAGACGTGCTTCTTCTTGTCAGCCAGGTCCTTGAAGCGTCCGAACGCCTCGTTGAGCGCGTTCTGGCCCAGGTCGTAGCCCAGCGCCTTCAGCTTTTCGCGGAAGGCGTGGCGGCCGGAGTGCTTGCCCATGATCAGGTTGGTGCCGCCCTGGCCGACGTCTTCGGGGCGCATGATCTCGTAGGTCTCGGCGTTCTTCAGCATCCCGTCCTGGTGGATGCCGCTCTCGTGGGCGAAGGCGTTCTTGCCGACGATGGCCTTGTTGAACTGCACCGG
>DATAVF010000278.1:0-3975 GCA_036267835.1 Caulobacteraceae bacterium | reverse complement strand
TAGATGCGCGACACCCGGGCGTCGGCGGCGAGTTCGCCGATGGGGTAGTCGGCCATGTAGCCGTAGCCGCCGAAGAGTTGCTGGCAGGCATCGATCACCCGGCACTGGGTCTCGGTGGTCCAGAGCTTGGCCATCGCGGCGGTGGCGGGATCGAGCTCGCCCGCCAGCAGCCGCACCATCAGCGCATCGACGAAGGTGCGCGCCACCACCGCCTCGGTGCGGGCGCCGGCCAGCACGAACTCGGTGTTCTGGAAGTCGATCAGCGCCTTGCCGAACATCTTGCGCGACCGGGCATAGTCCACGGTCAGGTCGACGGCGCGCTCCATGTTCACCGTCGCGGTCAGCGCGATCACCATCCGCTCCCACGCCAGCTGGTGCATCAGCTGCACGAAGCCGGCGCCGGGTTCCTCGCCGATCAGATTGGCGGCGGGGACGAAGACGTCGTCGAAGAAGAGCTCGGAGGTGTCCTGGGCGTGCATGCCCAGCTTGTCGAGCGCCCGTCCGCGGCGGAAGCCCTCCGCATCGGCGGTCTCGACCACCAGCAGCGACAGGCCCTTTGCCCCGGCGCCGCCAGTGCGCGCCACCACAACCACCAGGTCGGCGGTCTGGCCATTGCTGATGAAGGTCTTCTGGCCGCTAAGGCGATAGCCGCCATCCACCGCGCGGGCCGCGGTGCGGAGGCCCTGCAGGTCTGAGCCCGCGTCCGGCTCGGTCATGGCGATGGCGCCAATCAGCTCGCCGCGGGCCATGCGGGGCAGCCAGCGCTGGCGCTGCTCCTCGGTCCCATAGGCCAGGATGTAGTGGGCGACGATGGCCGAGCTGACGCTGTTGCCGGCGCCGAAACCGCCCGCCAGGCCGGCCCGCGCCAGCTCCTGGTTGATCACCGCCTCGTGGGCCCAGGTCCCGCCGCCGCCGCCGTAGGCCTCGGGGATGCTGGCGCAGAGCAAACCTGCCTCGGCCGCCTTTAGCCAGGCCGCTCGATCCACCTGGCGTTCCTCACGCCAGCGAGCGGCGTGGGGGACGAACTCACGCTGCAGAAAGCGTGCGACATGGTCCTGCAGCAGCGCGAGGTCTTCATCGATCCACGGCGAGCGGGGCTCAAGCGACATTGCGTTCGCGTCCTTCCCAGTAGGGCGCGCGCAGCTCGTGCTTCAGCACCTTGCCGGCGGCTGACAGCGGCAGCGGCTCGCGGCGCAGGTCGACGGACTTGGGACACTTGTAGCCCGCGATCAGCGCCCGGCAGTGCGCCAGCACCTCGTCGGGCGTCACCTCGGCGCCCGGCCGCAGGGCGATCACCGCGTGCACCCGCTCGCCCCAGCGCTCGTCCGGCACGCCGATCACCGCGCACTGGGCAACGGCCGGGTGGCGCGCCAGCGCGCTTTCCACTTCGCCCGAATAGACGTTCTCGACGCCAGTGACGATCATGTCCTTGATCCGGTCGACGATGTAGACGAGCCCAAGCTCGTCCATGCGGCCGCCGTCGCCGGTATGCATCCAGCCGCCGCGCAGGGCCTCGGCCGTCAGCTCCGGCTGGTTCCAGTAGCCCAGCATCAGGCCCGGCCCGCGGATCAGCACCTCGCCGACGCCGCCCATCGCCATCGGTTCATCGTCAGGACCAGCGATCATCACCTCGGTGCCGGTGATGGCCTGGCCAGCAGAGCGGTGGCGGCCCGCCGCGCGGTGTTCCCCGCGGTGGAACTCCGGCCCCAGGATGGTCGCGGCGCAGGAGACCTCTGTCATCCCGTAGGCCTGGCGGAAATCGACGTGCGGCGCGGCGGCCATGGCGCGGTCGAGGGTCGCCTCGGTGATCGGCGAGGCGCCGTAGATGATGCGCTGCAGTCCGGCCAGGCGGCTGGCGTCGAAGCCCGGATCATCGAGTAGCATCTGGATCATCGTCGGCACCAAGAGGGCGTCGGTGACCCGGCGCTGCTCGATCGCGTCCAGCGTGGCCGGCGGGGAGAAAGCGCTGAGGATCACCGCCTCGCCGCCCGCCAGCATGATCGCGCTCATGATCGCCCCCGCCGCCAGGTGGAACATCGGCGCGACCACCAGGCCCCGGCAGCCGGGCGGCAGGATGCCGCTGGCGCGGATGGCGCGGCAGTTGTTGATCAGGCCGGCGTGGCTGAGCATCACGCCCTTCGACCGGCCAGTGGTGCCGCCGGTGTAGAAGATGCCGAAGAGGTCGCCGCCTTCGCGGACGGCGGGCGCCATCGCGGCGGCTGCGACCAGCGTCTCATAATCCGGCCAGCCACTCGGCGCCGCGCCGCTGGCGGCCCAGATGCAGCGCTCGGTCAGCCCCGGCTGGGCGCGCAGCGCCAGGGTCTCAGGGCCGATGCCATCGCCGATGACGATCAGCCTCGGCGTGCAGTCGGCGATGGCGAAGCGGTTCTCCTCGGCGCTCCAGCGCGGATTGAGCGGCGCGATCACGGCGCCGGCCCATGCGACCGCCAGGTAGAGCTCCATCACCCGGTCGCTGTTGGCGCTCAGCACCGCAACCCGGTCGCCCTCCGCGACGCCGCGATCGCGCAGTCCCGCCGCGATCCGGCCAGCCCGATCCAGCAGCTGGCCCCAGGTCGTTTCACGCCCCGCGAAGCTCGACGCCAGGGCGTTCGGCGCGCCGGCGCCGGCGCGAATGGCCTCGACGTAGTTCGAAGGTTCGGCCGCCATGTCGCGCGCGCCCTCCCAGTCTTGTTACTCATGAGTAACTATATCGCGCGGCATCAGCCCTGTCGCGAGTTGGTTCACATAGGTCTCGGCCACCTCGCCGGGTGTCAGCGACCCTGTGTCGTCGTACCAGCGGGCGATGCCGTTGATCGCGCCGCCGAGCATGAAGGCGGTCAGGCGCGTGTCGCAGGGCGCGATCGATCCGTCGGCCTGGCCCTTGTCGATCAGCCGCCGGAACCAGCCATCGATCTCGCGCTTGCCCTCACGGATCCGCGAGACCAGCGGCTCGCCGAAATCGGCCTCGTTGAGCAGCACCAGGCAACGCCCGAAGTCGGTGGCGACCACCTCCGCGTAGCGGCGCATCAGCTGTTTCAACTGGATCAAGCCCGAGGCGTGCAGATCCGGCGGCCCGAACCGCATGATCTGGTCCATCGCCCGCACCACCACCGCGGCGATCAGGTCCTCCTTGCTGGCGGCGTAGTAGTAGAGCGTCGGCTTGGTGATGCCGAGGCGCTCGGCGATGCCATCGAGCGAGGTGCGGTGATAGCCGTGCTCGCTGAACGCCCGCGCCGCGGCGCGCAGCACGGCCTCGAGCTTCTCCTCGCGCTCGGCCGCCCGGTCGCGGCCGCCAACCCAGGGCGATCGGGCAGTCTTCCGCTCCGCCGGCATCCCAACTCCCTTGCCACCGACCTTACTGATGGGTAACTATGCAGCCCCGCGGACCGCCGCGCCAACTATAAAATCGCAGGGCCCTCGATGTCCGAATTCCAAGCCGCCGCCCACATGCCGCCGCCGCCGGACAGCCTGAGCGAGGAAGCCCGCGCCGCCGTCGCCGCGATGATGGCGACGGTGTTTCCGGACACGATCGATATGGCGACGATGCGCTTCTTCGCCGAGCAGATGCAGACGATGCTGGGGGCCGAGCAGCGCAAGCGCCACGACGTCACCGTCACCGATGACGTGATCGCCGGCGTACCCGTGCGCCGCATCGTCCGCGCCTCCGGCGAGATCGACCGCACCAAGGTGCTGATCAACGTCCACGGCGGCGGCTTCGCCACCGACTCCGGCTCGCTGACCGAGAACATCCCGATCGCGGCGCTCACCGGCATCGAAGTGATCGCGGTGCTCTATCGCTTCGCGCCCGAACACCCCTTCCCGGCCGCGGTCGACGACGCGCTGGCCGTCTACCGCGCCGCGCTCGAGGGCCACGAGCCGCGCAACATCGGCGTCTACGGCACCTCGGCCGGCGCGGTAATCGGCCCGCAACTGCTGATGCGGCTGAAGGCGGAAGGCCTGCCGCTGCCGGGCGCC
>DATAVF010000277.1:0-20325 GCA_036267835.1 Caulobacteraceae bacterium | reverse complement strand
GGGGCGCAAGGTTGGCCGCCGTCCGACGCCCCCTCCGTCGCGCTCCGCGCGCCACCTCCCCCGCTTCGCAGGGGAGGAGTGTTTGATAGCGGGGCTCTCCATCGAGGGACTCGCCCTGAGTCGCGGCGAGCGGCGCCTCTTCTCGGACTTCAGCCTGCGTGTCGCGGCCGGCGAGGCCGTGGCGCTGACCGGGGCGAACGGCGCGGGCAAGACCAGTCTCCTACGCGCCATCGCTGGCTTCATCGCGCCGTCGGCAGGCGACATTTCCTTCGTGGGCGTGGACGAGTCCGACGAGGCGCGGCGCACCGGCCTGCACCTTGTCGGCCACTTAGATGGGCTGAAAAGCGCCCGCTCGGCGCGCGACGAGCTGGTGTTCCAGGCGCGCTGGACCGGCGCCAGCCAGGCGGCGGCGCTCGCGGCGGCCGAGACGCTCGGTTTGACGCGGCTGCTCGGGCTGGCCGTGCGCCACCTCTCCGCCGGACAGCGCAGGCGGCTGGCGTTGGCGCGGCTGATCGCCAGTCCGCGGGCGCTGTGGCTGCTCGACGAGCCGTTCGCGCCGCTGGACGCCGCCCACCGCGCCCTCTTCGGCGAGCTGATGGCCGCGCACCTGGCCGGCGGCGGGCTGGTGCTGGCGGCCGTGCACGACCCGCTGCCGATCGCCGCGCGCGGCGTCGAGCTCGGCGCATGAAGGCGCTGGCGCTGCTCTTCCGCCGCGAGCTGGCGCTGGCCTGGAGCGGCGGCGGCGGGCCGCTGCTGGCGCTCGGCTTCTACGCCGCCATCACCACCCTCGTGCCGCTGGCCATCGGCCCCTCGCCGGCGCGGCTCGCGGCCGTGGCGACCGGCGTCGCCTGGGTGGCTCTGGCGCTCGCCAGCCTGCTCTCGCTGGAGCGCATGTTCGAGCGCGACTTCGAAGACGGCGCCCTCGACCTGCTGACGCTCGGCCCGCTGCCGCTCGAGGCCATCGCCGCGGTGAAGTGCCTGGCGCACTGGGCCGCCGCCGGCGCGCCGCTCGCCCTCGCCGCGCCCGTCGCCGCGGCGGCGCTGGGCGCCCCGCTCTCGCTGGCGCCGCTGATCCTGGTCACCGCGGCGATCGGCGGCCTCGCCTTCGCCTTCGTCGGGGGGCTGGGCGCGGCGCTGGCTATTGGGAGCAAGCGCGGCGGGCTGATCATCGCCGTGGTGGTGCTGCCGCTGCTGTCGCCGCCGGTGATCTTCGGCGGCGGGGCGCTCACCGCCTTCGCCGAGGGCCTGCCGTGGCAGACCGGCCTCTCGCTGCTCAGCGCCTATGCTCTCGCCGCCATGGCGCTGGCGCCGTTCGCCGCGGCCGCCGCGTGCCGTAACGCCGCGTCATAAGTCGGCCGCAACAAGGTCAAGCCTGAAACAATCGCCGCCAAAGCCGACATCCGCCGGACATCCGGGACGCGCACCGTCGAGGTCTATCGAAACGGAGATGCTTCACAGCATGAAATCCATCCGCCTGGGGCTGCTTGCCAGCCTCGTGCTCCCTCTGGGCCTGGCCACGGCCAGCTTCGCCCAACCGGCGACGCCGCCGGCGCCTCCCGCGCCGACCGCCGACGACGGCATGCACCACCATCACGACCATCATGGCGATCCGGCCCAGCGCCGGGCCCACATGGCCGAGCACCTGCGTACGGTGCTGCAACTGACCTCCGCCCAGGACGGCGCCCTCAACGCCTTCCTGGACTCCATGAAGCCCGCTGGCGGTGACGCCGACCATCACGGTGACATGGACCATCACGACCACGACGCCGACCAGCATCTGACGACGCCTGCCCGGCTCGACAAGATGCTGGCCCACTTCGACGCGATGCGCGCCAAAATGGTCGCGCGGGCCGCCGCGGTGAACACCTTCTACGCCCAGCTTTCGGCGCCCCAGCAACTCGCCTTCGACAGCCTCGCTCCCATGATGATGGGTCGCGGCGGCCATGAAGGCCGGGGCGGCGGCGATGGGCATGACGGAATGCACCATCACGGAGACGGTGATGGTCGCGCCATGGGGCCCGACGGCCCGCCGCGAGGCTGACCGTCGAACCCAGGCCTGGGCGGCTTGCCCCCTGCCGCCCAGGCCTTTAATTCCGCGCCATGTTGACGGCGCTGGCCAATCCCCACCGGTTCATGGCCTTCTCGCGTTGGGCCGCTCCACTCTGTGGGGCGGCCGCCGTGCTTTTGATCGTGCCCGGCCTCTGGCTCGGCTTCGCGGCGCCTGAGGACTACCAGCAGGGCACCACGGTGCGGATCATGTTCATCCACGTGCCGGCCGCGTGGATGGCGATGTTCTCGTATGGGTGCTTAGGGGGCGCGAGCTTCTTCTCCCTGGTCTTCCGCCACGCCCTCGCCGACGCCGCCGCGCGGGCCGCCGCGCCGCTGGGCGCCGCCTTCACCCTGCTGGCCCTGGTCACCGGTTCGCTCTGGGGCCGGCCGATGTGGGGGGCGTGGTGGGTGTGGGACGCCAGGTTGACCTCGGTGCTGGTGCTGTTTTTGCTTTTCCTCGGCTACATGGCGCTGCGCTCGGCCATCGATGACGAGACCAAGGCGGCTAGAGCCGCCGCGATCCTGGCCCTGGTCGGGCTGATCAACCTGCCGGTGGTGAAGTTCTCGGTCGACTGGTGGAACAGCCTGCACCAGGGCGAATCGATCTTCCGCGCCGGCGGGCCGACCATCGCCACCGTCTTCCTGATCCCGCTGGCCCTGATGGGCGCCGGCTATATGTTCGCTTTCGGCGCGCTCTGGATGGAGCGCACCCGCGCCGAGGTGTGGCGCCGCCGCACCCTGGCGCTCGAGGTGCAGGCGGCCGGCCGGTGAACCTCGACCTCCTGCTGCACGACAAGTACGCCGCCTTCATCGTGCCCGCCTATGCGGTGAGCGCCTTGGTGTTCGTCTGGATGATCGCCGACACCTGGCTGCGCGCCCGCCACTGGCGCCGCCGCGCCGAGCAGCTGGAAAAGGATCGCAAGGCGTGAAGCGGCTGATCGCCCTGGCGCCCGTCGTGGTGTTCGGCGCCCTGCTGCTGGTGTTCGGCCTCTTCGCCCTGCACCACAACCCGCAGGTCGTGCCCCGCGCCACCGTCGGCACGCTGGCGCCCAACGACGCCCTGCCCAGCCTCGACGGCGCCGCGCCCGCGCCGCTGAAAACGGCGTTCAGCGGCGTCACCCTGGTCAACTTCTTCGCCTCCTGGTGCGGCCCTTGCGCGCAGGAAGCCCCGACGATGATGGCGCTGAAGGCTCAGGGCGTGCGGGTGATCGGGGTCGCCTGGGAGGACGATCCGGTCAACACCCGTCAGTTCCTGGCCCGCTATGGCAACCCCTACCAGGCCGTGTTCGTCGATCGCAGCGGCCGCGCCGGCATCGATTTCGGGGTGACCGGCGTGCCCGAGACCTACCTGGTCGGCGCGGACGGCCGCATCCTCGACAAGCAAGCTCAACCCCTCAGCGCCGCCGACGCCGCGGAACTGCTGAACAATGCGGGCGGTTAACCTCTCGTTGACCATAAGGCACGAGCCTCGCTACGGTTAACCATACCTGCGATTTGAGTTCCGCCCGCCTTGGCCCTGCCCGTCCGCCCGCAAGTCTGGCCCCCCGCGCCGACCGACATCCAGCCGGGGCGGAACGATGCGCGCATGGCCGCGCAGAAGGCCTTCTTCGACGCCGCCCTGGCCGGCAAGCCCGCACCGCCGACGTCGCGCCCAACCATGGCCAAGGCCGAGTCCTCACCCGACCGCCCGACCATCTCGGCGCCTCAGGCGGTCCGCAGCGTCGCCGCCGCCGAAGCGCGAGCGAGCGACCGCATTCCCCCGCCGGGCTCGATCATCAACATCCTGGTCTGACCGGGCGGCTTACTCCGCCGCCAGCGGGGCCGCGATATTCGACATCCAGTCGAGGCAGAGCTGCGCGACGTCGTCCGCGCCAGGCTCGCCCGGCAGCCAGTGGCTCATCTTCGGCATGACGTGGAAGGCCGCGCCGACGCGGCGGGCGGTTTCGCGCACGGTGGCGGGCGGGTGCACCGCGTCGCGCTCGCCGGCGATGGCGAGGATCGGCGCGCCGATCGCCGCGCCATCGACCATCGTGGTCATGAACGGGTCCAGCCACCAGTTCAGCGTCTCGAAGAGGGCCCGGCCGCTCTCCGGCCGCATCCGGGCGAACACCGACTTGCGGGCCGCCGGTGTCAGCCGATCGCCGGTGAAGTGGTGGAAGGTCATGTAGTCCGGCTCGATCGCCTGGGCCCAGTAGGGGCCATAGGCGTAGAGGCTCACTGCCGAGGCGGCTTCCTCCATGGTCGAGCCGGAGACGCCCCAAGGCGCGGACGGGGCCAGCAGGATGACGCCAGCAGTGCGGGTCTTCGTGGCCGCCATCAGCGCCACCAGCCCGCCCAGCGAATGCCCGATCAGGATCGGCGCCTCGCCCAGCGCCGCGGCCTGGGCCGCCACGGCCTTGGCGTAGTCGCTCATCGAATAGCCCGCCGCGCCTTGCGCCGCCCCGGCGCCGTGCCCGGGCAGGTCGAGGGCGACCACCTCGTGGCCGGCCGCCTTCAGCGGCTCGGCGAAGCGGTCGAACACCCAGCCGCCGCAGAAGGCGCCGTGGACCATGAGAATCGGCGCTGGCTGCATGAACTCCCCGCTCCGCGCGAGCTTGGCCGCAGGGGACCGGCGCGGCAAGGCCCTAACGGCCCTCAGTGCGAATCCGCTCCACGATCGGTCCGAACGCCGCGGTCACCTGGCGATAGACATCGCGCTTGAAGCCGATCACCGCGCCCTCCGCCTCGGCGAGGTCGGCCCAGCGCCAGGCGTCGAACTCGATGTCCTCGCCGTCGTGGCCGGCCAGGTCGATCTCGCGCTCCTCGCCCTCGAACGCGAAGGCGAACCACATCTGCTTCTGCCCGCGCCAGCCCTTGCCGATCTTCGAGCCCTGGTGCTCGGGCGGGAACAGGTAGGAGATCCAGTCGTCGGTGCGCCCGACCAGACGGACCGAGCGGACGCCGGTCTCTTCGCGCAACTCGCGCCGCGCTGCGTCGAGATCGCTCTCGCCGGCGTCGATGCCGCCTTGCGGGAACTGCCAGTTGAAGGGGGGCGGGCTCTTGGCCCGGCGGCCCAGCCACACCTGGCCGGCGCGCGAAATCAGCACCATGCCGACGTTGGGGCGAAGCAGGGACAGGTCCACCGGCCCCATGTGGGCCCGGCGCGCCTTGATAGCCATATGCCCCATGGGCGCACCCGATGGTTAGCGGCGCACCGCGAGGGATGAGGCCGGCACCAGCTGGATGCCGTGCGCGGTGAGGGCGGCCGTCCACTTGGCGGCCTCCTCGAGCGTGACGGGGTAGGCGAAGCCGGAGCCCATCGCCGTGCCCGAATGCAGCGCCTGGGTTTCCAGGGCGGTCAGCTGGGCCTCGATCGCGGCGCCGTCGAGCTGGTCGTCGACGATGCGGTCGGCCGAGGCGCGCAGGATGCCGCCGCCGATGTGCGCGGCCGAGCCGTCGTCCACGAAGGCGAGGCCCCGCTGGCGCAGCTCGCCTTCGAAGATGCCCATGGCGCCGGGGGAAGAGATGAACTTGGAGCCGAGATAGTTGGTGACGCCGAAATAGCCGCTGGCGCGCGACAAGAGCCAGTCGAGCCGGCGCGTCGTTTCCGGCGCCTGGCCGTCGGCCATCAGGGTGTAGGGGCCGGGGTCGTTCTGCGGATAGTCCTTCGGCTCCATCGGCGCTTCCAGCAGCACCTCGTGGCCGGCGGCCCGGGCCATGTCGATCCAGCCCTGCAGGCCGTCGGCGTAGGGCACGAACGAGAGGGTGACTTCCGGCGGCAGGGCGTCGATCGCCTCGCGCGTCGTCTTGGCGTTGAGGCCGAGGCCGCCGATGATCAGGGCGACGCGCGGCTTGCCGTTGGTGGTGAAGGGGCGGGCGTAGGCCTGGGCCGGCGTGCGGCCGTCCGGCGAGATCACCGGCAGCGGACCGCCGGGGCCTTGCGCGAAGAAGCCGGCCAGCGGCGCCTGCGGCAGGCCGACGCCGGGCGCGGCCTGCGCCTGCGCGCCATCAAGGCTGGCGTCGTCGGGAATGGTGATGATGGCTGCGCCGCCGTTGTCGACCACCTGCGCCGGATCGGGCAAGGGAGCGGCCGAGAGCTGCACGGTGGCGGCGCTGAACGGCGCGGCGCCGGTGGGTTCGCCCGGCAGCGCCTCGCGCCAGCCGGGCGGGGCGGTGGTGTCGGCGATTCGGGCCAGCGAGAGGCGCACCACGGGGGCGCCGGCGCGGGGATTGCCGGTGAAGGAGACGAGCGCCGCAGCGCAGACCACGAAGAACCCAGCCGCTGTGACGGCCCCTACCACCGGGTTGCCGAGCATCGCCATCCCCGGCCTGGCGGCGGGGGCAGCCGCCGCGGCGGGCGGCTTGGGCTTGGCGAAGGTGGCGCGTGCGTTTGCCATGTGCGCCGACAGCGTGGCCGCAGATGGTTAATTAAGGTCAAACCTTGGCCGCGACAGAATGGCTTTTCGCGGGCTGTGGCCGCGGGGAGGAAGAGTCTCCGCCCCCACCCAAACATTGTCATCCTGGAAGCCGCGCAGCGGCTATCCGGGAAAGGCCTTACGGCTTCGGCGGCGTCGCGGGCGCGGTGCCGCCTGGCACAAGGCCGCCGGCGACCTGGGCCAGCGTCGCGGTGGGCTTGGGCAGCTTGGGCGTGGCTTCGACCGAGCCGTACTTCAGCACGTCGAGGGCGCGGGTCAGCTGGAAGTCGCCCTTCTTTTCATCGAAGTCGGTGGGCGGGGCTTCGGCCGGCACGTGGGCGCCGCGGCGCACCTTGCCGTCCTGGGCGTCGAGGGCGTTGTGGAAGGTGGCCTCGGTAAACTCGAACGCCTGGTTGGCGATGTCCTGAGCTTCCTCTCGGGTCTGGGCGACCTCGAGGTCCGGCTCGATGCCGGTGCGCTGGATGGAGCGGCCGGAGGGCGTGTAGTAGCGCGCCGTGGTCAGCTTCAGCGCCCCGTCGAGGCCGCCGCGCAGCGGGATCACCGTCTGCACCGAGCCCTTGCCGAAGCTGGTGACGCCGACGATCGACGCGCGATGGCGGTCCTGCAAGGCGCCGGCAACGATCTCAGAGGCCGAAGCGGTGCCGGAGTTGATCAGCACCACCAGCGGCAGGCCGTTCAGCACGTCGTGGCCCTTGGCGTCGTAGGTCTGGATGTCCTGAGGGTCGCGGCCGCGCTGCGAGACCACCTCGCCGTCGTTGAGGAACAGGCTGGCGACGCCGACGGCCTGGTCGAGCAGGCCCCCGGGATTGTTGCGCAGGTCGAGGACCAGCCCCTTCATGTGGGGGTCCTTGGCCTTCATGTCGTTGATCGCGGCAAGGGTCTCGTCGGTGGCTTTCTCGTTGAAGCCGGACAGCCGCAGATACCCGTAGTCGCCCTCCAGGTGGTAGACGACCGACTTGGGCTGGATGATCTCGCGCACCAGCTTCACGTCGAAGGGCTGCACGTGCTCGCGGCCGATGGTCAGGGTCACTGCCTCGCCCGGCTTGCCGCGCATCTGACGCACCGCGTCGTTGACGCTCATGCCGAGGATGTTCTCGCCGTCGACGGCCAGGATGTAGTCGCCGGGCTGGATGCCGGCCTTCGAGGCGGGGGTGCCGTCGATCGGCGAGATCACCTTCACCGCGCCGTCTTCGCTCTGGATCTCGAGGCCGAGGCCGCCGTACTCGCCGCGGGTCTGGTCCTGCAGGTCGTTGTAGGCGTCGGGCGCCAGGTAGTCGGAGTGCGGGTCGAGCGAGGTCAGCATGCCCGACATCGCCGCCTGGATCAGCTTCTTGTCGTCGACCGGCGTCACGTACTGGCGGTCGACCTCGGTGAGCACGTCACCGAAGAGCTCCAGCATGTGGTAGTCTTCAGCCTTGGCCTCGGTGGTGGCTTTAGCGGTCTGGCCGATATAGGCCATGGTTCCGGCGCCCAGCACGAAGGCGGACGCGGCGATCAACAGGGACTTGCGCATTGGGCCTCAGTCAACTCCTCCGGCCAGCCTAGACCAGCCGCAATTAACGTCCTAACCACGCCCGCCCGTCATCAGCTTGGCCGGGTCAATGGGTCCGCCCGCCATCCGAACCTCGAAATAGAGTTCCGGGGCGGATTGTCCATCGGCCGGCATGGCTCCGACGGGAAAAGCGGCCGCGACCGATTGACCTGCGGTCACTGTCACCTTGCCCAATCCACTCAGCACCATGTGGCATCCGCCGCCAGCGCGCAAGATGACCACCTCGCCCCAGCCGTTCAAAGGCCCGGCATAGGCAACCACGGCGGCTGCGGGGGCGCGGACCTCGGCCCCGGCGCCGGTGCGCCAGGCGATCCCCTCGGCGCGCAGGCCGCTGTCGAGCCGGCCGCCGAAGCGGGTGGCGAGCTTGCCGTCGGTGGGCGCGACGAACGACGTGGGCGCGGGCTGGATGTCTTGCGCCACTGCCGCCTGGCGCAGCGAGGGCGGGGCCATCAGCGCGGCGTCGGATGTGACGGCCTCCAGCCGACCTTGGCGGTCGGCCAGGGCGCTCTCGGCGGCGAAGAGATCGCCGCTGGCCTGCACGGCCTGGCGGCGCAGCCGGCTCAGGTCGTCAGCCTCGATCTGCAGCGTCTTGGCCCGCGCCTGCAGTTGCGGCGCGATGGCCTTGGCGAGGATCATCGCCCGCACCGCGTCCCGCGCATCGGCCGGGCTGACCAGCAGCGGCGGCGGCGGATCGCGGCTGAACATCTCCAGCGCGCCGACGAGCCGGGCCAACGCATTGCGATCGGCGCCGAGCCGCTGAGTGAGGGCGTCCTCCTGCGCGGTGATGGCCTCCAGCTGCCGGCGGCGCTCGGCGAGGGTCTGGGCGTGGGCGGGAAGGGGAAGCGCGAGTAGCAACAGCCAAAGTATCCTTCTCCCCTCGCGGGAGAAGGTGGCGCGAAGCGCCGGATGAGGGGGCTTCGCCGCTGCCTCGCGGTCGGGTTGCGTGACGCGGAGGGACCCCCTCATCCGACCCCTTCGGGGCCACCTTCTCCCGCGAGGGGAGAAGGACGGTGGCGTGAGGGTGCTCATCTCAATCGCGATGATACGGCGAGCCCGCCAGGATCGTCACCGCTCGATAGACCTGTTCGGCCAGCATCGCCCTGACCAGAGCGTGCGGCCAGGTTTGCGGTCCGAATGCGATGCGCTCCGCCGCCGCATCCAGCACCGTCGCATCCAGACCATCCGCTCCGCCGATCGCGAACGCCAGATGGCGCACGCCGTCATCGCGCAGCGCCGCAATGCGGGCGGCGAAGTCGCGCGAGGATGAGGCGCGGCCGTGTTCGTCGCAGGCAATCAGGTGGGCGCCGTCGAGGCGCGTCAGCAAAGCCTCGCCCTCGGCGGGCTTGCCGGGCTTGCGGCTCTCGACTTCGAGGATTTCGACCGGCGCCAGCCCGAGCGCCCGTCCACTCGCGCCCGCCCGCCCGCAATAGTCGCGGGCCAACGTCGCTTCGGGCGAGCTTCCCAGCTTGCCGACACAGATCAGGGAGATGCGCACCGCCGTAAGGGCGGCGGCTAGTTCACGGTCCGGTGGGGTGCGTCGACCGACCAGATCTTCTCGATGTTGTAGAAGGCCCGCACTTCCGGCCGGAACAGGTGGACGATCACGTCGCCGGCGTCGATCAGCACCCAGTCGCAGTGCGGCAGGCCCTCGACGCGCGCCTTGCCGTGGCCGGCGTCCTTCAGGGCGCGTAACAGGTGGTCGGCCATCGCGCCGACATGGCGGTGCGAGCGCCCGGACGCGACGATCATGCCGTCGGCCACGGAACTCTTGTCCTTGAGATCGATGAAGACGATGTCCTGGGCCTTCTCGTCGTCCAGGCGGGTCATGATCAGCTGTTCCAGGGCCTTGGCGCCCTGGAGGTCTTCAGAGGCTTCGCCCGGAAGGGCTTCCTCTGGCGCGCTGAGCGCGGTGGTGCGGTTCAGGGGTGGCTCCCGTTGCGTGGCTTCGCAATTTCACAGCATAGCAGGAATCCGGCCGCGGGTCAGGTCCGATTTTGGGGAGTCCCCGGCGGGCCCGCCTGCGAGCGTCGCAGCGCTGTCGAAGATGTGAAGTTGAGCGGCCCGGTCAAGTAGACCCAGGCCGGCGGCTTGCGGCACGGCAGGGTGGTCGCGGCGCGCGACGGGATGCGGGCATGGGCGAATCGGCGCGCCGCCGGCGCCGAGCGGCTCTTCAGCGACGTCCACGGCCGCGAGACCACCGCGACCGGGGCCTCGCGCATGATCTGGGTCCAGCCGCGCCAGCGGTGGAAGCTGGCCAGGCTGTCGGCGCCCATCACCCAGACGAAGCAGACGCCGGGGTAGCGCGCCTTCAGCGCCCGCAGCGTGTCGATGGTGTAGGTCGAGCCGATGCGCGTCTCGGCGTCCGAGACGATCATTCCCCGCCCGGTGGCGAAACGCAGCGCCCCCCGCATGCGCCGGGTCAGCACCGCGGTCTCGTGTGTTGGCTTCAACGGGTTCTGCGGCGAGACCAGCCAGACTACCCGGTCGAGCCGCAGCCGCCGCATCGCGGTCTCGGCGACGTGGGCGTGGCCTTCGTGGGCGGGATTGAACGAGCCGCCGAAGAGGCCGACCCGCATCCCCGGCTTCAGGTCGAACCCGAGCCGCAGCACCCTCGGCCGACCCGCGGCCGGCACGCGCCGTGCGGGTCCGGCAAACCACATCGAGGCGCACCCCTTTTGCTCAAGATGAGCCTTAGTAGTGGGAATTCGCCGGGAGGCAAATCGGGTAGCGCGACCACCAAGGCGGCGGAGCGCCGAGAGGCGTTTAAGGTGAAAATGACAGCGCCTGCGGCGCGCTCGGCGTCAGCCGGCGAGGGCGAGGTCGTCGGCGTGGATCAGGGGGCCCGCAGAGTAGCCTAGCGCGGGTTCGATGGCGTCGGATTTCAGGCCGATGATGCGGGCGGCGTCGCCGGCGTCGTAGCGGGAAAGGCCGCGGGCGACCTCGCGGCCGGCGTTGTCGCGCACGATCACCGCGTCGCCCTTGCCGAAGCGACCTTCCACGGCGGTGATGCCGGCCGAGAGCAGGCTCTTGCCCGAGCGCAGCGCCCGCGCCGCGCCATCGTCCACCACCAGCGCGCCCTGCGGCGCCAGCGAGCCGGCGATCCAGGCCTTGTAGGCGGCGGCGGGCGTCGCCGAAGCCAGAAACAGCGTCGCCTTGGCGCCTTCCTCGGCCGCCCGCAGCGGCGAGGGGCGGCGGCCCAGGGTGATCAGGGTCGAGCAGCCGGCGGCGGCGGCGATGCGCACCGCGGCGAGCTTGGTCGCCATGCCGCCGGAGCCGACGTTGGCGCCCTCGCCCATGGCCTCGATCGCGGGCGTCAGCGCCTCGACCACCGGGATGTGGGTGGCGGCCGGGTCGCGGCGCGGGTCGGCGGTGTAGAGGCCATCGACGTCGGAGAGTAGCACCAGCAGGTCCGCGCCGACCATCTGGGCGACGCGGGCGGCCAGGCGATCGTTGTCGCCGTAGCGGATCTCGTCGGTGGCGATGGTGTCGTTCTCGTTGACCACCGGCGCGGCGCCCAGCTCCAGCAGGGTCTCCAGCGTGGCGCGGGCGTTGAGGTAGCGGCGGCGCACCTCGGTGTCGTCAGGCGTCAGCAGCACCTGGGCGGCGGTCAGGCCCGCGGGGCCCAGCGCGTCCTCCCAGGCCCGCATCAGCAGCGACTGGCCGGCGGCGGCCGCGGCCTGTTTCTCCGGCAAGGTGAGGGCCCGGCGCTTCAGCCCCAGCCGCCGGCGGCCGAGCGCGATGGCGCCGGACGAGACGATCAGCACCTTCTGCCGCCGCGCCTTCAGCCGCCCGAGGTCGGCCGCCAGCGCGCTCAGCCAGGCGGCGTCGGCGGCGCCGGTGTCCGGATCGACGACCAGCGCCGAGCCGACCTTGACCACCACTGTGCGCGCATCGGCAAGGCCGGTCATGGCCGCCATTCGCTGGGTGCGGGCTCTTCGGCGTCCTCGGCGACGGGCGGGCGGCCGATCTTGCCGAAGGCGGCGCGCAGCAGCGGCGTCACCCCCTCGCCCGAGACGGCCGAGACCAGCAGTGGCGTTTTCTTGGTGGCCGCCTTCAGCGCCTTGGCCTTGGCCTTGCGCACCTCCGGCGTCAGGGCGTCGATCTTGGTCAGCACCACCAGCTCGGTCTTGTCCGCCAGGCCCTCGCCGTAGGCCGCGAGCTCGCCGCGCACCGTGCGCCAGTCGCCGACCACGTCCTCGCTGGTCGCATCGACGAGGTGGATCAGCACCGAGCAGCGCTCGAGGTGGCCCAGGAACCGCACGCCCAGCCCGGCGCCCTCGGCGGCGCCCTCGATCAGGCCAGGGATGTCGGCGATGACGAAGCGCTCGTTGGCGGTCAGGTCGACGACGCCGAGGTTGGGGGTCAGGGTGGTGAAGGGATAGTCGGCAATTTTTGGCGTGGCGGCCGAAACGGCGGCCAGGAAGGTCGACTTTCCGGCGTTGGGCAGGCCGACCAGGCCGACGTCGGCGATCAGCTTTAGCCGGAGCCAGATCTCCAGCTCCTCGCCCGGCAGGCCGGGGTTGGCGTGGCGCGGGGCGCGGTTGATCGGCCCCTTGAAGCGGGTGTTGCCCCAGCCGCCGTTGCCGCCGGCCGCGAGGCGGATGCGCATGCCGAGGTGCGTCATGTCGGCGATCAGGGTTTCGCGGTCTTCCGACAACACCTCGGTGCCCACCGGCACGCGCAGCTCGATATCGGCGCCGTCCGCGCCATGCCGGTCGCGGCCCATGCCGTGGCCGCCAGTCGCGGCGCGGAAATGCTGCTGGTAGCGGAAGTCGATCAGGGTGTTCAGCCCCTCGACCGCCTCGATCCACACATCGCCGCCGCGCCCGCCATCGCCCCCGTTAGGCCCGCCGTTGGGAATGAACTTCTCGCGCCGAAACGACACAGCGCCCGCCCCGCCGTCGCCGGAGCGGATGTAGATCTTGCACTGGTCGAGGAACTTCATGGGGCTCGTTTAGACGAAACAGGGTGGAGAAGGGATTTTCGTTCAGACCCTGACAAATTCCAGCCAGATCGGCGCGCAATCCCCGAGCTGCTTGATCTCGTAGCGCGTGGTCACGTGGTCGGCCGGCGGGGTGCGCCAGTCCGCGGCGCGCTCGGCCGTCCAGCGGAAGGCCGGCGCGGCGGCGAAGCGCTGCAGCGTCCAGTCCGCATAGTCGGCCCAGTCGGTGGCGAAGCGCAGCACGGCGCCCGGGCGCATCAGCCGCGCGGCGTCGGCGATGAAGCCCGGCTCGATCAGCCGGCGCTTCTTGTGTCGGGTCTTCGGCCACGGGTCGGGGAAGTTCACGTAAATGCGGTCCAGCACCCCGTCCGGCAGCCGCGCCATCAGCGCGCGGACGTCGCCATGCAGCAGCCGCACGTTGGTCAGCTCCGAATCGTCGAGGTGCGCCAGGCAGGCGGCGATGCCGTTGACGAAAGGCTCGGCCCCCAGCAGCAGGGCGTCGGGGTGGCGCGCAGCTTGGGTGGCGAGATGTTCGCCGGCGCCGAAGCCGGCTTCCAGCCAGACTTCGCGCGCCTCGGGCATGATGGCGCGGGGATCGAACGGGCCGTCCGGCACGCTCAGCGCCGGCAGCAGCGTCTCCATCAGCCGGCCCTGGCGCGGCTTCAGCGGGCGCGCCTTGATGCGGCCGTAGGTGCGAAGCGCGGGCGGGTCGTCAGCCATCGCCCGGCTTTAGCGTGGGCGCAGGGCCCGCGTCAGCCCTCGGCTTCGTCCTCGACCTCTTCGGCGTCGCCGATCATGGCGCGCAGCAGGTCGAGCACCCGGCGGCGCACCCGGCCGCGCGGCACCATCGGGAACAGCCTGGCCAGCTCCAGCCCCTCGGAGGTCATCAGGAAGGCGTGCACGCTCTGCTCTTCGGACGACTCGGCGCCGTCCGGGCCGTCGCCGGCGGGATTGGCGAGGCCGTCGAAGAAGTAGGCGACCGGCGCGCGCAGGGCCGAGGCGATCTCATAGAGCTTCGAGGCGCTGACCCGATTGGCCCCGCGCTCGTACTTCTGCACCTGCTGGAATGTCAGGCCGAGCGCGTCGGCCAGCTTTTCCTGGCTGACTCCCTGCATGCGGCGCCGCAGGCGAATGCGGGCGCCTACGTGCAGATCCACGGGGTTCGGCAGGCGAGAGTCTGCGGGATCGTTCATTAGCCCCTGTTTCATCGAGATTCGTTGGTTCACGACGTCGAGCATACAGACCTACCCATCCTTGCCATTGCGGCGCAAAGTCGCGTTGGTCCTTTTATGTCGCTTCTGAAACACCGCAGCAATAGAGATAAATATCAGCAGCCCCGTGCCCGTCTCGCCATAACGTTCGAAAATCGTTGGAGAAAGCGCGGGGGGCAGGCGCGAATCGATGGCGCCGTAGACGCCCGGGCCCAGTAGTTTGGATGGGACAATCCGTCCATAGGCGTCGATGACCGCCGATATGCCGGTCGGAGTCGCCCGGATCACCGGCAAACCCTCCTCGATGGCCCGGTAACTGGCCAGATTCAGGTGCTGCCAGGGGCCGCTGGTAACCCCGAACCAGGCGTCGTCGGAGATGTTGACGATCCAGGCAGGGCGGAAGCCGGCGAGCGCCGCGCCGTGCCGCGTGACGCCGGGGAACAGGCTTTCGTAGCAGATAAGTGCTTGAAAAGGCGGGACGCCCTGCGGTGCGATCGGCCGCGGCGTGGGCCCGGGCGTGAATCCCGGGCCGACGTGGATCAGCGCCTGCACGCCGAGCGGCGCCAGGATCTGGGCGGCTGGCAGATATTCGCCGAAAGGCACCAAGGTGTGCTTGTCGTAGAGGCCGGTCATGACCAGGCCTGCGTCGGTGCGCCGCACCGAAACCAGGCTGTTGTGATACAGTATACCGTCGGGGGCGTAGGCGCCGGGGGGCGCCGGCTCGTCGCGGAAGCCGCCGGTGATCAGGGTCTCGCCTGGATGCAGGGCCTGCTGGATGGCCGCGTTGGTCCAGGTTCCGGGCGCCAGGTAGTCGCCTTCGGCGGCTGGCAAGCCAGCCTCGGACCAGATCACGATGTCGGGCGGCTGCGGCGATGGCGCGGCGGTGAGGGCGAGGTTCTTGCCCAGGATGCGCTGCAGCGAGGTGGAATCGTAGCTCGCCTGCTCGGGCGTGTCGGGCTGCACGATGCGGATCATCGGCGCGCCGGGCGCTGGCGCGGCGCTCGCGCCGGCCAAGCGCCAGGCGCCGAAGCCGTAAAGGCCCACTAAGCCAGCCACCGCCGCCCCCAGCGCGATCCGGGCGTCGCGGCGGCGCCAGCCGAGACCGGGCGCGGCGCAGATGGCCAGGGTGATCCAGGTGAGGCCGTAGGCGCCGACCAGCGACGCGGTCTGCGACGGCGCCGAGCCGGCGCGCCAGGTCTCGCCCGGCAAGTCCCAGGGAAAGCCGGTCAGCACGTTGCCGCGCAGCCATTCGGCCGCGGTGAAGGCCCCGGCGAAGACCAGCAGCCTGAGCGCCCCCGTCGGCGCGGCCAGCCGATAGACCACCCCGCCCAGGCCCCAGAACAGCGCCAGGCCCGTGGCCATGGCGGTGACCGCGAAGGGCGCCATCCAGCCCTGGTCGGCGGCATCGACGAAGAACGCCTCGGCGATCCACCAGGTCGAGACGGTGAAATAGGCGCTGCCCGCCAGCCAGGCGCGGAAGAAGGCCGAGCGCAGCGGCCGCTCTGGCCCCGCGTCGTCGAGCAGCCAAAGGATCGCGGCGTAGCCCAGCAAACCGGGCAATATGCCGAACGGCGGGTGGGCGAAGGCGGCGACCAGACCGGCGACCACGGCCGCGCCGCGGGCGGCCCAGGCCTTGGCGCGGGGAGTCATCGTCCCCGGATCAGCTCGCCGACGGTTCGTCGGCCGGCGCCGTGGGCGGCACGGTGACTGGGCGCAGGCGCAGCCGCTTGATCCGGCGCGGATCGGCGTCCATCACCTCCGCCTCCAGCCCTTCGCCGAGCTCGATCACCTCGCCGCGCTGCGGCACCCGCCCGGCGATGGCGCCGACGAGGCCGGCGATGGTCTCGATCTCGTCCTCGGGATCGGGCGGCGGCAGCGGCCGGCCCATCGCGGCCTCGATCTCAGCCAGGTCGGCGCGCGCGTCGACCTCGAACACCCCGCCGGGCCGCTGGATGATGTGCGCGGCCTCGGCCACGTCATGCTCGTCGGCGATCTCGCCGACCACCGCCTCGATCACATCCTCGAGCGTCACCAGCCCGTCGACGCCGCCGAACTCGTCGATCACCATGGCGAGGTGGATGTGCCGGGCCTGCATGCGCACCAAGAGGTCGGCGGCGCGCATCGAGGCCGGCACGTAGAGGCTCTCGCGGCGCAGGCGGCCCAGCACCGGCTCGTCCTGCGCCGGCGCCTGCACCTTGCCGGCGATCAGCTTGAAGACGTCCTTGATGTGCACGAAGCCCACCGGGTCATCGAGGGTCTCGCGATAGATCGGCAGGCGCGAGTGCTCGCCATCGATGAACTGCGCGGCGACAGCCGAGAGCGGAGTGCCGATCTCCAGCGCCACGATGTCGGCGCGCGGGATCATCACGTCGGCCACCGTCAGGGTCTGGAACGCTTCGGCCTGATCGACCAGGTCGGCGCCGGCGCGGTCTTCCGGTTCGGCGGGCTCCTTGGCCTTGCGGCCGAGCCCGAGCGCGCTCAGCATCTGGCCGATCGGACCGGTTTTTTCGTCATCGTCGGGTGCGCCGTCGTGGCTCACGGGCGCGGCTCCCGCACGGCATAAGGATCGGCGAGGCCCAGGCCGGCCACTATGGCGCGCTCCTTGGCCTCCATCACCTCGGCCTCCCCTTCGTCCTCGTGATCGTATCCCAGCAGGTGCAGGACGCCATGTGTCGTCAGATGCTGCAAGTGGGCGCTGAGGGTCTTGCCCTGGTCGGCGGCCTCTTGGGCGCAAACGCCGTAGGCCAGGGCGATGTCGCCGAGGTGGCCCGGCGTCGGTGGGACGAACGACAGCACGTTGGTCGGCGCATCCTTGCGGCGGAACTGGCGGTTGAGGGCTTTGAGGCGCGCATCGTCTGTCAGCAGCACAGCCAGGTCGCCGGCCCGGCCCTCGGCCCGCAGGGCGGCGCGGGCGGCGGCCTTGGCCAGGCTGACGGCGCGCGGCTCGGCCTTGCGCCAGGCCGGCTCGTCCACAACCACCTCGATCACCGCGCGCGGCTCGCGGCGTCGGCGTCGTAGGCCCGCACGATGCGCTCGACCAGCGGGTGGCGCACCACGTCCTCGGCCTCGAAGCGCATCATGCCGACACCGTTCACCCCATCCAGGATACGGGCGGCGTGGATCAGGCCGGAGTCGCCGATGTTGGGCAGGTCGACCTGGGTCGGATCGCCGGTCACCGCCATCCGCGCGCCGTCGCCCATGCGGGTCAGCACCATCTTCATTTGCAGGCGCGAGGCGTTCTGCGCCTCGTCGACGATGACGAAGGCGTGGCTGAGGGTGCGGCCGCGCATGAAGGCGATCGGCGCCACCTCGATCTCGCCCTTGTCGCGCCGGCGTTTCAGCCCCTCGGCGCCCATGATCTCGGTCAGCGCCTCGAAAATGGGGGCCATGTAGGGATCGACCTTTTCGAGCAGGTCGCCCGGCAGGAAGCCCAGCCGCTCGCCGGCCTCGACCGCCGGGCGGGTGATCACCAGCCGGTCGACCGCGCCGGAGAGCAGCAGGCCAGCGCCGTGCGCCACCGCCAGGAAGGTCTTACCGGTGCCGGCCGGCCCGAGGGCGAAGACCAGCTCGTGCTCGTTCAGCAGCTCCAGATAGCGCGCCTGAGCGGCTGTCTTGGCCGCCACCGCGCCGCGCCGGCCGACCGGCGCCCCGCCGCCGCCGGCGCCCCGGCGCGCCTGGTCGATCGCGACCCGCACGTCGGCTTGCGACACCTCAAGGCCCTGCGCCGCCCGCGCGGCGACCGCCTCGATGGCGCCTTTGGCGCGGCGGCGCGAGTCGGTCTTGCCGGCCAGGCTGACGCCGCCGCCGGGGGTCTCGAGCAGCACGTCGAAGGCGTCCTCGAACAGCGCCGCATGGCGCCCGTTCGGACCCCAGGCGGCGATGACGCCGGCCTCGGTCAGCGGCAGGAACTCGGCAGGCCCGCGGCTCAAGCAGCGGCCACGACGATGGGCTCGCCCGCAAGGCTGTTGCGGCTCGCCGACACGATCTTCACGGGCGCGATCTGGCCGATCATCCCCGGCTCACCCTCACAATGCACGGGCTGCAGATAGGGACTGCGGCCGGCGATTTGACCAGGGCGACGCCCGGGTTTCTCGAACAGCACCGACAGCACCCGCCCGGCCTGGGCCGCGTTGAACGCCGCCTGCTGCTCTTCCAGCAACGCCTGCAGCCGCGCCAGCCGCTCGGCCTTCACCTCCTCGGCGACCTGCCCTGCCATGGCCGCGGCCGGCGTGCCGGGGCGGCGCGAGTACTTGAACGAGAAGGCGCTGGCGTAGCCGACCTCGCGCACCAGCTGCAGCGTCGCCTCGAAGTCGGCCTCGCGCTCGCCAGGGAAGCCGACGATGAAGTCGCCCGAGAGGGCGATGTCTGGCCGCGCGGCGCGGATGCGCCCCACCAGCCGCAGGTAGTGCTCGGCGCTGTGGCCGCGGTTCATCGCCTTCAGCACCCGGTCGGACCCGGCCTGCACCGGCAGGTGCAGGTAGGGCATCAGCGCCTCGACCTCGCCGTGCGCCGCGATCAGGGCGTCGTCCATGTCGCGCGGATGGCTGGTGGTGTAGCGGATGCGCGCCAGGCCGGGCACGCGCGCCAGCCGCCGCACCAGCGCGGCCAGGCCGCCGCCTTCCCGGTCATCGTAGGCGTTGACGTTCTGGCCCAGCAGGGTGACCTCGCGCACGCCCTGCGCCGCCAGTCCCTGAGCCTCCGCCTCGATCGCCGCCGCCGGCCGCGAATACTCCGCCCCGCGGGTGTAGGGCACCACGCAGAAGGAGCAGAACTTGTCGCAGCCCTCCTGCACGGTGAGGAAGGCGGTGACGCCGGTCGGCGCGCGGCCGGCCGGCAGGGCGTCGAACTTCTCCTGCGGCGCAAAGTCCGCCGCCAGCGCCTCACCGGCGGCGCGGTGGGCGCGGGCGATCAGCTCGGGCAGGCGGTGATAGCTCTGCGGGCCGACCACCAGGTCGACCGCGGGCTGGCGGCGCACGATCTCCGCGCCCTCAGCCTGGGCCACGCACCCGGCAACGGCCACCAGCATGGCGCCGCCGGCCGCCGCCTTCTCGGCCTTCATCCGCTTGATCTGGCCAAGCTCGGAATAGACCTTCTCGGTCGCCTTCTCGCGGATGTGGCAGGTGTTCAGCACCACCAGATCCGCCCCCTCGGGGGCATCGGTCAGCCCATAGCCCAGCGGGCGCAGGACATCGGCCATGCGCTCGCTGTCGTAGACGTTCATCTGACAGCCGTAGGTCTTGATGTAGAGGCGCTTCTCGGGCGCGGCGGTCGTCATGCCGGGGTTATGCGAGCAAGGGCAGCGAGGCGCAACCGTCGGGCGCTGGAAGACTGGGTGCTTCGATCGCACGGTGATAGCCTGCGCGAATGGCGCCGAATGAACCCGACCTGTTCGACGAGATCGACGAAGCTTCGAATGCCTCGGCCGACGCCCGCGCAATGGCCGACATCGCGGCTGGCAGGGTCATCCCGCACGAGCGGATGGTCAGATGGCTCCGGTCATGGGGCACTGCCGGTGAGATCGGACCACCGGGCTTGTCAGGCGAAGCTTAGTTCCGCCCAGCATTCCACGAATGCTGGCATGCCCTGAAGCTCTTGGAGGCATTCGAGCTCTGTCGTCTGGCCGCGTCAAGGACGGCGCTTTGCGCCGCCGCTACGCGGCAGCCCCGCAGGGGCTGTCCTTGAAGCGGCCAGACGACAGAGCAACCGTTCCACCAAGATCTTAAGGCCCCCTCTGCCTCAAGCGCGGTGTTCCGAGTTGGGGCTCACACCTTCACCATCCGTTTCCCGCGGTTGCCGCCCGCCAGCAGGTCGATCAGCGCCGTGGGCAGGTTCTCCAGCCCCTCGACCACGTCCTCGACCACCTTCAGCTGGCCGCTCTCGACCCAGCCCTTCAGCTCCGCCAGCGCCGCGTCCTGGCCGGCGTAGAAGTCCATCACCACGAAGCCCTCGACGCGCAGGCGCTTGGTGACGATCAGGCCGGGCACGCCGCGCGGGCCGTGGGCGGGAGGCACGTCGTCGTATTGCGAGACCGCGCCGCAGCAGACGATGCGGCCGTGGTTGGCCATGTTGAAGAGCGCGGCCTCGAAGACATCGCCGCCGACATTGTCGAAGTAGACGTCGACGCCGTTCGGGGCGAGGTCGCGCAGGGCGCGGCGC
>DATAVF010000276.1:0-9055 GCA_036267835.1 Caulobacteraceae bacterium | reverse complement strand
CCGGGGACCAGCTTCTGCGGGCTCTGGAGGAAGCGGTCGAGGTTGGCGGGGGTCCAGGTGAGGCCGGAGGCTTTCAGCGGGTCGGAATAGGGGTAGCCGGCCTCGGTGGCGGCGCGGCGGCCCACGACGCCGATCAGGTTCGGCCCCTGGGCCACCCCGCCAAGAACGTGGCAGCTGGAGCAGCGGTCGTTGAACGCGTCCGCGCCCTTGGCCGGGTTGCCCGGCGTCTGGGCGGCGGCGGCCGCGGCGAGCAGGGTCAGCCCGCCGGCCAGCAGGAAGCGGTTAGTGCGGCGCCGCATAGGCGACCCTCCAGACGGTGTTGCCGGCGTCGTCGGTGAAGATCAGCGCCCCGTCGTGCGCCACCGCCACGCCCACCGGCCGGCCCCAGACCGACTTGTCGTCCACGACGAAGCCGGTGACGAAGTCCTCGTACTCGCCGGTCGGCCGGCCATTGTGGAGGATCATCCGCACGATTTTGTAGCCGGTGCGCTTGGAGCGGTTCCACGAGCCGTGCAGGGCCACGAAGCCATCGCCCCGGTACTCGGCCGGGAAGGCCGACGGCCCGCTCGTCGCCTCGTAGAAGGCCAGCCCCAGTGGGGCCGAGTGCGCCTGGAAGAGCACGTCGGGGATGGTGATCTTGCCCACCAGGTCCGGCCGCTCGTTGGGGTGGCGCGGGTCCTGGTTGGGGCCGATATAGTACCAGGGCCAGCCGTAGAAGCCGCCGTTCTTCACCTGGGTGGCATAGTCGGGCGGCAGGTTGTCGCCCAGGAGGTCGCGCTCGTTGGTGACGCACCAGAGCGCGTTGGTGGCCGAGTGGATGGCCATTGTGACGCAGTTGCGGATGCCGGTGGCCCAGGTGTGCTCGCCCTTGCCGTCGGGGGAGAAGGCCAGCACGTCGGCGCGGTTCTCGTCGCGGCCCCAGGCGGCGCCCAGGGCGTGCGAGGCCTGCCAGGCCGCGGTGTCGGCCGGGTTCTTCTTCGGCATGTCCTCGCCGGCGTTGGAGGCCGAACCCACCGAGACGAACATGGTGCGGTTGTCGGGCGAGAAGACGATGTCGCGGGTGATGTGGTTGCCGCCCTTGGAGGCCAGCACCGGCACGATCACTTGCGCCGGGCCGCGGGCGTGCAGGTCGCCGTTCTTGTAAGGGAAGCGCACCACCGAGTTGGAGTTGCCGATGTAGACCCAGGCGGGGTTCGGCCCGGCCGGGTAGAAGGCGATGCCGAAGGGCCGGTCGAGGCCGTCGGCGAAGATCTCGCTGCTGCTGGGCGCGGCGGCGCCGTCGGCGGCGCGCAGCACGCGGATGCGGCCGGCCTGGCTCTCGGCGACGAAGATGTCGCCGTTGGGGGCGACGCGCACCTGCCGCGGGCCCTCAAGCTTGGCGAAGGGGGTCACGGTGAAGCCGGGCAGGGTGTGCAGCGTGGCGCCTGCGGGCTGCGGCGCGATGCTCGAGGGCGAGAGGCCGAGCGGCGCCGGCTTGTCGGGCGGCAGGTCGGCGACGGTGATCTTGCGCACCACGCCGGGCGCGTCAGCGCGCCAGTCGCCGAAAGCGGCGGGGCCAGTCAGGGTCGCGGCCGTGGCCGGCGCGGCGATCGCGGCGATCAGGGCGAGGGTGGGCCAGCGCTTCATGCACGATCCTCCTGAGGCGCGCCGCTCCAGTTGCAGGGCGGGCGGCGTTCCGCCCTCACTAGCCCGCGCCGCCCGCCGCCTCCAACCCCGATCGCGACAGCGCCTTGCCTGACGTCCGGTCACGGCCTCTAGTTCGAGCCCAACGCACCAGAAAGCGCACCAGAACAAGGGAGCCCAGTCATGGGTCAGGGACCGCTCGCAGGCCTGAAGATCGTCGAATTCGCCGGAATTGGGCCCGGGCCCTTCTGCGGCATGCTGCTCTCCGACCTCGGCGCCGATGTGGTGCGCATCGACCGGCTGGGTGGGCGCGGCGGCGCGCCGACCGACGTCACCGCCCGGGGCCGGCGCTCGGTGGCGCTGGACCTGAAGGACGCGGCTTCAATCGAGACCTGCCTGAAGCTGATCGAGAAAGCCGACGCGGTCTTCGAAGGCTTCCGCCCTGGCGTCATGGAGCGGCTGGGCCTCGGTCCCGACGTCGCCCTGCAGCGCAACCCGAAGATCGTCTACGGCCGCATGACCGGCTGGGGCCAGTTCGGCCCCTACGCCCAGGCCGCCGGTCACGACATCAACTACATCTCGATCGTGGGCGCCCTGCACGCCATCGGCACGGCGGAAAAGCCCGTCCCGCCGCTCAACCTGGTCGGCGACTTCGGCGGCGGCGCGCTCTATCTCGCCTTCGGCTTGCTGGCCGGCGTCATCCACGCCCGCGCCACTGGCCAGGGCCAGGTGATCGACTGCGCCATGACCGACGGCGCCGCCTCGCTGATGTCGATGTTCTACGGCATGCACGCGACCGGCATGTGGAAGGACGAGCGTCGCGCCAATATGCTGGATGGCGCGACCCAGTTCTACGACACCTACGAATGTTCGGACGGCGGCTGGATCTCGGTCGGCTCGATCGAGCCGCAGTTCTACGCCTTGCTGCTGGAGAAGACCGGCGCCGGCGAAGATCCGGCCTTCAAGGCGCAGATGGACCGCGGCGAGTGGCCGGCGCTGAAGGCCAAGCTGCAGGCGCTGATCAAGACCAAGACCCGCGACGAGTGGTGCGAGATCATGGACGCCACCGACGTCTGCTTCGCCCCGGTGCTGGGCCTGGTCGAGGCGCCCAAGCACCGCCACAACGTCGCGCGCCAGACCTTCGTCGAGGTGGCCGGCGTCACCCAGCCGGCCCCCGCGCCGCGCTTCTCCGCCACCCCCGGCGCCGTACAGCGCCCGCCGCCCTCGGTCGGCGCCCACAACGCCGAAGTCCTGGCCGAATGGGGTGTTGCGGCAAAGGTGAGCGCTTGAGGGTTCTGCCGCGCGGCAGCGATAGGAAGATCGACCACGGAAAACACGGAGAACACGGAAACGAAGCGGCGAGACGGCAGTCGTTTCATCGCGCGGTCGCGCCTCTTTCCGTGTTTTCCGTGGCAAAAGTCTTTCTCAGCCGGCAGTGGCTCCCAGATAAGGAGCCGCGCGCGCCGGGTCGGCCACGCCAAATACCGCGGCAAACCTCGTTCGCCGCGGTCTCGTTCAGGTTGGGTTCAGACTGGGGAGGTCACGCTCCCCAGGTCGACCGGCCTCCGCGCTCTCCCGTCCCTCGTGGCGGCGGCCGATCGATCAGGAAGAAGACAAGGTCATCCTGGCGGCGCGTCGCTCCTTCGCCGGAGCGGCGCGCCGTATGCTTTCTGCCAGAACGTTGTTCCAGCTGACAATCCCGTAAGTTCATTTAACAATCACAAATGCGAGCACGCCGCCCCGCTCGCTGATCTCGGCCACCGTGGCGCCCGCCTGGGCCGCGAAATGTGGCACGTCGATCCGCGCCAGCGGATCGTCCGCAAGCAACCGCACCCGCGCGCCGACACGCGCCGCCGCCAGCGCCCGACGCAACCTTAACGTGGGCACGGGGCAGCGGTGGCCGCGCGCATCGACCAGTATCTCTTCGGCATCGTCCATCCCCCGTCGATGGCGGGGGCGGACGGCGCCGTCAATGCGCCCGCGTAGTCAGCCAGTGCCGGTCGGCATGGCGGCCACGGCGTGGTTCACCAGCTTTGGCTCCGGATGGCCTTGCGAATAGGCCCACACCGCTGCGCCGGCGACGATAGCCAGCGCGATCGGTGCGATGGCCAGCCACGGTCCGCTATGGGATCGGGCAGGCTCTCGGGTGCGCATCAGCACCGGGTTGTGGAACATCGACTCGTCGTGCGCAGCCTGCGGCGGCGAGCCTGGCGATACGGGCTGGCCCAAATCGGCCATGGCGCCCTCCTTTTCGTCAGCAGACTCTACCGCGCCAACTCACCAGCGCCGAACCCGTTCCATCACGAAACGGTGAACGCGCGCCTGCCTAGCTTCGCCGCGCCACGATCCCCAGCGACACCAGCGCGATGCCGCCCACGATCAGGTCGATCGCCACGATGATGCCGATCAGCGTGGCATCGCCCTTGGCGCTGAGCAGCAGCACGAAGACCGCCAGCCCCACGCTGGCGATCGCCGCCAGCAGCAGCCAGATCCAGCCCCAGCCGCGGTGCTGGCGCTGGTGCAGCGCCAGCCCCACCATCGCCACCGCGTCGACGATGAGGTAGGCCGCGACCAGGGTCGCCAACCCGATCGTCCCCGCCAGCGGGAAGACCGCCACCAGCAGCCCGACCACCACGGCGATCGCCGAGGAGACGCCGCCCCAGAGCAGGTGCGTGTGAGCCCGCGCCCCGAACAGGGTCACGATGCCGAAGACGCCGCTCAGGATCAGCACCCAGCCGAACACCAGCGCCGCCGCCACCCCGGCGACCGCCGGCAGCACAGCCGCCACAGCGCCCAGCAGCACCAGCAACAGGCCCTCGACGATGAACCAGGGGGCGGCCTGTCGGCGCGGGACCAGCGGACGGGCGGCGGGCGCGGCGAGGTCGGAGGCGAGGGTCATGGGCTTATCCCGGTCGGGCGCTGGCGCCCATCGCACGATGGCGCCGCAGCGCGGCCACGGCAACGCCCGCGCCGACCCGGCTTGCGCCGCGGCGCGGGTCCACTGGACTTCATCAGAGCGGCGTGGTGGATCGGCGCCGCACAGGCGAGGGGAGGGGGATGGCGGGCGCACCGAGGGGCGGCCTCTGGCGGGGCGAGATCGTCAGCGAGGCTAACGCGAATACATCATCACCCTGGTCAGCTGGATCTTCATCTGCTTCGGCGCGATCGGCCTGATGAAGCTGCCGCAGGCGCTGGGCAGCCCCCCGCAAATGGCCGCCTCGCTCGTCACCGCCGTGGTGATGGCGGGTCCGGCCGCCTTCCTGCTGACCCGCCGCAGCCGCATCGCCGCGGCCCTCCAGCTCGGCGTCGCCAGCCTGCTGCTGGCCTTCTGTCTTTTCGGCTTCGCCTACTCGGTGGTGAAGTTCCCGACGGCCGCCATCTTCATGGCCCTGCTCCCGCTCTTCTGGGCCCCGCTGACCTGGCTCTGCTGGCGCGCCTACATGGCCGCCGGCTACCTGCGCACCCAGAAGGCCCGCCCCGCGCGCGCCGCCTCCGCCTTCAGCTAGGTTGCGCGCCCACCTCGGGCTAGATATCGCAGCGCTCGCACTGGATGGGTGGCCGAGTGGTTTAAGGCAGCGGTCTTGAAAACCGCCGTGGGTTCACGCCCACCGTGGGTTCGAATCCCACCCCATCCGCCAAATCCCAAAATCCGCCCGATCACGCTGACGTCCGCTGGCGGCCTGGTACCGTCTTAAATTCCCTGCTATAACAAGCTTCTACAGCGAGGCGGCGGGCCGGCGATCCGGTCTTCATGTCCGCGACGATCCGTTCTGGGCCGTCAGCAGTGGCGCCTCGTTTGTATAGAGCATTGTATGGAGGACGGGGATGGCCCGCACGAAGGAACGCTTGGAGCCCGTCGAGGTCACACGGTTGGCCGGGGCGAAAAACGACAAGACCCGCATGCACCACGATGGCGGCGGGCTCTACCTGATCGTGGACAAGCGTGGCGGCGCCTCGTGGGTGTTCCGCTACATGATCGACGGGAAGGCCCGCTCGGCCGGGTTGGGGCCCTATCCGACGGTCAGGTTGGGGGCGGCGCGGCGCAAGGCCGACACCATGCGCCGCCTCCTCAAGGAGGATCGGGTCGATCCCCTCCAGGCGCGCGAGGCCGAGCGGACCGCGAAGCGACTGGAGGCCGCCAGGGCCATGACCTTCCGACAGTGCGCCGAGGCTTACATCGCCTCGAACAACGCCGCGTGGCGCAACGAGAAGCACGGCAAGCAGTGGGCGGCCACGCTGGAAGCCTACGTCTATCCGCTGGTCGGCAAGGCCGCCGTGGGCGCCATCGACGTGACGATGGTGATGGAGGTGCTGGAGCAACTCGTCGGCGATCCCCCGGCCAGGCTGTGGACGGCGCGGCCCGAGACCGCCGGGCGGGTGCGCGGGAGGATGGAGGCGGTGTTCGGCTGGGCGGAGGCGAGGGGCTTGCGGTCCGGGGACAACCCGGCGGCCTGGAAGGGCAGGCTGGAGCACCAGTTGCCCTCGCACGCCAAGATCAAGAAGGTGACCCACCACGCGGCCCTGGATCACGCGGAGACCGGAGCGTTCTTGCGCGTCCTGCGGACGCAACCCGGTATGGCGGCCCGCGCCTTGGAGTTCGCCATCCTCACAGCGGCCCGCACGGGCGAGGCGCTGGGCTCCGTCTGGGGCGAGATCAACCTTGCAGACAAGGTCTGGCTAATCCCGGCGGAGCGCATGAAGGGCAAGAAGGCGCACCGCGTGCCCCTGTCGGACGTTGCTGTGGCCATCCTGACGTCGCTCAAGCCTGCCGACGCCGAGCCCGGCGACTTCGTCTTCCCTGGCGCCAAACCCGGCCGACCGCTGTCCAATATGGCGTTCCTGATGTTGCTGCGCAGGATGAGCCGCGACGACCTGACCGCCCACGGTTTCCGCTCCACCTTCCGGGACTGGGCTTTCGAGGTTTCCGGGTTTCCGGGCGAGCTGGCGGAAGCAGCCCTGGCCCACGTCGCGGGCAACGCCGTCGTGCAGGCCTACCAGCGAGGCGACGCCCTCGACAGGCGACGGCTGATGATGACGGCCTGGGCCGAGTACTGCTCCGTCATCGCGGCGGCCAATGACGGCGGCGAAGAATTGCTCGAGGCTGTGGGCGGCTGATCTGACGCCGGGGGTTCCCGCCGGCGGACGTGGCGGCCGGCGGGGAGTCCCACTAAAGAGCTAGACGGGCCTGGACCCGCCGGATCGACGGCGGCTCGACAGGCTTCGGCATGCCGCTACCCGCTTCGACAGGATACATGGAGACTAGGCGCTTCAGCGAATTGGTGCCCGCCCCGCAAGGCGTAGACCCTTGCGTTTGGGTGGTTGAGCTTTGGTCCGAGGTTGCAGGCCTGATCGGGCGCGCGCCTCACCGCGCGCGGGTGATCCAAGCGACACTGGGGCTGGACCCCCCCGTCGTCGCTGATCGCTTCAAGAACTACGAGCTGGTGGAGATCGCTGCCGCCGCGATGCTGGAAGCGTCTAACGCGGTTGGCGAGTTCGACGTGTACGTGACCGATGGCGGAACCGGGACATGGCGGCTCCTGGCGGAAGCGATGTGGTCGGCGCGCGACGACGACTTCCAAGCCGTAAGGGCTGCCGCAACGGAGCGGCCCATCGCTTTCACGCCGTGGCAGCGCGGCGTGCTCGCCCACGAGGACGCGTTCGAGGACTACTGGTGGCTCGCCGACATGAAAGCTCGACTGCTGGTGACGCCGGATGCGGTGGCGAAGGTGGTGAGGCTCGCCAAAGCGCGCATCGCCGGCTTGGCGGATGTCGGCCCCACGGACGACGACGCGCTGGAGTTCTTGAGGTCTTTGATCGCGCAAAAAGACGGTTTCATTAGCCAGGAGAACGGCGCGATTGCCCTGGCCGAGAGATATCCGGGCTTCGACCGAGGTAGGGGCCGGAGGCTGACTAAGGTGTTGACGGGCAACAAGAAGCGTGGACCCCGACCTCGGCTGCTGGGGTCCGCGAAATAGGCCGATGCATTCCGCGCTAGCTGATTTTCGGGCGGCGTTTTGCAGAAAATGACACGACCAAGGGCGTGTGAAAGATAGGCGACCTGATCCACCAGGAGACGGTCATGGCCGCCAAAGTCCTCGAACCATCCGCATTGCGACCCAGGGCCTACCGGGTCGGTGACTTCTGCAAGGCCTTCGGTATCGGCAGGTCCCTCGCATATGAGCTGATGTCCAGCGGGGAACTGCCCTCGATCAAGGTTGGCCGTCGCAGGCTGATCCCCGCCGACGCCGCCGAGAACCTGATCAAAGGGGCGCGGTAAGCAAGCATGTCCCATGAAATGAAAGGCCCGCCGCCGGATCAGGGCGGCGGGCCTCTCGCGAGCGTTCAGCAATCGGGCGAACGCTGCGAAGATAAGGTGAGTGGCGACCACCGCCAATTGGAAACGCCGCACCGAATTGGTCGCCCTCCGGCGCAGCGCGTCGTAGTGGCGGCGCTGAGCCGCAATGACCGATCCGAGTGGCGGGTGATCCTGGACGTGGACAGGCGTGGCGACGCCGTGCTCGACATCCGAGTTTTCGAAGACTTCGCTGGGCCCGCGAAGGCGCTCACCGGCACGAAGGTCGGGGTCACCGTTCCGCTCGACAGGCTCTACGATCTCATCAACGCCCTCAGCAAAGCCGCTGTCGTGGCCCTGGAAGTTGGGCTGATTTCGGACCGTATGATGGTCCGTGAACCTGCTGCGCCGCGGCCTACAGGGCCAACGGCGCAGGGCGAGCGCTGGTGAAGGGCGATGGTCACGCACAAGACCAACCCGACGGGGCGGTCGAGGGGCGCCGTTGCCTACACGGGACGCGCGAGGGGCTGGAAGCCTGAGGCGCCCTTTATCGCGGTGCCGCTGACGCTGATCGACTGCCCATCCTACCGGGCTTTGACCTCGCCGGCTCGAAGGGCGCTGGATTTCCTGATCCGCGAGCACCTCCGTCACGGTGGTACGCAGAACGGCTCGCTGCTCGCGCCTTACCGGCAATTGCAGGACTGGGGCATTTCCAACCGCGATGTCGCGCCGGCCCTGAGAATGCTGGCGGCGTTCGGCTTGATCCAGCGCACGCGCGTGGGTAGTCGGTTGGGCGGCAAGGACGGATCGGCGACGTATGCCCTGGCGTGGCTGCCGGCGAGCGGGTCTCTGCCGACGAACGCCTTCAAGCAGGTCACGATGGCGGACATCGAGGCCTACATCTCGGAGCAGCTCCTCCGACGCCAGCAGCGCCAAGCTCACCGAGGCTCAATCCCCAACCCCGTGGAGATATAGATAGGGCCTGCCATTTGGTCCCTTGGATCGTGCCCCATCGCGTGGTGTAGCTGCGGCGGTGTGATCACCGCGCTCTCCGGCGAGGCCGGATCGGTCAGGCGGCCAGGATGGGCAGGCTGACGAGGCCATTGTCGCTCAAGCCGGCGACGGATTCCAGGCTGAGGT
>DATAVF010000275.1:0-12835 GCA_036267835.1 Caulobacteraceae bacterium | reverse complement strand
GGAGGCGTGGCTCGTCGGGCGAGGCTATCGCGTACTTAGGCTTGCCAACGCGCAGGCGACCAACGAAGCAGCTGTCGAGGCCATATTGGCGGCCGCGGCGCTAGCACCCCCACCCCCAACCCCTCCCCGCAAGGGGGAGGGAGTTAAGTGAGCGACCTACAATGAACTTCAGTTTCACCGAAGAACAGACCCTGCTGCGCGACAGCCTCTGGAGCTATCTGGCCGACCACTATTCGTTCGAGCAGCGCCGCGCGGCGATCAAGTCGGCGGAAGGCTGGCGGCCGGGCGTGTGGAAGGCGTTCGCGCAGGATCTGGGCATCCTTGGCGCGTCGTTCGCCGAGGACCAGGGCGGGCTCGGCGGCGGCGGCACCGAGACCATGGTGATCATGGAGGAGCTGGGCAAGGCGCTGGTGGTCGAGCCCTACCTCGCCACCGTGGTCATCGCCGGCGGCTTCCTGCGCCGCAGCGAGACCCCGGCGGCGTCCGACCTGATCGGCAGGATCGTGGCCGGCGAGGCGACCTTCGCCTTTGCCTACGCCGAGCCGCAAAGCCGCTACGTTTGGAATGACATCGCCACCACCGCCCGCAAGGATGGCGCCGGCTATGTGCTCAGCGGCCAGAAAGCGGTGGTGATCGGCGCGCCCTGGGCCAGCCACCTGATCGTCACCACCCGCACTGGCGGCGCCCGGCGCGATACCGGCGGCATCAGCGTGTTCGTGGTCGACGCCAAGGCGCCCGGCATCGTGATGCGCGACTACCCGACCGTGGACGGGTCCCGCGCCGCCGAGGTCAGCTTCGAGAACGTCGCGGTGGGCGCCGAAGCGCTGATCGGCGCCGAAGGCCACGGCCTGCCGCTGATCGAGGCGGTGATCGACGAGGCCAATGCCGCCCTCTGCGCCGAGGCCTGCGGGGTGCTGCGCAAGCTGCATGAGGGCACGGTCGACTACACCAAGCAGCGCAAGCAGTTCGGCCAGCCGATCAGCGGCTTCCAGGTGCTGCAGCACCGCATGGTCGACATGTTCATCGCCTTCGAGCAGTCGGTCTCGATGACCTACATGGCCCATGTGCGCCTCACCGAGGGCGACGCGACGCGGGCCAAGGCGGTGTCGGCGGCCAAGGTGCAGATCGGCCGCGCCTGCCGCTTCGTCGGCCAGAACGCCATCCAGCTGCACGGCGGCATGGGCATGACCGACGAGCTGGCCATCGGCCACTACTTCAAGCGCGCCACCATGATCGAAGCCCAGTTCGGCAACACCGACCACCACCTGGCCCGCTACGAGGGCCTGAGCTTCGGCAAGGCCGCGTAAGGCGCCATGGGCAAGGACGCGCAGGTCGAGGCGATCTGGGCGGACGGCGCCCGCGACGCCGGGCGGCTGCAATACGAGCCGCCCCGGCTGATCTTCCGCGGCGCCGAGCGGCGGGTGTTCGAAGGCGAGGCGCTGGCCGGCGTCATCGCCGAGGGCGCCGAGCTGGTGCTGGCCAGCGGCGCCCGCTTTCGCCTGCCGAACCCGGCCGCCAGCTGGGCCGACGCCATCGCCCGCCCCAAGGGCCGGCTCGACAAGCTGGGCGTCAAGCCCGGCCTGCGCCTCGGCCTCGCCAACCTCGACGATCCGGCCTTCGCCGCCGAGCTGCCCGCCCTGGCCGAAGGCGGCGATGCCCTCGACCTGCTCTTCTACGGCGCCGACAGCGAGGGCGACCTGGCCGCCATCGCCACCCTCGTCCCCCGCCTCGCCGACCGCGGCGCCCTCTGGATCGTCTCGCTGAAGGGCAAGGCGGCCCGCCTGAAGGACACCGACGTCATGGCCGCGGCCAAGTCCCACGGCCTGGTCGACACCAAGGTCTGCGCCTTCTCGGACACCCGCACCGCGCTGAAGTTCGTCCGGCGACAGTAGCCCGCTCGCGTTCTCGTTCGTTCATTTTTTGTTCTTGACGATGCAAACATTTCCGGAGTTCCACTCGCGTCGTGGCCTGAGGCCGCCACGGAACACGAGGAGGATCGGATGCTTGCTCAACGGCTAGCTAGGGCCTGGGCGTCCCGAGGGCGGCAGGTCGATGACCTGATGCGGTTCACGCACGAAGGGCTGGTGTTCGGCGCCGGGTCGGTTTTGGCGAAGGCCGCAGGCGACGCGCGCGACGTGAGGGTCGATCCCGGCGAGTCGCGGCTGCGGACCCTGCTCGCGGCCGCCCACCTGAGTCAGCCCAGGGCGGCGGCGCTGACCCACCTCGCCAAGGCCGCGGACCGGTGGCGCGAAGGCGACGAGGGGCTGGCGGCGATGCACCTGGCGCTGAGCGGGCTTTCGCGCCTGGCCCGGCCGGCCGCTGACGCTCACCGCCTCTTCCTGGCCGACGGCCTGCTGAAGGCCGGCCTCGACGAAGCCGATGTGCTCGCCGCCCTCGGTAGCCTCACCAAATACGACCCGGACCAGCCGCGGGTGCCCGCCGGGAGCGGCCAGCCCAGCGGTCAGTGGACGAGCGACGGGTCGGCAGATGGCTCATCGGCGGCGTCCAATACGCCCGCGGTGTCACCCGCGACCCCGCAGGTCAACCCGGGCAGTGTGACACCAGCGGACGACCGCCGCTACGTGCCTGGATTTCCATTCCACGGAGAGGACGCCTGCGCGGTGGCGATCGACGAGTGCCGGGCGCACGCCAGGAGCTATCGCTTTGAGGATCAGCCCCCTTCGGATGAGGACTACATCGCGCCAGGCCTGACAACGCGCATCGCGCAGTGCCACGCGTGGGCGCTGGTCTGCGAGGGAACTGAGGCTCTCGTTAAACATCCCGAAACTCACGTGAGCGGCGGGATCGTCACGTTCCCGGACGGTGGTCAGGTCATTGTCAAGCGGGGTCAGGACCCCGTCTACTACCCCCCGTATTGGAGAGGTCGTGCTCCGCCGATCTGGCGCGGCGGCCGCCCCCTTCCGCGCCCACCCGGATGAGGGGTCGGCAGGCCGGTTTCCCGTCGCCGCACCCATCCAGCTTTCCATCAACGACAGCCAAGGACGCCCAGATGACCGACGATCTCGATTTCCCGCCGTGGGACCCGGTCGGAGCGGAAACGCCGGCCGTGAACTCTCAGGCGTTTGCAAACTGCGAGATTGCCGTCGATGCGCTCGCGACGCGGACTGCGGGTCGTGTGATCGACCGCTGCTACACTGAAAGCCCCAAGTGGGGACGGATTCTCAGGGCCCGCATCGCGACAACCCACGCCGGCAAGCCAAGTGGGATCGACATGATCACCTGGACCGGTCCTGCCGCCGGGCCGGACGTGCGGTTCGCCACCCGCCTCGACGCTCCGCCCTGGTAAACTCCGGCGCCACAGCTGCCTTGAACCGGAGCGCCGTCGCCTTCACCCTGGTCGGATGAAACCGTTGGTCATGGTGGGCGGAGGCAAGGCGGCGTTGCCGCGGATTATCGCCGAGGCGGCGCTGGCGCTGGGGACGCCGCTGGCGGGCTACCTCGACGCGGGCGACGGCGCCGGCCCGCCCACCACGCCGATCCCCTGCCTGGGCGACGCGTCCCGGCTCGACGATGCGGCCTTCCTCGCCGCGCATGACCTGGTGCTGGCCTCGCGCGGCCCCGGCCGCCGCGCCCTCCTCGACCGCATCGCGGCCGGCGGCGGGCGCCTGCCGCCGCTGATCCACCCGGGCGCCATCGTCTCGCCGACGGCCGCAATCGGCGAGGGGACCATCCTCTCGGCCGGCGTGATCGTGCAGATGGACGCCCGCATCGGCCGCTTCTGCGTGCTCAACACCGCCTGCACCGTCGACCACGACAATGTCGTCGGCGACGGCGTCTCCTTCGGCCCCGGCGCCCACACCGCCGGCGGCGCCCGCGTCGGCGACGGCGCCTTCATCGGCCTGGGCGCCTTGATCCTCAACCGCGTCACCGTCGGCCGCCACGCCACCGTGGGCGCCGGCGCGGTGGTGACACGCGACGTGCCGGACGGGGCGACAGTGGTCGGCAACCCGGCGCGGGTGCTGGCGAAGTAGGGTCCAACTCGCCTATTCGCTTCGCGGCGTCAGCCTCGCCCGCCGCGCGGTCAGCGCCGCCTCGATGCGCTCCCTGAGTTGGCGCCTGAGGTCGGGCGACAGCGCGCCCAGCCGCCGGCGGGCCGCGCCGCCGCGCCGACATCGGGGCCAAGCCAGCGGAAGACGTTGAGCTCCCACGGGGATGATCCAGCTGGCGCGGCTCAGGCCGAGCGCGCCGGGGCGCAGCGCAACAGCGCCCGGCCGATCCGGCTCGCGCGAGGTGATCGGCGCGACGGTGACCAGCGGATTGTCACCCTCGCCCACGGCCAGCACCACGACGCAGGGGCGCTCCTTGGCCGGGTCGTCGCGGCCGAGATCGGATTCGTGCGACCACAGGAAGCCGTAAGGCAGCACGTCGCCCGGCGCCGGGCGGCGCCTAGTCGATGAGGGTGTCGCCATCTTCGGCGGCCGTGTTCGGGTTCCAGAGCCCGTCGAGACCGGCTTCCATCATGCCGGCCAGTTCGTCGGGCAGCTCTTCGATCCGATAGGCGCGGCGGTCCCGCGCCTTCAGGCGCTGGTACTCGTCGTAGGCCATCAGCACATGCCGCGGCCGGCCCTTGGAGGTGATCACCACCGGCTCGCGCAACGCCCGATCCGACACCTCGCCCCAGTGCCGCTGCACCTCGTGCGCGGGGGCCGTCGCGTCAGGTTTGGGGGTGGGGGGCATAGCATGCAAATACGTCAGATACATCATTGCTGCAAGAGTGCGAGATCCGATAGTTCATCTTTTGTTCTTGAAAGGCCACGGCTACACCAGGTAGTCTCGTTACGGTTCAGGCTCGTCTCCAGGTGGCGATATGCTCGCAACTCTCCTCGCGCTCACAACGATCGCGATCGTGAATCCCCCCGGCCTGCCGCCGGGCGCGCTCGGGCCGCCCTGGCCCGCCGTCGCGGACGAGAGGCCGGTCCCCGACTCGCCGACGTTCAAGCCGTGCCACGATGCGCTCCAGATGCTTGCGACCCGGCTACGCGCCCGCATCGACGAGCCGCGCTTCGCTCACAGCGCCGAATGGGGATGGATCATGCGCGCCAAGCTCACCAGCGCCTACGGCCCGGCGGACATCACCCAGTTCTTCACCTGTTGGTCCGTCTCCGGTCAGCGCTTCAAGGTCGCGATCCGGCCCGAGCACATGTTCGGCCCGCCGCCGGCCGACTAGCCCCGCCAGCCGCCCGCGCGGCCGTCAGACCACCGCCCGTAGCCGGTAGCGCCCGCGGCCGCTGAACTCCAGCCAGCCGCGATCGCGCAGCACCTGCAGCTGCTGGCGGATTTTGGGGCGGATGTGCTGGTTGCCGGGGTAGCGGGCGGCGAGGCGGGGCTCGAAGGCGTAGACGTCGTCCAGGCTGAAGGCCGGGCGGCCGAGGGCCTCCACGCACTTCATCACCTCGATGAGCCAGCCGCGCGCGGCGAGGCCGGCGCCGCGCAGAAACAGGGTCGAGCGCCATTGCTCCAGCACGGCGTCGCGGGGCAGCGCCTCGCCGCCCTTGACGCACCAGACCTTGCCGCTCTCGGGCACGTCCCTGAGCACGATCTTCGACCCAACCCACCCGGCCCGCCGCGCCGTGGGCTTAAGCGGCGGCCGCGCCTCGATGATCGCGGGGGTGAAGAACTGCTTGGGGACAAAGAAGAGGTCGGTCACCGCGAACCGCGCCAGGTCATAGTTCATCAGCACCAGGTTGGGCGTGGTGTCGGACGCGAGCCGCTGCATTTTGGCGCCGTAGGCGCCGTCCAACACCTTGTCCCCAAACCGCCGCCGCTGGCCCTTCAGTTCGAACTATTCGCGGCAGTCCCCACACCGAAAGTCCCCGACCGAACTGTTGTTCGCCAGCCGCCCCACCCGCCGCGCCCCGCACGCCGGACAGAACAGATACGCCGCCACCCAACTCTCAGTGCGCCTCCTGCGAGTTGCCTAAATGGGCATCTACACTTGCATTTCTGAAAACGGGGCCAGGCAGAACTTATCTCGCCGCCTGCGCGAAGTCCTCCAATTGAGCTTCGCCGATCAATATTCGGTACAGCATCGATTCCCCCGTGGTGCCTGGGGGGAAAACGTCCGTCCGAAAATCTCGATCATTAAGGCGCACCAATTCTAGCTGCGCTTGAAAAACGTCCCGATGAACAACGCTGTCGGGAGCGTTCGCCGCCAAGTAGAACGTTCGCAACGCCCGCATTAATGCTCGGAATCCGTTGGTCCGGTTAAGCATTTTCCCTTGTGTCCGATCATCCCAAGCCACGGGCCAGCGGTCTCGCACCGCGACGAAATACTCCGAGACCGTCCGCGCAATGTCCAAGTCGCGTTCGCTAATGAACATGTTTCTGAAAATGAACCGACGTATATCGTCTGGTGAACCAACGTGGAGTCGGCGGCCGCGCAGAAGTTGATCGCGGTCTACCTTCGGCTCGGCCGAGATATACCGGACGAGTAGATCAACAAAATTCGCCTGAGTTATGGGCTCGAAATCCCTACCTTCGGTAGCAAATCCGAGCCTCTTTATTCGGCGAAACAGAGGGCCACCTTCCTCCCGGTCGAGGGCTACCGCGATGTTATGGCAAGTCTTATATGGGCTACGTGTTCGAGCGAGCTCATACAAGTCGTATGCAAGATTCTTACTTACTTTCGTTTGTTCTAAATTGACCGTCGAGAATACATAGGCTTGGTCTGATACGTCGGCTCCGATGAACACGGTGACGGGAACGTCAAAGTGATTGCTCTCGGGAGATGGCTCAAAAGCCATCAACCCCGCAATTCTATGTTGGCCATCGATAACCCTCGCAACGCGACGAATGTTGGTGCTTGGCACACGAGCGTCTTCCAGCCGGTAGTTCCTCAGAGTGAGAATTCTCTGCCCAGGATCGTAAGTCGCGTATTCTTCATCGACTGCGATGATGATTGCGGTGGGAAAGGCGGCGTCAGCGAAATTCACGAATCTTTGCAAGTCAGCTACCCGATGCGGGATTAGCGGGCGCTGTATCCCTAGATATCGCTCGACGTCGCGTTGCTCCTGTATGCGCCGCCTCACGTCAAAATATGAAATGCGAATGATCTGTTGATACGGGAAGTTAGCTAAAATGAGATCGCCTATCGGCTGGCGCGAGATTAGTGCCGGCACGGAAATCTCAACTGGATCAGGGTCGCTGGGTACGTCGAGTGCGAGCTCTTCCTGGTAGCTCACGGCGTACCTCCAGGCTGCGCCTGGAAAGCGCGAACGAACGCCTCTTCGTCGGCGTGGACACGGATCGCGCCACCTTTTTCCATGTCATTCCGAAGGACCAGCACTGCGTAGGCGAGAAGCGTAGCCAGAATGAAAGTGACCCATCCGAGGATGCCCGCCCAGACGCTCCTCCATAAGAGATAGGGCTTTACCGCCTCGTAGACAGCGTGCGCTGTGCAAACGCTGAAGGCGACCACAACGATTAAAAGGGCGCTTAGAAGTATTGTGACGGCGTGTGGAAATCCAAAATAGTCGCGGCCTTCGACGTTGTACTCTTTCGATATGCTGTAGATTGAGATGCTCAGGAGTGAGACGGACGCTATGTACACATCCGAGCCGGCAAACGTTGCGAGCATGCCTTCGCCCGCGCCTGCAAGAGGCAGGGTCAACAACGAGAATACCAAGGGGCCAACGAAAAAGGCGCTAAGCGCAATGCCGACTGTTATGGCAAGCTCGCGTCGAGCGTCGCGCTTGGCGGCTGGGCTCGCTTTGCCGACGTCGTTGAAAAGCGCCTTCATCCAGTCCCCGCTCCTCGCCAGTTAGACCTGGAGTGGAAAGCTTGTCCACAACAACTCCGTGGTCTTGCTCCTTCCTGCTGCCTTGCCGGATATGACCGTATGCCGAGCGAGTTTGCTTAAGTAACCCCTTCCACCGTAGAGGGTCTCGAGTTCCGGAGTATCTGCGTTCGTAAGAATGAAGTTGGCCCCGCGGCCTCTGGCTTGGTCGATTGCTGCGGCTAGCCGCTCCTGATCTTTCCAGGAGAAGGCCGGGTTGGTGTATTTTACAAACGTGCCTCTCTTGGAGGACGAGAAGTAGGGGGGATCGGCGAATATAAGATCACCCTCCGTCGCAACTGCGAGCGGGGAGGTAAAATCATCGTTCAAAAGAGTCGCTGTATTCAGTGCTGCCGCAACGCCGCTGAAGTCGTCATTGGGTAGCAATACGGCGGTCTTGGTTCCAATCGGCACGTTGAATTCGCCTCGCCGATTAACTCGGTAGAGTGCGTTCCAACAAGTGCGGTTAAGATACAACGTTCTAGCGGCGCGACACTCTCGTCCGGCGGGGATGCTGGCTCGAACGTCATAATAATACGAGGGACAATGTGCCTCCGCATGTGTCCTCAGGATTCGATACACCTCGCCATGATCAAGCTGGATCGCTTGGTAGACGTTGATGAGTTCCGAATTGTTGTCGTTGAGAATTGCTTTGGGCGGTCTCATGGCGAAGAATGCGGCCGCAGAACCCGCAAATGGCTCGATGAGGCGTGTGAAGCTCGGCAGGTCAGCGCCGGCAAGACGTTGTGCGAGCCATCGCTTTCCTCCCGCCCATTTTAGCGGTGGGGTGATCGGGCGGGGTGCAACCGCCGACTCGCCGGGCGCGCATTCGCTTTGATCCGAACAGTAAGTCGGGCTGGGGACGCACGCGATGGCTTGGTCCAGGGCAAATGCCAACGCTAGTCTTCCCTCTGTCAGACGGATGTTTCGCTGCGTCGCGGCGAAAGATCAAGAAGTTGGCACCTGAACGCTCGCCATTGTGCTCGAATTGGCAAGCGCATCTTGGTCTTGTCGTTCACCGGATTACCCGCAACGCCCCCACCCGGTCAAAGTCGCGATCATGCGTCACCAGCGCCGCCGCATTCAGCGCCAAGGCGCTGGCGGCTTGGATGGCGTCGGGGAGTTTGAGGCGGAGGGTGGCGCGCAGGCGGGCGGCGGTTTCGGCGATGTCGGCGTCGAGGGGGACGACGCGCCAGGTTTCCAGCACGGCGCGGTAGCGGCGGGCGAGGGCGTCGTTGCCGGCGCCGAGCGGGCCGGTCAGGACTTCGGCGAGGGTGATGGTGGTGACGGCGAAGCGCAGGCGGCCGGCGGCGTGGGCCTCGAAGAGCGGGCGGAAGCGCGGGCCGAGCTGCGGGTGTGCTTCGAGGTGGTAGATGATCGGGGCGGTGTCGACGAGCACCAGGGCGCCGTCGGCCAAGCCGGTCAGGTCTAGGTCGGCCATTCCTGGCGCAGCTCTGCGAGGGTGGCGGCGCTGTCGTCGCCCCAGAGGCCGGCGCCGGAGCCTTCGAGCGCGGTCAGCGGGGCCTGGCGCGGGGCGGTGTCCAGCACGTCCATCGGGGCGACGACGGCGACGGCGCGGCCGTGGCGGGTGATGATCGTGGCGCGGCCGTGCTCGGCTTCCTCCAGCAGGTGGGGGAGCTGGTTGCGCGCTTCCTCGGCGCCCTTGCGTTGGGGGTCGTCCATGCCGTGGACTGTACGGTGCTGTACAGATGGGGTCAACCGGCTGGGACGGCGTGCGCCGAAGGCGCCGTCAGGTTCAACGCGGAGGACGCGGAGGAGGCGCGGAGGACGCAGAGGGTCGGGCTGCTCTGCGAACTCTGCGCTTGCTCTGCGAACTCTGCGTTAAAACTGACGGCACCTGCGGCGCGCGCCCCCTCCGTCACGCTCCGCGCGACACCTCCCCCGCTGCGCGGGTGAGGAGTGGGCTAACCGCGCCGGCGGGGGCGGCCGCCCTTCCGATACTGCTCTGCCTTCTCGGCTCGGTCTTGGGCGCGCACGGCCTTCGGCGCCGAGCGGTCGACGGTTTCGCCTTCCGGGGTGAAGACCTCGTTGGCGAATTCGAGGTCGAGCATTTTCAGGCGCTTTACCTCGTCGCGCAGGCGGGCGGCTTCTTCGAATTCCAGGTCGGCGGCGGCTTTTTTCATGCGGGCTTCGAGGTCGCGCAGGGTCGCCTGGAAGTTGCTGCCGAGGAAGGGGCGGGCGGTTTCGGCGACGCCGGCGTCCACCGTGACGCGGTCGCCGCGTTCGTAGGGGCTCGCGAGGATGTCCTTGATGTGGCTCTTGATGCTCTCGGGCGTGATGCCGTGCTCGAGGTTGTAGGCCTCCTGCTTCTCGCGGCGGCGCGAGGTCTCGGCCATGGCCCGCTCCATCGAGCCGGTGATGCTGTCGGCGTAGAGGATGACCTTGCCGTCGACGTTGCGGGCGGCGCGGCCGATGGTCTGGATCAAGCTGGTCTCGGAGCGCAGGAAGCCCTCCTTGTCGGCGTCCAGGATGGCGACCAGGCCGCACTCGGGGATGTCCAGGCCCTCGCGTAGCAGGTTGATGCCGACCAGCACGTCGAAGGCGCCGAGCCTGAGGTCGCGGATGATCTCGATGCGCTCCAGGGTGTCGATGTCGGAGTGCATGTAGCGCACGCGCAGGCCCTGCTCGTGCATGTACTCGGTGAGGTCCTCGGCCATTTTCTTGGTCAGCACGGTGGCCAGGGTGCGGTAGCCGCGCTTGGCGGCGTCCCGGCACTCGGCGATCACGTCGTCGACCTGGCTGAAGAAGGAGCCGTCCGGGGACTTGCTGACCGGGCGCACCTCCACCGGCGGGTCGATCAGGCCGGTGGGGCGGATCACCTGCTCGGTGAAGACGCCGCCGGTCTTTTCCAGCTCCCACTTGGCCGGGGTGGCCGAGACGAACAGGCTGTCCGGCCGCATCGCCTCCCACTCCTCGAACTTCAGCGGGCGGTTGTCGAGGCAGCTGGGCAGGCGGAAGCCGTACTCGGCCAGGGTGAACTTGCGGCGGTAGTCGCCGCGGTACATCGCGCCGATCTGCGGCACCGTCTGGTGGCTCTCGTCGACGAACAAGAGGGCGTTGTCGGGGATGTATTCGAAGAAGGTGGGCGGCGGCTCGCCGGGGCGGCGGCCGGTGAGGTAGCGGCTGTAGTTCTCGATGCCGGCGCAGCTGCCGGTGGCCTCGATCATCTCGATGTCGAAGGTGGTGCGCTGCTCCAGGCGCTGGGCCTCCAAGAGTTTGCCTTCCTTGACCATCCAGTCGAGGCGCTCCTTGAGCTCGGCCTTGATGTGGCCGACGGCCTGGATCAGCGTCGGGCGCGGGGTGACGTAGTGGCTGTTGGCGTAGACGCGGATCTGCGGCAGCTCGCCGGTCTTCTTGCCGGTCAGCGGGTCGAACTCGGCGATGGCCTCGACCTCGTCGCCGAACAGGGTGACGCGCCAGGCGCGGTCCTCGTAGTGGGCGGGGAAGATCTCGATGGTGTCGCCGCGGCGACGGAAGGTGCCGCGCTCGAAGGCGTTGTCGTTGCGGCGGTACTGCTGGGCCACGAGGTCGGCCATCAGCTGCTTCTCGTTGACCTTGGCGCCGACCTTCAGGGTGAAGGTCATGGCCGAATAGGTCTCCACCGAGCCGATGCCGTAGATGCAGCTGACCGAGGCGACCACGATGACGTCATCGCGCTCCAGGATGGCCCGGGTGGCCGAGTGGCGCATGCGGTCGATCTGCTCGTTGATGGACGAGTCTTTCTCGATGTAGGTGTCGGTGCGCGGGACGTAGGCCTCGGGCTGGTAGTAGTCGTAGTAAGAGACGAAGTACTCGACCGCGTTTTCCGGGAAGAACGACTTGAACTCGGAGTAGAGCTGGGCGGCCAGGGTCTTGTTGTGGGCCAGGATCAGGGCGGGGCGCTGGGTCTCCTCGATGAGGCGCGCCATGGTGAAGGTCTTGCCGGAGCCGGTGACGCCGAGCAGCACCTGGTCATGCTCGCGCTCCTGGATGCCGGCGGCGAGCTCGGCGATGGCGGCGGGCTGGTCGCCGGCGGCCGAATAGTCGGAGACCAGCCGGAAGCGCTGCCCGCCCTCCATCTTGTCCGGGCGCTGGGGCCGGTGCGGCGTCCAGAGCGCCGGCGCGGCATCGTTGTAGATGAACGCCTGCGAAGCTTCCGCGACGCCGGAATTGGGGGGAGCGGGCATGAGCGGAAGGTAGGCGAGGGGAGGCCGCTAGGGAAGGGAGCGATGTCAGCAGTCACGCTCCTCACCCGTGAAACGGGGGAGGTGTCGCGCGGAGCGCGACGGAGGGGGCGCAGGCCGCGCTCCGGACCTTGGCTGCGGCGGCATCGGGGTCATCGAGCACCTCGCGCGCGGTGATCCGAAGGACGCGATAGCTGAGCTCGTGGAGTCTTTCGTCGCGATGGTGGTCGCGAGCGATGTTGGCTTCTTCAGTGTGGATGCCGCCATCGACCTCGACGACCAATCGGGCAGCCGTGCAGTAGAAGTCCGCGATGAAACGGCCGATGGGGTGTTGGCGGCGGAAGCTGGGTTTCCCCGGTTCGCGGCCTCGCAGCCGCGCCCAGAGCAGCATCTCGGACCTGGTCAGCGATCCGCGCATCGTCTTGGCGCGTTTGTGGATGTGGCCGTGAGAACGCATAGTGAACACGGTTGTAGCCGCTTGCGCCCCCTCCGTCAGGCTCCGCGTGACACCTCCCCCGTTTCACGGGTGAGGAGTGGGGGAGGGGTTGACGCGCCGCTCGCCGATAGTCACCCCTGCTCAAAAAGGGAGATGCGCCATGGACTTCACAGACGAGCGGACCAACGAGGGCGTCACGCGTCGCTCTTTCAGCGTCAGCGTGGGCGGCGAGGCCGTGCCGGCTGTGATCTGGGCGCCGGCGGGGGCGCGGGGGCCGCGGCCGCTCGTGCTGATGGGGCATGGGGGGTCGCAGCATAAGAAGACGCCGGGGATCACGGCGCGGGCTGGTCAGCTGGCGCAGAAGTATGGGTATGCGACGCTCGCCATCGATGCGCCGGGGCATGGGGACCGGATCAGCCG
>DATAVF010000274.1:0-11666 GCA_036267835.1 Caulobacteraceae bacterium | reverse complement strand
GAGCGCCGGCCCGATGGGCGGCGACGGGGTGGCGGCGCCGGCTTTCACCTGCAGTTTTATGTAGCCCAGGATTTTCTTGGCCATCTGATCCTCTCGTGATCTGGAGGCCGTGGTGCGGGGTGACGCCCCTCCCACGGGTTTGAAGTCTCACGCCGAAAGCGCGAGGGGCGGCCGTTTAGCAGGATGAAGCCGCCGCTGCAACGCGGCATGGAGGGATAGGGCGATGGACTGGAAGACCTACGAGGCCCTGGGCCTGCACCTCTCGATGAATGACGACGATGTGCCGCGCATCGTCAACGGCCGCACCAACCGCGAGATCCAGAACGCGCTGGCGACGCCCGGCGACCGGCAATACCACCCCAACCCGGAGGCCTTCCCGGCGGAGGAGACGCCGCGCGGCGCGGTGCGCTCGTTCCGCGACTGGGCCGGCGCGCGGGTGTTTCCTGGCACGCTGCGCGATGTCTGGATCTACACCCCCGCCGGGTTCGATCCGGCCGGGCCGGCGCCGGCCCTGATGGTGTTCCAGGACGGACCCGGCTACCTGGCCCGCGAGGGTCCGGTGCGCGCTGCGGCCGTGTTCGACACCCTGATCGCGGCTGGCGAGATGCCGCCGACAGTCGGCGTCTTCGTCATGCCCGGCCGCCTCGAGGGGCTCTCGCCGCAGCGCCAGCGCAGCATCGAGTACGACAGCGTCACCGACGCCTACGTGCGCTTCCTGCTGGAGGACCTGCTACCCTTCGTCGAGCAGGAGATCGGCTGCTCCCTCACCACCGACCCCGCCTGGCGCACGATCTGCGGCATTTCCAGCGGCGGCATCTGCGCCTTCACCGCGGCCTGGTATCGCCCCGACGCCTTCGGCCGGGTGCTCAGCCACTGCGGCTCCTTCACCGCCATCCGCGGCGGCCAGAACTATCCCTACCTGATCCGCTCGACGCCGCGGAAGCCGCTGCGGGTGTGGCTGCAGAGCGGCTCCGGCGACGCCGACATCGTGCTGGGCAGCTGGCCGCAGGCCAACCAGGCGGTCGCCGCCTCCCTCGCCTACGCCGGCTACGACCACCAGTTCGTCTTCGGCGAAGGCGGCCACAACCTCCGCCACGGCGGCGCGGTGTTCGCCGATGCGCTCCGGTGGCTGTGGCGGGCATAACCGCTCCTCCCCCGTGCAGCGAAGCGTAACGGGGGAGGTGTCAGGCGGAGCCTACGGAGGGGGCGCAAGGCCGCGCGAAAGATGCTTGCCGATTTGAAGGGAGCGCCCTTGCGCCCCCTCCACCATGCTTCGCATGGTCCCCCTCCCCCGCTGCGCGGGTGAGCGGTCAGCCGACCTTTTCGACCTGGGCGTATTCCAGTTCCACCGGGGTGGCGCGGCCGAAGATGGAGACGGTGACGCGCAGGCGGGCGCGCTCTTCGTCGACCTGCTCGACCGAGCCGTTGAAGCTGGCGAAGGGGCCGTCGGTGACGCGCACGGTCTCGCCGATCTCGAACTGGATGGTGGGCTTGGGCCGCTCGACGCCTTCCTCGATGGCGCCGATGATGCGGGTCACTTCGCGCTCGGACACCGGCATCGGCTTCAGGCCGCTGCCCAGGAAGCCGGTCACCTTCGGGGTGTTCTTGACCAGGTGGTAGGCCTCGTCGCTCATGTCCATCTTCACCAGCACGTAGCCGGGGAAGAACTTGCGCTCGGCGTTGACCTTGCGGCCGCGGCGGATCTCGACCACGTCCTCGGTCGGCACCAGGATCTCGGAGAAGGCGTCATCCAGCCCCTGGGTGTGGGCCTGCTCGCGGATGCTCTCAGCCACCTTCTTCTCGAAGTTCGAGTAGGCGTGAACGATATACCACTTGTGGCGCGGGTCGGAGTGCGGGGCGGCGTCGCTCATGAGCCCATGTTCCCCAGCTTCATCACCCATTCCATGGCGAAGGTGAAGATGCCGTCGATCCCGAAGAAGAACACCGACGCCAGGACCACCATGATCCCCACCATCACCGAGGTGATCCAGGTCTCCTTCCACGAGGTCCAGGTGACCTTGCGGGCCTCGGCCCGCACTTCGTTGAAGAACTTGGTGATGTTGAAGCGCCCCTTGGGCGGCCCATCGGTGGCGACGGGCGTGCGCGAGGCGCCGCGCGGCCGCAGGGTGGTGGGGATGGCGCCGGGATTCTTGGCCATGGAACGCGTCGTCTAACCTTTGCTCGGAGCCCGGACCTGAACGGCCCGGACGCTTCATATAGTGGCAGGAGTGGAGGGACTCGAACCCACGGCCCTCGGTTTTGGAGACCGATGCTCTACCAGCTGAGCTACACTCCTAGAACGGTGGGACAATGACGAAAACGCCGGAGAGCATCAGCCCGCCGGCGCGCTCGGCTCATCGCCGCTAGGACGGCTGATGTAGCAGCGGCGGCGGGCGCGGACAAGCCGGTGCGAGCGCGCCGTGCTATCGCCCGCCGATGCCTCTGCTCCCCCTCGCGCTCCTCCTCGCCTGCCTGGCGGCGCTGGCCTGGACGACGCGCCGCAGCCTTGCCCGCTACGCGGCGTTCAAGGCCCTCACCGAGACAGCCGACCGCCAGCGCACCTTCCGCCACTGGGTGCTCCGCTCGTTCGCCTTCTACGGCGGCATCTCGATCGTGGTGCTGGCGGCGCTGGGGCGGCTGGGCGGGGTCCTGGCCCCGCCCGCCGAGTTCGGCCGGCTCGTCGCCAGCGTCAGCGACGCCCTGCCGCTGCGCGAGGTCGGGCCGATCCTGCTGGGCGAGGTGGTCGCGGCGATGACGATCGGCGCATCCATCACCGCCGTGATGGCGCAGCGCGGCTCGCGGCGCCTGGCCCCGGTGCAGGTCGGCAACATCGCGCCCTTGTTTCCGCGCAACGGCGCCGAGACGGCGTGGGTCGCCCTGCTCTCGCTCAACGCAGGCGTCACCGAGGAGCTGTTCTTCCGCCTGATGCTGCCGCTGCTGGTCGCCCAGGTGACCGGCGACGCCCTGACCGGCTTCGTGGCGGCCGGCGCCGTCTTCGGCCTGGCGCACATCTACCAGGGCTGGATCGGCGTCGTGGGGACGGCGGTGATCGGCCTCATCTTCACCGGCCTCTACCTCGCCACCGGCAGCCTCATCGCCGCCATGACCGCCCACGTGCTCCTCGACCTCTTCGGCCTCGTCGTCCGCCCCACAGTCGCCCGCGCCTTCCGCCGCCGCTGAGGGCTCGAAATCGGGCCGGCAAGCTGCGAAAGTGGCAGCATTTCAAGCGAACCATTTCGGAGGAACAGGAAACATGGCGACCGGCGTCGATACTTTGATCAGCCCGGCGATGGAGGAGGCCAAGGGCAGGTGGGGCGAGGCGCGTGTCTCGCCGCCGATCTCGCTCTCCGACATCCGCAAGTGGGCCATCGCCACCTATTGGCCGCAGACCCCGCCCGCGATCTACTGGGACCAGGCTTACGCTGCCACCACCCGCCACGGCGGCGTCATCGCCCCGCCCGACTTCAACCCCTTCGCCTGGCCGGTGAAGCGCGTGGCGCCCGCCGCCCAGGCTCAGCCGGCCGGCGGCGTGCGGCTGACCGGCATGAACGGCGGCCAGACCGACAGTTTCGGGGTTGCGATGCGGCCCGGCGACGTGATCACCGCCCGCTCGCGCCTGCAGGACTTCAACGAGCGTCAGGGCCGCTTCGGCCTGATGCTCTACACCTTCACCGAGAACGAGTGGACGAACCAGAAGGGCGAGTTCGTCCGCCGCCGTATCTCCACTTCGATCCGCTACTAGGAGCGCCCGCAATGACCGTGAATGTCTATTTCGAGGACGTGCAGGTGGGCGACGAGATGCCGGCCTGGTCGCGCCAGACCGATTTCATGCACTGGAACCGCTACGCTGCCGTCAACGACGAGTTCGTGCCCTTCCACATGGACGATGAGGCGGGCCGCAAGGCCGGCAACAAGGAAGGCGCGTTCGGCATGGGCAACCTGCGCTACGCCTACCTCGCCAACGCCCTGCGCGACTGGATCGGCGACGAGGCCGAGATCCGCGAGATCGGCTGCCAGTACCGCGCCATCAACCAGAAGCACGACACGCTGAGCGTGGTCGGCAAGGTGGTGGAGAAGGAAGTGGTCGACGGCGAGAACCGGGTGAAGCTGACCATCAACGTCACTAACCAGAACGGCGAAGCCACCTGCCCGGGCCACGCGGTGGTGGCGCTGCCGAACCGGAGCTGACGACGCGCCGGCGTCCCTAGGAAGCGGGCGCCAGACGTGCGCTGAGCCAGAAGCGTCCAGTCAGGATTTCTCCCGGCTTGACGCCGTCCGGCAGCGTGCTTGGGTCCATGACGACATCAACGGTCGCGCCGTCGTAGGTCTGCACCAGGGCCGACCAGAAACGGCCACCGCCGGCGTGATTGACTTTCAATTCGGCTGTCAGGACCTTGCCGGCAAAGTCGGCATAGCTAACGGGTCGCGTCGCCCCATTCGGCATCGCCCCGCCGACGCTCTGGAAGAACATGCCGGTCGGAATGAAGAAGGTCGGCGCGAACTTAACCCGGGCGCGCTGCTTGTCCTGTTCCCGCTGGAACGCAGCTTCGTCGGCATAGACGTGGGGCTCGAAGCTGAAGGCCGCGAGATCAATGGTGACCTTTGCACCCGGGAGCATCCGGGCCGCCTCCGATGGATCGGCGAGGTCAAAGACCAGCGGCGACGGGTCCCCTGTGAAATGAGCCGTCAGGGTTACCTCAAAGGGCTCCTCCTCGGGATCTGATACGTCGGCGCCAATCTCGACGTTCGTGCGGCCCTGACCGACGAAGGCGGGGTTCATCGTGACTAGAACAGCGGGCCCACCAGCGGCTGTCCGCAGGGCGAGCCTCATTTCTCCGCCTGAGACATCCTTCACCAGGCACACCACATCCGACGGGGCAAGTTGCGTCGGCGTGCATTGGGAAAGGTAGACCTGAGCCGCGGTTGACAGCCCGGCCTGAGTCATTTCCACCGGAAAGCCCACCATCGAGAAATGCGAGGCGTCCACCGGCATTCGCCAACCCCCAAAGCCCCTGCGCTGAGGCGGAGACGGCAGACAATCAGGGCGCGATCTCGATAGCAAGGCCGCGGCCTCATCCGCCCTCCTTCGCCCTTCGGGCTACGGCGGGCAGCCTCCTCTCGCGGCGCGAGTGGAGGCTGGTAGGCCGGGTGGGTGTCGAACCCACGACCACTCGATTAAAAGTCGAGTGCTCTACCACTGAGCTACCGGCCCCTCGGCGGCGGACGGGGCCCGGCGCGAAGAGGGCGGAACTTAGGGGGCGGCCCGCGGCCCGGCAAGCGCGGGTGGGCGCTGGCGCGGCGGCTGAGGCTTCGCTACAACTATCGCCATGCGCCCGGTGCTGTTTCCGGCCTTGTTGGCCGCCCTGGTCATTCCCGCCATCGGCGCAGCCGAGGCCCCGTCGGCGACCGCGCCGCAGCACAGCCCGCCGGTCATCAGCCCACCGCCGACCACGCCCCCGACCGTCACTCCGCCACCGCCGCCGGACCGGCTGCTGACGCCCGAACAGCTCGGCCGGCAGGGGGTGATGAAGGGGGTGATCGAGCAGCCGTTCCGCGACTTCAACCTGATGCACAGCAAGATCCCGCCGGTGCTGATCGAAGCAATGGCGGACGCGTACGAGCGCCCCTCGCCCGCCACCTGCGCCGGCATCGCCTTCCAGGTGAAGCGCCTCGACGACGCGCTGGGGCCGGACCTGGACGAGCCGATCAGCACCGAGCACCCGAGCCTCCTGGAGCGCGGCGGCAGCGCGGCGCGCAGCGTCAGCCTCGACGCCATGCGCACCGGCGTGCAGAGCCAGATCCCCTTCGACGGCGTGATCCGGGTGCTGTCGGGCGCCGCCCACCACGACCGCGAGGTGATGGCCGCGATCCAGGCCGGCGCCGTGCGCCGCGGCTACCTGAAGGGCCTGGGCGAGATGCACAGCTGCAACTCTCCGGCCCTCCCCCGCCACCTCGCCCACCCGGTCGCCGTGGCCTCGTCGCAGCCGAGCAAGTGAGTTGATCAGTCGGCCAATCCGGCCCTGAACTCCCGCCTGAAGGCTTCCATGCGGCCCTCGGCGATCGCCGCTCGCATTCGCGCCATCAAAGTCTCGAAGAAGGCGACGTTGTGCCAGGAGAGCAGGACCTGGCCGAGGATCTCCTCGGACTTCACCAGGTGGTGCAGGTAGGCCTTCGAGTAGTCGCGGCTGGCCGGGCAGGCGCTCGCCGCGTCGAGGGGGGACTGGTCTTCGGCGAAGCGGGCGTTCTTCAGGTTGAGCGGGCCGGCGGAGGTCCAGGCCTGGCCGTGGCGGCCGGAGCGGGTGGGCAGGACGCAGTCGAACATGTCGACGCCGCGCCAGACCGCCTCGACCAGGTCCACCGGCTTGCCGACGCCCATCAGATAGCGCGGCCGGTCGGCCGGCAGCAGGGCCGGGGCGAAATCCAGCGCCTCGCACATGGCCGCATGGCCCTCGCCGACGGCGAGGCCGCCGATGGCGTAGCCGTCGAAGCCGATGTCGATCAGCCGCTCGGCCGATTCGCGGCGCAGGGGCTCCGAGAGCCCGCCCTGCTGAATGCCGAACAAGGCCTGGCGCTCGCGGCTGCCGAACGCGGCCTTGCAGCGCGCCGCCCAGCGGGCCGAGAGCCGCATCGCCTCGGCGGCCGTCGGCTCGTCGGCCGGCAGGGCGACGAGCTGGTCGAGCTGCATGGCGATGTCGGAGCCCAGGAGGTCGGCCTGGATCTCGATCGAGCGCTCCGGCGTCAGCACATGCCTGTCGCCGTTGAGGTGGCTCTGGAAAGTAACCGCCTCCTCGGTGACCTTGGCGATCTTCGAGAGGCTCATCACCTGGAAGCCGCCGCTGTCGGTGAGGATCGGCCGCTCCCAGCGCATGAAAGCGTGCAGGCCGCCTAGCCGCGCCACCCGCTCGGCGGTGGGGCGCAGCATCAGGTGGTAGGTGTTGCCGAGCAGAATGTCGGCGCCGGCGGCGCGCACCTGGTCGGTGGTCAGCGCCTTGACCGTGCCGGCGGTGCCCACCGGCATGAAGGCGGGGGTGCGGATCTCGCCGCGCGCCATCGCGATGACGCCGGTGCGGGCCGCGCCATCGACCGCGTCGATGCGCAGGTCGAGGGCGCTCACCCGCGCCGCCACAGCAGGCTGGCGTCGCCGTAGGAGTAGAAGCGATAGCCGTTCGCAATGGCGTGGGCGTAGGCGGCCCGCATCGTCTCGAGGCCGCTGAAGGCGCTGACCAGCATGAACAGGGTCGAGCGCGGCAGGTGGAAGTTGGTCACCAGCGCGTTCGCCGTGCGGAAGCGGTAGCCGGGGGTGATGAAGATAGAGGTCTCGCCGCTGAACGGGTGGATGACGCCGGCCTCGTCGGCAGCGCTTTCCAGCAGCCTGAGCGCCGTGGTGCCGACCGCGATCAGCCTTCCGCCAGCGGCGCGGGCGGCGTTCAGCGCCTGCGCCGTGGCGACCGAGACCTCGCCGGTCTCAGCGTGCATGTGGTGGCCCTCCACGTCATCGGTCTTCACCGGCAGGAAGGTGCCGGCGCCGACGTGCAGGGTGACGAAGTGGAGCGAGACGCCCCGCGCCCGCAGCCGCTCCAGCAGCTCGGGGGTAAAGTGCAGGCCGGCCGTGGGCGCCGCCACCGAGCCGTCCTCGCGGGCATAGACGGTCTGGTAGTCGGTGAGGTCCTGGTCGTCCTCGGCGCGGCGACTGGCGATGTAGGGCGGCAGCGGCATGGCGCCCCGTTCGGCGACGGCCATGTCGAGGTCGGGACCGGCCAGGTCGAACGCCAGCGTCACCTCGCCGCCCTCGCCCTTCTCGGTGACTGTCGCCGCGAGGGATGAGAGCAGGCAGGCCCGGTCGCTGGTCTCGCCGAACTCGATCCGGTCGCCGATCGCCAGGCGCCGGCCGGGCTTGGCGAAGGCGGCCCAGCGTGAAGAGGTCAGGCGCCGGTGCAAAGTGGCCTCGACATGCACGACGCTGTCGTCGCGTCGGCGAACGCCGCGCAGACGGGCCGGGATCACCCGGGTGTCGTTGAAGACGAGGGCGTCGCCGGGCGCCAGCTGGTCCGGCAAATCGCTGACCCGCAGGTCAGCCAGCATCCCGTCGGCGGCCACCGCCAGCAACCGGGCGGAGTCGCGCGGCGAAGCGGGTCGCAAGGCGATCCGCTCCTCCGCCAGCTCGAAATCGAAATCGGTCAGGCGCACGCTGCGTCACATAGCCGGTCACCCGGCGCGAGCCTACGCCTGACGTGGTCTCAGCCGTTAGTGGTGGTGACCGCCACCGCCCCCGCCGTGGTTGTGGCCGCCTCCGCCGCCACCGTGGTTGTGGCCTCCGCCGCCACCGTGGTTGTGGCCGCCGCCGCCGCCGCCGGGGATGGCGAGGTGCACGCCACCGCCGCCACCGTGGCCGCCATGGCCGCCATGGAAGTTGCCGCCGCCACCGTGGAAGTTACCGCCACCATGGAAGTTGCCGCCGCCGTGGCCGTGCCAATTGCCGCCGCCGGCGTGGCCGCCGTGCCAGCCGTGCCAGCCGAACGGGCCGCCCCAGCCGAAGCCGGTGCGCCAGGGATAGCCGCACCAGTACCAGCCCGGGCCCTGCCATCCGGCGTCGTACCAGCAATAATGCCGGCCGCCCCAGATGTAGAACCCGATCTGCGCCTGGGTCAGGACGGCGTCCGGGCCCGGGCTAAAGTAGGGATCGTGGAGGGTGGGCGCCGCTTGCGCCGTTGTGGCGAACGCGCCGCCGGCGACGAGGGCCATCGTGGCCGCCGCCGCTGCGAGTGTCTTGAGCATGAGTTCTCCGACTTGAAACGTCTTCGGCTCCAAGTCCACGAACGCAGGCGCTGGCCGTTGGTTGCAACAGCCGTAGCTTTATTTCTCAGGTGTCGGCCGCCACCTTCATCGAGACGATCTTGCCCGGCTCGCGCGGCGGCTCGCCCTTCGGCAAGCCGTCGACGTGCTCCATGCCCTCGATCACCTCGCCCCAGACGGTGTACTCGCCGTCGAGGAAGGTGGCGTCGTCGAAGCAGATGAAGAACTGGCTGTTGGCCGAGTGCGGATTGGAGGTGCGAGCCATCGAGCAGACGCCGCGGATGTGCGGTTCGCGGGAGAACTCGGAGCGCAGATCGGGCTTCTTCGAGCCGCCCGAACCGGTGCCGGTGGGATCGCCGCCCTGGGCCATGAAGCCGGGGATGACGCGGTGGAAGACCACGCCGTCGTAGAAGCCTTCCCGCGCCAGTTCCTTGATCCGCGCCACGTGGCCGGGCGCCAGGTCAGGCCGCAGACGGATGGTCACCACCCCGTTCTCCAGTGTCATGATCAGGGTGTCTTCAGGTTCGCTCATCAGGGCCTCGGGTTTCGTTTCGGCGCGCGTTCTATAGGCTCGACGCGCGCCTGTCTCGCCGAGTTGTTCGGGGCTTGCCTCGCACCAACGCGGCCCGTTTGTGCTAGCTTCCCGTCATGAACGCTCTGATGCGACCGCAAGCACCCGTCGGTCACCGGTTCTCGGGCGAAGACGTGCTGATCATGCAGGAAGCTGGAATCCTCCTGGAGGGCGGCCCGTTCGAGCTGATCGAGGGAGAGATCATCGACGCGCCGTCCGAGGGGGACGCACACCAAGGGCTTCGCACCGCACTGATGCGCTTCCTGAACCGAAGTCTGCCGGACGACATCTATCTCGCTTCAGACGGGACCCTCCGGCTATCCGATGATAACTGGCCGCAGCCGGACTTTCACCTCTATCCGGCCACGCCCCTCCCCAGCGCGGTCAGTGGCGGCGACACACTGCTGGTCATTGAGCTCTCAGACTCATCCCTGCCTTACGATATGCGCCGCAAGGCGGAACTCTATCGCCACTTTGGGGTGCGTGAGTACTGGGTGATCGACCTCAACGCCGGGCTGTTGCACGTCCTCCGTGCCGACGGCGCTTGGCCTGCGCCGCCGATCGCGTTCACCGAGACCGTCGAGCCCGGGCTGCTGCCGGGCCTCAGCATCCGGATCGCCGACTTCCTGCCGGCCTAGCGGCTCAGGTGGCGAGGGCGATGCCGCCGTCGACCGCGATGGTTTCGCCCACCACATAGTCCCCAGCCCGCGAGGCCAGGTAGATGGCTGCGCCCGCCATATCCTCGTCGCGGCCGATGCGGCGCATCGGGACGCGCTTGGAGACTTCGTCGCCGTGGTCGCGGGCGTCGCGGTTCATCTGCGAGGCGAAGGGGCCAGGCGCGATCGCAGTGACCACGATCCAGTCGCGCACCAGCCGCATTGCCATGCGGCGGGTCAGGTAGATCAGGCCCGACTTGGAGGCGTGGTAGGAATAGGTCTCCTGCGGGTTCAGCCGCATGCCGTCGATCGAGGCGATCATGATCACCTTGGCCGGCTTCTCCTGCGAGGCGCCCGCCGCCAGCTTGGCGCGCAGCGCCTGGGTCAGGAAGAACGGCGACTTCAGGTTCAGGTCGAGCACCTTGTCCCAGCCGCTCTCGGGGAACTCGTCGAAGTCCGCGCCCCACGCGGCGCCGGCGTTGTTGACCAGGATGTCGAGCGCGGGCTCGGCCCCGCCAATGCGCGCCGCCAGCGCCTTGCAGCCCTCGACGGTCGAGATGTCCTGCGGCAGCGAGATGCAGGTCCCGCCGCCGGCCGACAACTCCTCGGCCGTGGCGTCGCAGTCGGCGGCCTTGCGCGAGGAGATGTAGACCTTGGCGCCGTGCTCGATGAAGCCGGCCGCGATCATCTTGCCGATGCCGCGCGAGCCACCGGTGACCAGCGCCGTGCGCCCTTCGAGCGAAAACAGTCCGTGCGCCATGCGCGCCCTCCCCGATCTATTGGCGCGTCAGCAGTGCGGCGCCATCTGCCGGGGGTCAAGCGACGCGGGTCAGGCCAGGCGACCGCCCCACAGGCGCTCGAGGATGCGCAGCGGCGAGCCGGAGGGGTCGGCGAGGGCTTCGACCGGCACGTAGAAGGTCTGCTCCAGCGCGCACTGGCCGCTGACCGCCGCGTGCGGGGTCTGGTCGGTGAAGGCGAGCCAGGTCGCGCCGTGCGGGAAAGCGACGTAGCGGCGCGGCGCAGTCTCCTGGTAGGCGCGGTCGCGCTTGGCCGCGTCGTGCATGCCCAGCATGATCTGGTCATAGTGGGTGCGGCGGCTCTTGGTCAGCGACAGGCCTTCGAGCACGCGCGCTTCGCCGGGCAGCAGGCGGCGGGCGCGGTCGCGAAACCGGTGGGCGTAGTCCTCGAACCCGCCGTCGGCGATGGCCCACTCGCGCTCGGCGCCCGACGGGTCGATGTTGCTGAACACGCGCAGGATGCGCCGCCCGGCCACCGGCTGCGAGGTGAAGGCGTCCAGGTGCAGACTGCGGTCGTCCTTGCGGCGGCTGAGCGGCGGCTCGTCCTGCACCGAGCGGCGGCGCAGCGATGTGCGGCCGAACTCGAGCAGGTCGCGATAGGTGGGAAAGTACTCGGCCAGCACGTCGCCGGCCCAGGTGGAATAGCGGGCCATCAGGGCGCTGAGCTCGGCGACCTCGCCCGGTCCGCCCAGCACGCCGTCGACGTCCCCCGTATGCGGATTGAAACTGGAGTTCTTCGAGCGTCCGTCGCTCCAGTGGTTGGCCACCACGCCCTGTTCGGCCGCCGACAGCGCGAAGGGATCCGTCTCCAGGATCAGGACGCCGTCGCGCTCCAGCAGGGTCCGCAAA
>DATAVF010000273.1:0-10959 GCA_036267835.1 Caulobacteraceae bacterium | reverse complement strand
CGGGGTCAGCTTCCAGCTGGAGCGCGGCGAGCTGGTCGGGCTGATCGGGCCCAACGGGGCCGGCAAGTCGACCACCATCAAGATCCTCTCCGGCATCATGGAGCCCACCTCCGGGCGCTGCGAGGTGGATGGGCTGACGCCCTGGCGCCAGCGCATCAAGCATGTGGCGCGCATCGGCGTGGTGTTCGGCCAGCGCACCCAGCTCTGGTGGGACTTGCCGGTGATCGAGGGCTTCGACCTGCTGCGCGACATCTACCGGGTGCCGCAGGACCGCTATGCCGCGACTCGCGACGAACTGGTGAGCCTGCTGCGGCTGGAGCGCATCCTGAACCAGCCGGTGCGCCAGCTGTCGTTGGGCCAGCGCATGCGCTGCGAGATCGCGGCGTCCCTGCTGCACGAGCCGCAGTTGGTGTTCCTTGACGAACCGACCATCGGTCTGGATGCGCCGTCGAAGCTGGCGGTGCGCGAATTCGTTGGCCGGATCAACCGCGACCGCGGCGTCACCGTCATCCTTACCACCCACGACATGCACGACATCGAGGCCCTGGCGCAGCGGGTGATCGTCATCGGCAGCGGACGCATCCTAGCCGACGGCTCGTTCGCCGAGCTGCGCGCCGGGGTGCTGGCCGAGCGGCGGCTGTTCGTCGACTTCGCCGGCAACGCGCCGGCGCTGGAGATGGCCGACGTGCGGGTGGTGAGTCGCGATGGGCAGCGGCTGGAGCTCGCCTTCGATCCGCGTCGGGTCACCGCGCCGGACCTGATTGCCCGCATTGTCGCCGCGCACCCGGTCGACGACATCCACGTCGAGGAGCCACTGATCGAGGAGGTGATCGCGCGCTTCTACGACCTGCACGGGGCGGGCGAGCAATGACCGCCGCCGAGACCCTGCGCCCTTACGCGGCGGTGTTCGCCGGCCGCTTCCAGCTGACGCTGCAGTACCGCGCGGCGGCCTTCGCCGGCTTCATCACCCAGTGCTGGTTCGGGGTGATCCGCATCCTGATCTTCGCGGCCTTCTATGCGGGTGGCGCGGCGCACGCGCCGATGTCGCTGGCCAACGCCATCACCTACACCTGGCTCGGGCAGGCCATGCTGGTGTTCCTGCCCTGGAACGCCGACCCGGACGTGACCGAGATGGTGCGCAGCGGGGCCGTCGCCTACGAGCGGCTGCGGCCAGTAGACAACTACGCCTGGTGGTTCATGCGGGCGATGGCCTGGTCGGTGGCCCGGGTGGCGCCGCGGGCCGCGCTGATGATCGCCTTCGCGGGGGTCGCCATGCCGATGGTGGGCCTGGGCGCCTGGGCGCTGGCGCCGCCGCCGACCTGGGCCGCGGCCGGGCTCTTCGCGGTGTCGGCCGTCGGCATGGTGCTGCTCTCGGCGGCGATCACGGTGCTGATCAACATCGCCATGGTGCGGGCGATGGACGAGCGCGGGCCCAACATCCTGGCCGCGCCGATCGTCAACCTGTTCTCCGGCATGGTCGTGCCGCTCGCCTTCTTCCCGGACTGGCTGCGGCCGATCCTGCGGGCCCAGCCGATCGCGGGCCTCGTCGACATCCCGTTCTCGATCTACTTCGGCGGGCTCTCCGGCTGGAGCGCGGTGGGCGCGATCGGCCTGCAGTTCGGCTGGGTGCTGGCGCTGGTGGCGTTCGGCCACTGGGCGCTGGAGCGGGCGATGCGGCGCCTGCAGGTGCAGGGGGGCTGAGGTGCTGAACGGGCTCCGCCTCTACGGTCGCTACTGCGCCGCGTCGCTGCGGGCGCAGATGGCCTATCCCGGCTCGCTGATGATGATGATCTCGGGCCAGTTCCTGGCCACGGCGATCGAGTTCATCGGCGTCTGGGCGATGTTCCGGCGCTTTGGCCATATCGGGGCCTGGACGTTCGGCGAGGTCTGCCTCTTCTACGGCCTGGTCAGCGTCACCTTCTCGGTGGCCGACGCGATCAGCCGGGGCTTCGACATCTTCGGCTCGGTATTCGTGCGGACCGGCGGCTTCGACCGCCTCCTGTTGCGCCCGCGCAGCCCGGCGCTGCAGCTGATGGGCTACGAACTGCGCCTCACCCGCATCGGCCGCTTCACCCAAGGCATCGGCGTCTTCGGCATCGGCGTGGCGCTGAGCCATTTCGCCGTAACCCCGGCCGCCATCGCGATCCTGCTCTTCGCCGTCGCCGGCGGGTCGGCGCTCTTCACCGGCCTGATGGTGCTGCAGGCGACGCTGGCCTTCTGGACCCTGGAGAGCCTGGAGGCGGTCAACATCCTGACCTACGGCGGCGAGGCGGCGGCCGAATACCCCCTCAACGTCTACGCCGACTGGTTCCGCAAGTTCCTGATCTGGATCGTGCCGGTGGGCTGTATCAGCTATTTGCCGATGCTGGCCGCGATGGGCCGCGCCGACCCGCTGGGCACGCCGAGCTGGTTCCTGCCGATCGCGCCGATCGCCGGCTTCCTGTTCCTTGGCGTAGCGCTCTTCATCTGGCGTTTCGGAGTCGCGCGCTACGCGTCGTCGGGGAGCTAGGGCGGAAGGCTTGACCCGGGGCCGCTGGCTCCACAAGCTGACCGGATGGCGGAGACGTGTGGATGAGTCTCGGGGCCCGCCTCAAGACTGACTGGACCTTCCTGAGTGGGCTTGTGCGCACGCTGATGCGCGTCCGCTCGATCAAGGCAACCTCGCTTAACCTGATGACTGACGACCTGGAGGCGGCGGTCGATCGATGGCGAGCGCGCCCGGCGATCAGCTTCGAGGGCAGGACGCTGAGCTATGGCGAGCTCGACGCGCTCGCCAACCGCTATGCGCACTGGGCCGAGCTCGCCGGACTCAGGCGCGGCGACGTGGTGGCGCTCTTGATGCCCAACCGACTCGACTACCTGCCGATCTGGTTCGGCCTTTCCAAGCTCGGCATCACCACCGCCCTGATCAACAACCAGCTCACCGGCGATGCGCTGGCCCACTGCCTGAACGTGTCGGCCGCCTCGCACTGCCTGGTCGACGAAGACACCGCCGCCGCGCTCGAGGGGGCGCGCGCCAAGAGCGATCACGCGATGCAGGAGTGGACGCTCGGGCCCGTCCACGACCACCAGCACGACCTCGCCCAGGCGCTGAAAAGCTGCTCGGCCCTGCGCCCGGACCGGGCCCGTCGCGAAGGGCTGACGGCCAAGGAGACCGCGCTCTTCATCTTCACCAGCGGCACCACCGGCCTGCCCAAGGCCGCGCGCATCACCCACATGCGCGCCCAGCTCTACATGCGCGGCTTTGCCGGGGCGACCGGGGCGCGGGAGGACGACCGCATCTACGTCACCCTGCCGTTCTACCACGCCACTGGCGGCCTCTGCGCGGCCGGCGCGGCGCTGTTGAACGGCGGCGAGGTGGTGCTGCGCAAACATTTCTCGGCGAGCCATTTCTGGTCGGACGTGGTCGCCGAGGGCTGCACCATGTTCGTCTACATCGGCGAGCTCGGCCGCTACCTGGCGAACCAGGCCGAGGTCCCGGAGGAGAAGCAGCACAAGCTGCGGCTCGCGTTCGGCAATGGCCTGAGGTCCGACGTCTGGGAGAAGCTGGTGGGCCGGTTCGGCGTGCCGCGGGTGCTGGAGTTCTACGGGTCGACCGAAGGCAACGTCTCGATGTTCAACTTCGACGGCAAGTTGGGCGCCATCGGCCGCGCGCCGCGCTGGCTGACCGGCTTCTTCAACATCAAGCTGGCCAAGTTCGACGTCGAGACCGAGACGCCGGTGCGCGGACCGGACGGCCTCTGCCGAGAGGCCGATGTCGACGAGGCCGGCGAGTGCCTGGGTGAGATCAAGGCCGACCCGCGCACCTCGTATGTCGGCTATGCGGACAAGGCCGCGTCGGAAAAGAAGGTGCTGCACGACGCCTTCCGGCGCGGCGACGCCTGGTTCCGCACCGGCGACCTCCTGCGCAAGGACGAGGCCGGGTATTTCTACTTCGTCGACCGCATCGGCGACACCTTCCGCTGGAAGGGCGAGAACGTCTCGACCGGCGAGGTGGCCGGCGCCCTGGCCTCGGCGCCCGGCGTGAAGGAGACGAACGTCTACGGCGTCAAGGTGGGCATGCTCGACGGCCGCGCCGGCATGGCCGGGCTGGTGGTGGGCAAGGACTTCGACGTGAAGTCGCTGGACGCCTTCATCGCCGAGCGCCTGCCCGCCTTCGCCCGCCCGGTCTTCCTGCGCCTGTTGCCCGAGATCGCGGTGACCGGCACCTTCAAGTACCGCAAGCTCGACCTGGTGGCCGAAGGCTTCGACCCCGGCGTGGTCAAGGACCCGCTCTACGTGCTGGGCCTCAAGGGCTACGAGCCGCTGACCGCGCCTGTGTTCCAGGCGATCATGAACGGCGAGATGCGGCTGTAGGTCCTGACGCTCAAGCTGGCTGAGCCGGCGTCTTCGCGGCCCGGTCTCGCCTATCGCGCGAAAAATGTGCTACCCGACTACAACCAGTCGTTTTGAGATGGCGGCGCGATGCTCACCTACGAATCCTTCTCCCCGCACTTCAATTCCACCTTCGCCCTGGCTCTGGGCGAGAGCGCCATCGACCTCACCCTCACCCAGGCGACCCGGCAGTCGGCGCTGCCGTTCCCGGGGATGGTGCGCGAGCCGTTCTCGCTGATCTTCCGCTCCGGCTCGCCGGTGGTGCTGCCGCAGCGCACCTATCCGCTGACGCACGCGGAACTGGGCAAGCTGGATATCTTCATCGTGCCGATCGCCCGCGACGTGCAGGGCATCGCCTATCAGGCGGTGTTCAACTAGTCGAATTCAGCTCTCAGGGCGCCAGACCATGTCGCGCGAGGCTTGCGGGAACTCGTCCGGCGGCTGCACGTCGACGAAGCCCAGGCGCTCGTAGAGCCGGCGGGCCGGGTTGCCCTCGGCGACGCTGAGGCGCACGCAGGCGCCGCGGCCTGCGCGCACCTCGGCCTGCAACTGTCTCAGCAGGGCCGCGCCCACGCCGCCGCCGCGCCAGTCGGGGTGCAGGGTGATTTCCATCAGGCGCAGGTCGGCTGCCGTGCGATCGACATAGAGGCGGCCGACCACCTCGCCAGCCCGCTCGATGGCGTAGTACTCGGCGCCGGGAAACGCCGATCGATAGCCCCGATCCTGGAAGTCGTACTGGCTGTCGATGAACTGCGCCCGGGCTTCATCCGGCCAGCCCAGGAGCGCCAATTCCTCCCAGCGCCGCAGGCGATGAAGCTGCAGCAGCGCCGGTCGCGCTTGACCGGCCGCCGTCATCCGGGCTTCTGGCGACCATGTGGTCGGGCTGGAGGCGGGCATGCTGAGATCGTGGCTGTTGGCGCTCGTCGCCTTGCTTGCGGGCGCCGGGTCGGCTGTGGCGGACGTCCCGCCGCCACAGGCCCGCACCGACGCCGGGGTTGTGGCCGGCGTGGTCGAGGGCCCGGCGCGCATCTTCCGCGCCATTCCCTATGCCGCCCCGCCGGTCGGCCCGCAGCGCTGGCGCCCGCCGTCGCCGCCCGCGCCCTGGCCCGGCGCGCGTTCAGCGACCACCGACGGACCCGCCTGCATGCAGCCGGTGTCGCCCGGCCGGCCCAATGGCGGAGGCTACACTGGGCCGGTCAGCGAGGATTGCCTGACGCTGGACGTCTTTGCGCCGCTGCACGCCCGCCGCGCGCCGGTGATGGTGTGGATCTTCGGCGGCGGCAACACCGCCGGCGCCGACTCGATCGCGCCCAACGACGGCCGCTTCTTCGCCCGCGACGGGGTGGTGCTGGTGGCGATGAACTATCGGCTGGGGGCGCTGGGCTGGTTCGCTCACCCGGCGCTGACCCACGCCGCCAGGCCCGGCGAGCCGCTGGCCAACTACGGCCTGATGGACCAGATCGCGGCGCTGAAGTGGGTGAAGCGCAACATCGCGGCTTTTGGCGGCGACCCGGACAATGTCACCATCTTCGGAGAGTCGGCCGGCGGCGACAATGTGCTGACCCTGATGGTGACGCCGGCCGCGCGCGGCCTCTTCCAGAAGGCCACCGTGCAGTCGGGTGGGGGCTGGGGCGCGCCGGTGAGCCTGGCCGACGACGAGGCGGCGGGCGTGGCGCTGGCGACCAAGCTCGGCCTCGGGGCCGACGCCACGGCCGACCAGCTGCGCGCGCTCCCGGCCGCTGCCCTGATCGCCGCCGGTGGCCGCGCCGGACCGATCGTGGACGGACGATTGGTGGTGGAAAGCGCCGCGCAGGGCTTCGCCCACGGCCACGAGGCGGCCGCGCCGCTGATCATCGGGTCGAACACCTGGGAAGCCTCGCTGCTGCCTCCCACCGGCTACGCGGCCTACGCAGCCGGCCTGACACCGGCCGTGCGCGCCGCCTATCCCGACGTCGCGGCCGACCCGGCGCAACTGGCGCAGAGCGCCTTCACGGACGCGGTGATGGGCGCGCCGGCTCGGTGGTTCGCCGGCCGGGAGGTGGCCAAGACCCACGCCTGGCTCTACGAGTTCTCCTATGTGCGGGTGGCGCGCAAGGGCAAGATCCCGGGCGCCAACCACACCTCGGAGAACCCCTATGTGTTCGACACCCAGATGATCGTGCCGAACTATTCGTCCGAGATCGTGGACCAGGACCGCGCGGTCGCGGCGCTCATGCATTCCTGCTGGGTGGATTTCGCCAAGACCGGCCAGCCGGCCTGCCGCTCAGCCGACGGACAACCGTGGAGCGCCTATGATCCGTATACGGACGTTCTAATGGATTTCGACGCCCAGGCCCGGCTGATCCACGACTACCGCAAGCCGCAACTGGACGCGCAGCAGGCGGCGGCCGCGGCGATCATCGCGCCCTAACCTAGCTTGTCATCCCGGAAGCCGCGCAGCGGCTGTCCGGGATCCCCTTCGGACGCTCGGGAGCAGATCCCGGCTCTGCGCTGCGCTACGGCCGGGATGACACGGGTTGGGGGAATGGCCGAGGCTACCCCCGCGCCCGCTTCATCGCGAACATTGCCGCATCGGCGTCGGCGATCATCGCCTCGGCGTCGGCGGCGGGATCGAGCTGGCGCACGCCCCAGCTGACCCGCAGCGGGGCGAGCCAGGCGCCGGCGTTGATCGGCTCGGCTTCGACGAGGCGGGCCAGCATCTCGGCCTTGGCGTGGGCGGTGGCGTTGTCGGCGTGGACCAGCAGCACGGCGAACTCGTCGCCGCCCATCCGCGCCACGAGGTCGGAATCGCGCACGTGGCTGGACAGCCGGTCGGCCACCGCCTTCAGCGCCGCATCGCCGGCGGCATGGCCGAAGCGGTCGTTGACGCCCTTCAGGTCGTCCAGGTCGAAATAGACCACGCTGGCCGGCACGTCGTAGCGCACCCCGAAGGCAGAAACGCGCTTCACTTCGCGCAGGAAGGCGCGGCGGTTTTTCACCCCCGTCAGCGGATCTTCGTCGGCCGCGGCCTCGGCCTCGAGCAGTCGCGCCTTCAGCCACTTCAGCTCCGAGCGCAGGTCCTCCAGCTCGATCACCAGGGTGGCCAGCGCCGCCTTCACGGCCGGCGTCAGCCCCGCCTCGGTGACGCCCATGAACCGCGCATCGTCCGTTGCCGAAGGCGCGGCGCCGGGCAGTTTGGCGCCCGCCAGCGCCAGGTTGCGGCGTCGGATGGCCGAGAACGGTTCGCTGCGGGCAGTGGAAATCTTCATGCGGCTCGAATCGGTAAAAGCGTCGCTGGCGAAAATGCTAGGCGGGCATGGTTGCCGGCGCCAAGCGGGCGCCTTACTCCAGCCGTTTTTAGGAAGGCCCGCATGGACCAGCCGGCGCCGGTGGCGATCATCATGGGCAGCCGGTCCGACTGGCCCACGCTGAAGAAAGCCGCCGAAATCCTCACCGAGCTGGGGGTGGCGTGGCGCGCTCGCGTCATTTCGGCGCACCGCACGCCCGATCGCATGTTCACCTTCGCCAGGGGGGCTCAAGGGCAGGGCTACAAGGTGATCATCGCCGGCGCCGGGGGCGCGGCGCATCTGCCGGGCATGACCGCCTCGCTGACCCTGCTGCCGGTGCTGGGCGTGCCGGTGCGCACGGCGACGCTGGACGGGCTCGATTCCCTGCTTTCCATTGTCCAGATGCCAGGCAGCGTGCCGGTGGGCACGCAGGCCGTCGGGGAGGCCGGGGCGCGCAACGCCGGGCTGCTTGCGGCCCGTATCCTGGCGCTTTCTGACGATGGGCTGGCCACGCGGCTTGCGGCATGGGCCGAGGCGCTGACCGCGTCCGTGCCCGAAGAGGTCGAGGATTGAGCGCGTTTCCGCTGCCGCCCGGCGCGGTGATCGGCATATTGGGCGGCGGCCAGCTGGGCCGAATGCTGGCGATGGCGGCCGCGCGGCTCGGCTTCGATGCGGCGGTGCTCGACCCGGAGCCGGATTCGCCCGCCAAGCGCGTCGCCGCCCACGCCATCGACGGCGCCTACGACGATCCGGCGGCGCTGGCGCGGCTGGCGGCTCTGTCCGACGTCATCACCTTCGAGTTCGAGAACGTGCCGGCCGAAACCACCGACGCCCTGGCGGCGGTCGGCGCCGAGGTCGCGCCGTCGGGCCGGGCGCTGGCCATCGCCCAGGACCGGCTGGCGGAGAAGACCTTCCTCAACCAGGCCGGCGCGCCCACGGTGGCCTTCGCGGCGGCCGAGAGCCCGGCCGAGCTGCGCGAGGCGCTGCGTCGGCTGGGCCAGCCGCTGCTGATCAAGTCGCGGCGCGGCGGCTACGACGGCAAGGGCCAGGCCTGGCTGCAACGCGCCGCCGACGCCGGCGCAGTGTTCGAGGCCGTGGGGGCGCAGGCCGCCATCGCCGAGGCGCCGGCCGACTTTCGCCGCGAGCTCTCGGTCATCGCCGCCCGCGGCCGCAGCGGCGAGGTGGCGCTCTATCCGCTGGCGGAGAACCACCACGAGGGCGGCATCCTGCGCCGCACCCTTGCCCCGGCCACGGCCCCGCCGCGCACCATCGCCCAGGCCGAGCGCATCGCCGTCTCCTTGCTGACCGCGCTCGACTATGTGGGGGTGATCGGCATCGAGCTGTTCGAGCTGGATGATGGACGCCTGCTGGTCAACGAGTTCGCGCCGCGCGTCCACAACACCGGCCACTGGACCCTCGATGGCTGCGAGGTCGACCAGTTCGAGCAGCATATCCGCGCCGTCGCCGGCTGGCCGCTCGGGCCCACCCACGCCATCGCCCGGGTGGAGATGACCAACCTGATCGGCGACGAGGCGAGCGCCTGGCAGCGGCTGGCGGGCGAGCGCGAGACCCGCGTCTGGCTCTACGGCAAGGCCGAGGCCCGCCCGGGTCGCAAGATGGGGCACGTGAACCGCTTAAGTCCGCTCCCCTGAGGGGGCGTTGCAGCCGGGAAGGGGAGTCGTTGCACCCTCCGGCGACCTCGGCTATCGACGCCCATCGCCGCCACCGGCGCGGCGTCTGAAGGAGCGGCATGCGCGGCCTCGTCACCCTCTTCGGCGGCTCGGGATTCATCGGCTCGCAGGCCGTGCGAGCGCTGGCCAAGCAGGGCTGGCGGATCCGCGTCGCGGTGCGCCGGCCCTGGCAGGCCTACCAGCTGCGTATGCTGGGCGATGTCGGCCAGATCGAGATCGTGCAGGCCAATGTGCGTGTCGCGGCCTCGGTGGAGCGCGCCCTCGAGGGCGCCGAGGCCTGTGTCTACACCGCGGGCACGCCCTTCGAGAGCGGCGCGCAGAACTTCGCAGCGCTGCGCTCGGAAGGCCCCGCCACGGTGGCCCAGGCAGCGGCGCGGGCTGGCGTCCGCAACTTCGTCTTCATATCCGGCATCGGCGCCGAGGCGCACTCGCCCTCCAAGGCGGCGCGCGCCACGGCCGAAGGGGAGGCGGCGGTGTGGGCCGCGATCCCGGGCGCGGTGATCCTGCGCCCGTCCGTGGTGTTCGGCCCGGGCGACGCCTTCTTCACCAAGATGGCCGCGATGGCCGTTCCCAGTCCGGTGATGCCGGTGTTCCATGCCGCGACGCGGATGCAGCCGGTGTTTGTCGCCGACGTGGCCCGCGCCGTCGCCGCCGCCCTGCATGACCCTGCCGCCGAAGGCCGCACCTTCGAGCTTGGCGGCCCGTCGGTCTACACCCTGCGCGAGCTGACCGAACTGACGCTGGCGGTGATCGGCCGCCCGCGCACCCTCATCGACGTGCCGACGCCGATCGCGGGGCTGATCGGCGGCGCGGGCGATCTGATCGCCTTCCTGCGCAGCTCGCTGCCGATGCTGCTGAAGCCCCCGATGACCACCGACCAGCTGGCCCTGCTCAGCGTCGACAACATCGTGGCGCCCGGCGCGGCAGGCCTGGCCGATCTCGGCGTCGCGGCCACCGCCGCGGAGCCGATCATCCCGACCTACCTCTACCCGTTCCGCAAGGGCGGCCAATACGCCGACCTCACCCCGCCGCCGGAACCGGTTCGGGTTTAGCGGCCGGGGTGAGGGTCCGAACGCCGCCCCTTACGGCTAGCGTTCAGGGATGTCCGTCGATCGCTTGATTGGCAGTTTTTTCCGGGTCTGGGTCGTATCAAGGACGGCGCGAAGCGCCGCCGCCGCGCGGTCGCGAAGCGATCCTTGATACGACCCAGACCCCGGAATCACGCTCCGCCAAGCGAACGACGCCATGATCTCGATCTCGGAGATTTGCGCTAGCCTCCCGTCATCGCCGGCCCTCGTGCCGGCGATCCCAGAACGCGATCTGCGCCATGGCCGTGCCAGAGCACGGCCACTCGTCCCGTGGTGTTCGTGGGTGGCCGGCACAGCGGCCGGCCATGACGGAGTTGGGGGAATGGATCGCGGGTCGGGCGTGAGGCTACCCCGCGACCACCCCCACATACCGCGCCCGGGGCCGGATCACCTGGCCGATGGTGAGTTGCTCCATTGCGTGGGCCAGCCAGCCGGCCGTGCGGGCGGCGGCGAAGAGGGCGAACGGGGCTTCGGCGGGCAGGCCCAGGGTCTGGCGCAGGGCGACCAGGGCGAAGTCCACATTGGCGCGCTGGCCGGTCT
>DATAVF010000272.1:0-6315 GCA_036267835.1 Caulobacteraceae bacterium | reverse complement strand
GTGTGACACGCCCACGTAGGCCTGCACCCCCGGGGTCTCGCGGTTGAGGCCGAAGTTGAGGCCGCCGTCGAGCTGGAAGTTGGGCGACTTGGCCGGGATCCAGGCCGCGGCGATGTCGAACGAGTCCTGGAAGGTCGTGCCAAGCGGATCGAAGTTCAGGTCGCCCCACACTTCGGCAAAGGCGGTGATCTGCTTGGTCACCGGATAGCCCAGGCTGACCAGGCTGATGGCGTTGAGGTGGTGGCCCGGCCCCACGGCATTGCCCAGCACGTCGAGTTCGGGGTCGAGCGACAGTTGCCAGTTGTCGGGCAGGTTGAACAGCAGCGGCGCCAGCACGCCGCCCTCCACCGCGCCGTTGCCGACGCCGGTCGCCGCGGTCGGAACCTTCACGAACGGCTCGATGGCGATCGCGACATTGCCGCCGTCGTCGCCCAGCAGGTTGACCTTGGTGCGCACATAAAGATCGCCGACGCCGTCGGCCGAGACCGTCTTGCCCGTCGCCTTGTCGTAGGTGCTGACCTGCTCGTAGGGCGCGATGTTGAGCTCGATGTCCCACGTGTTGGTCAGCCCGAGCTTCAGGGTCGGGTTGGTGAAGAGCTGGGTCGTGGTGGTGATGCCGGCGGTGGTCTGCTGGGTGTAGTTGTAGATGTCGGACTCGATCTGCCAGTGGCCGGCGTCTACCGTGCAGGTCCCGGTCGACTTGGTCGGGCGGTCGGCGCAGAAGCTGCGCAGATCGGCATCCGGGGTCGGATTGACCAGGGTGTAGCCGCTCTTGTCCGGCGACGGCGGATCGTCGGCGCGCGCCGCTTGCGCGAACATCACTCCGAGCGCCAGGACGGCCAACGCCAACCTCTGCATGCGACCGCCCTCTCCCGCCCGGCGACAATCGCCGGACGCGAGTTTGGACCGCGATTCGCGCTGACGCTACTTCGCCAGCCCCTCCCCACGCGCCCAGGCCTGGAACGCCGCTAGCCGGTCCTGGTCGGCGTGGCAGGCGCCGTAGTTGGCGACGATGACGGCGGCGGCAGGAGAGGCCGCAACGCCGCTGGCGGCGTCATCAGCCCCGCCGGCGCCCGTGGCGGGGGCGGGCAGATCAGCGCCGGCGACCGCGGCGTCGTGCAGGCGCACAAAGCTCCAAGGCAGAGGAAAGCGAGCGTCGGTCGTCGGCGTGACATAGTCGGGAACCTTCTCGATGAGGGTGCGGGTGACGGTGCGGATGCGGTCCTGGCTGGCCTGCACGCGCACCGCGACCGCCTGGCTGATCGCCGCCTGGCTGAGCCCGATGGTAAGGGCCGAGCGGGAGGCGGCAAGCTCGGCCGACGCATCGCGCCAGTCGTGCACCCGCCAGCCGCCGGCAAACCCGCCAACCCCGGCGATCAGGGCGAGGAAGAGCGAGAGCTTCCACATGCTAAGCCGCCGGCGCGGCGCTTGCCGCGCTGGTCGCCGCCGCCGCGCTTTGCGCCTTCGCCGCCAGCAGCTTGGCCGCCGCGACGCTGACCGCGTTCTGGGCGATGCTCTGCGCCGCGGTGACCGCCGCCACGTCAGCGGCGGTGAGCACCGTCTTGGTGGTGAGGTCGAGCCCCGAAGAGGCGATCAGCCCCTCGAGGAACGTACCCGCGTCCTGGAGCGCCCCCGACACAACGTCGGACAAGCCGGCGGCGGCGTGGCCCTCCAGCGTGGTCGCCGCGGCGTCGGCGGCCTGGAACAGGGCCGCGAGGGTCTGCTGGGCGCCGGGGATGTTCTTGTCCACCCAGGCAATGGCCACCCTGGCCTCGTCGGCGAACCACTTGAGGCCCGAGGTGATGGCGCTGATCGCCGCCTTGGCGTCGGCGGCGATGACGGTGAAGAGGCTGGTCGCGGTCATGGGGTTCGTCTCCGTTGAGGATTGGACATTTCGGCCGGCGGCTCGCGCATCCAGCGGATGGCGGCGTTGAGGTCGCGCACCTGGTCGATCAGGGTGTCGAGGCGGGTCTGCAGGCGGGCGACGTCGAGCTTCAGCTCCTCCAGGGCCCGCATCTGGCCCTCGAGCGCGGCGACCCGCGCGGCCAGGGCGGTCACCTGCCCCTTCATCGCCCCCCAGGCCACCAGGTAGCCGCCGACATTCACGCCGGCCGCCGTCAGCACGCCGGCGAGCGCCATCCAGTCGTTGAGCATGCGAGGGATCTCCCGGGCGGGAAGGCGCTACGCTTTGGCGGCGGCGCGGGGTATGCCGAGGACCGCATGAACACGGCCCGCAACCTCAAGCTCATCTTCGACCACCCGCTGAACCGCGGCGCCCCGATCGCGACGGCGGCGCGGGTGATCGGCTGGCAGGTGCGCTCGCGCCTCAGCAAGGTGACGTCGGCGCCCTTCGCCAACGGCGCCCGGCTGCTGGTCAGCCGGCGCATGTACGGCGCAACGGGCAACGTCTACTGCGGCCTGCACGAGTTCGAGGAGATGGCCTTCCTGCTGCACTTCCTGCGGCCAGGCGACGTGTTCGCCGATGTCGGCGCCAACATCGGCAGCTACAGCATGCTGGCCGGCTCGGTGGGCGCCCACGCGGTCGCCTTCGAGCCTGGCGAGCGCTTCGAGGACCTCGAGCGCAACGCCGGCCACAACGGCTACGACACCGACTGCCGCCGCCAGGCCGTGGGCGACCGCAACGGCGTGATCGCCTTCACCGTGGGCCTCGACGCCATGAACCATGTGGCCGAGCCCGGCGGGTCCGGCGCCAGGGCCGAAGTGCCCATCACCCGGCTCGACGACGCGCTCGATCAGGCCGTGCTGATCAAGGTCGACACCGAGGGCTTCGAGGCCGCCGTGGTGGCCGGCGGCCAGCGCGTCTTCGCCGGCGCCAGCGCCGCCATCATGGAACTCGACGCCGGCGCCGACGCCGAACCCATGCGCACCCTGACCGCGATGGGCTACCGCCCCGCCAACTACGACCCCTTCACCCGCCAGCTGCTGCCGTTCCACAAAACCGGCAACAACAGCCTCCTGATCCGCGGCGACATCGAACCCCGCCTGAAAAGCGCGCCAGCGTTCACCCTGCGGGGGCGATCAATTTAGCGACCGGCAGGCGCGCTGCGGTGCGTCGAGCGAACAATTTGAGGCTCCATGCAGCCGCGTGTTAAGTGCGCGGCGATGACCAAAACCGCGGAGCGATCAGCCCGGCTTCACGCCCTGGACGGCTGGCGGGCAATTGCCGTTCTCATGGTGATAACAGCGCATCTGCAGACTGGCGGCGTCAGCAGCGAGTCGATGATGGGCACGATCGGCTACGGCTTCTTGGGCGTGGACTACTTCTTCGGGATCAGCGGCTTCGTGATTGCCCGGGGCATCATGGCGGAGGGTAACAGGCCGTGGGTTGGCGGCTTCTATGTCCGCCGCTTCTTCCGCATCGTTCCACCACTCGCGCTCTACTTAGCCGTGATCGCCGCCTTGAGCCTTAGCGGAGCGGTTTCTCACCACGCGATCTGGTCGCTGAGGGCGTTGACGTTCACCTGTAACATTCACGGTGCCGACTGTGGCGGATGGTTCGGCGCACACACCTGGAGCTTGTCGGTCGAGGAGCAGTTCTACCTCCTCGCGCCGCTCCTGATCTCGGAGGTGGCGACGACACGCGCTTTGTCGACGGTCTTTCTCTGCGCGCTAGGGCCGATCGGAGCTGCCTTGCTCTATTTCCACCATGCCACGTGGGGTCAGTTCGTTGGCGACTTCAGCTGCATAGGCGTTGGGGTCGCCTGCGCGTTCTACGAAGCGCCGCTGGCCAAACTCGCGGCGCGCATGCCTTCATGGACCGTGCCTTTGGCATTCGTCGCGGCCATCGCCCTCATCTACCTGCCTCCCGGCAAGATCGTGAGCGTGCTATACATCGGCCTGCCGTTCCTCATCCTCTACGCACTGCTTGTGTCGGCCTTCAGCACCGGTTGGCTCCAGACACTTTTGGGACGCAGCCCTCTGACGACAATCGGCAGCTTTTCCTACGGTCTTTACCTCTGGCAGCAACTCGCAACTGGCTCGTGGCCCGGCGACAACATCTGGCAACACTTGGTCGCCGTCGCGCAGCCATCGCCCTTGCCGCTGCCTTGTACCGATGGATGGAACGCCCTCTCAACAGCCTCGGGCGTCGGCTGGTGCCGTCTGCCAGTGCACGCCTCGCGGTGGCAGACGCCCGGATCGATCCGGATCGGGACAACGGCACGGAGGAACCGCGCATTTGCGCTGGCTGCGGGCAACTGCGCCGGGACATCCACAGCGAGGTGGACATGCTCTGCGCGCACTGCGTCACCATGGCTTGGTGACGGGGGTCAGTCCGCCAGGTTGACCCCATAGACATCGACCGTAGCCGTCGCCGGCGCCCCCTGCGCCGTCGTGAGCGAGACGTAGATCGAACTGGCGGCAGGCCCCCGCACCGTCGTTCCCCCGCTGAAGACGTGGGCGAGTGTGCCGGACATGTCCGAGTAGGGCGTCGTCGTGGTTGTTCCGAACAGCGGAGAGGCCCTCGACGCCGCGCCGTAGACGCCTCCCTGCGCCGTGGTGAGCACAATCGAGGGGTCATGCACGACGACTTTGGTGACGGCGTAGTTCGCCGGCCCGGAAAGCGCGATGGCCTGGTCGGCCGTCGAGTTGAAGTTGATCACTGCGCTGCCGAGGTGCACCTCCTTGCCGAGGTTTGCCGGGTTGAGCGCGAAGTCCAGCGCCGCTTGCGTGGTTTTCACGCCCCGGCCGAACGTGTCGTAGTAGGCGACCACGCTGGCGGGCAAGGTGACCGAAAGGCTGGCGACGTTGACCTTCTGCATCGCAATCGCGGCGGCGGCGGCGCTCCAGTGGATGCCGTCCGAGGTTCCGTAACGCGCTGCGCCGCTGACCAGCCATTTGCCGCTGGCCGGCGTGCTTTCGACGGCAACGCAAAAGTCGACGTTTGACGCAAAGGGCGCCGGCGTCGTGCGCGCCCAGGTGTTGAACGCGGTTCGGATCGACTCGTCTGCCGTCACGGTCTGGTTGGTGGTGGTCTCCCACGTATCGGTGGAGGTCGTGTAGGGCGGGATTGTCGCAATGACCGGAACCAGCCCGATGGAGGCGGCGCGGTTACCGATGATCGCCACATCGGCCTCGATCGTCGCGGCGGCCGCGGCGGCGATCACGTCGTTGGTCGCGAGGCAGGAGAAGAAATGCGTCGCGTTGCAGTGCTGGTAGAAGGCCAGCCGGGCGCTCATTGCGTTGGCGTAGTCCGTGGTCACGTAGGCGGCGCCGGCGTCGATCGCTGCGGTCTTGCCCGACTTCGACGTGTTCAGGCAGGGCACGAGGTCGCTGCACGCCCACGCCACCGGGCCGAGATTGTTGAAGGCGTCGTATCCGGCACCCGTCCCGGCTTCGAGGCTGTCGCCGTTGACGACGACAACAGGCTGCGTGATCGGTTGAACGGCGCAGATCGCCGACGAACCATAGGCCGAGGTCGTGCCCGTCGCCGTTCCGGTGATCGACGAAAGGTCGGCCGTCTGGTCGGTCGCGCCGGTCGCCAGATTGACGCCTTCGCCGAGCCCGGTGTTGATCCCTAGCGACTGCGACAGGAGCGGCACCTGCTGGCCCGAGCCGGGGACCGCGAAGCACCCTTCGTAGAACTTGGCCCCGCCGGGGATCGTCGCCGAGAGGCTGACGAAGACGTCAACCATGGCGCCCGGCGCGAGCACCATGGCGGAGTAGGAGCCGATGACGTTGTTGGGACCTGGATAGCAGATGGTCCCATTGATCGTGATCGGCCCCATATTGTGGAACCCGGCGTCATCCCAGTAGTCGCCAAGGCTGACGTCGTTGAGGATGTTCACGAAGGTCAGCCGGATCAGGCCCGAAAGCGGCATCGTCGCGAAGTGGGCGCGGCAGGACATCAGCTTGCCGCTGTTGAGGCCGGACTGATCTGACGGGAACTGGTTCGACGTGACCGCCGGCTTCCAGGCTGTTTGCGGCGGCAGGGTGTAGGCCCCGAAAGGGGTGAGCGGCTGGCAGCCGGCGTTGGTCAGGAAGACTTGGTCGGCCGACGAGCTGGAGGTGATGACGATGATGCCGAACTGGTTCGCCTGGTAGACATTCCCGGACGGCGCGCCAGCAAAGACCGTGTAGGGCGCAGGGGCGAGCATGAAGATCATGGGTGATCTCTCTCGTAAGCTGGGGTGAAAGCTGGGGGACGCCTGTTACGGCAGGCGCATCAGGGGGACGTCGATGGCGCCGGCGCCGGTGGCGGTCGAGGCTGAGACGTTGATGTAGAGGGTGGGCGTGGTTGCCTGGTTCAGCAGCGTCGTGCCCAGGAAGGCGGTCGAGCGCGAGAGCGCGCCGGCG
>DATAVF010000271.1:0-1964 GCA_036267835.1 Caulobacteraceae bacterium | reverse complement strand
CGGGAAGCGCTCCAGCACCCCGTCCAGCACCAGCGCCGAGATGAAGCGCTGCGAGGCGTGGTGGATGACGGTCAGGTCCTTCGAGCCGATCACCTCGGCGCCGCCGCGCGCCGTGCGCCGCTCGGGGAAGCCGTCGTTCATCCACGGCGGCGGGATCTGCAGCGACGAGCTGCCGACATGCAGGATGAAGGGCACGCGGCGCTCGGCCAGCAGGGCCCAGATGCGGTCGTGCGCCGGATGGCCGGGCGAGCGGCCGCCGGGCGGGTCGGCGGCGACCCACACCGCGCCGAGGCCCGCCGCCAGCGCGCGCTCGATCTCGACCACCGCCTGGTCCGGCTCGTCCAGCGGCACGATGGCGACGCCGATCAGCCGCGGGTCGGCAGCGCAGAAGGCGGCCATGGCTCGGTTGTGGGCGCGGGCGATGGCGTAGCGGGTCTCCAGCGGCGCTTCGAAGATCGGCCGCGCGCAGAAGGACGAGAACACCACCTGGGCGCCGAAACCCAGCAGGTCCAGCGCGAGGCCGCGCTCGGTCCCGCTGAACGAGCCCAGCGCCTCGTGCCACTTCGGCCCGCGGGTCAGGTTGTCGCCCAGTTGCAGCAGCCGCTCGACCACCTCCGGGTCGTGGCCGGACTTGCCGACGTGCTTGCCGGGATTGAACTGGCCGGTGGTGATCGCGCCCAGCCGCGGCATCAGCTCCGCCTCGCCGGGATCGGCGTGGGCGGTGAGGAAGTCCGGCAGCTCCATCAAATGGCTGTCGGCGTCCAGGATCAGGCGGCCGGCGGCGTAGCTCATGGCCCTCAGGCTCTCTCGACCCGGCGCGGCGCCGCCGAGGTGGCGACGGCGGGCGTGCGCAGCTGCTCGAAGATGCCGTCGGCCGGGCCGTGCAGCGGCCGGCGCATGGCTTCCTTGATGGCGGCCAGGCCCTGGCCCGGATAGCCCGCCAGCATCGCCGCGACCTCCCGCGCCCGCTCCAGCACCTTGTCGTCGGCGACCACCTCGTAAGCGAGGCCGAGGCGCAGCAGGTCGGCGGCGGGGATGCGGCGGGCGGCCAGGGTGAGCTGGGCGGCGATGGCCTCGGTGGTCTTCAGCCGCAGCCAGGCGGTGTTCATCGGCGCGTACATGCCCTGCGCGGCCTCGCCGACCAGGATGGTCGCGCCCTCGCCGGCCACCAGCAGGTCGCAGGCAATGGCCATCGAGGCGCCGCCGTTGATGGCGAAGCGCTCCAGTGCGCCGACGATGACCGCACGGCTGAGGTAGAGGTCGCGGTGCCAGCCGGACCAGGTCTCCTGGAAGCTGGCGCGCCAGGCCGGCGCCGGGTCCGCGCCGAAGGCGTCGAGGTCGAGGCCGGAGCAGAACGCCCCGCCCTCGCCGCGCAGCAGCACCACCCGCGAGCCTGCCTCGGTCAGGCTGGCGAGGCCAGCGCGTAGGGCGGCGACCATCGGCCCGGTGATGGCGTTGCGCCGCGCCGGCCGGTCGAGCACCAGCTCGCCCCAGCCGTCGTGCTGGATCGCCCGCGCGCCGGCGCTCTCGTCAGCCATCGGCGCGGGCGCCCGGGAAGATGCGCAGGAAGTTCTCGGCGTAGAACTTCTCCCGCACCGCCTCGGACCGCTCGCCGAGCGCGGTCTCGAAGCGGCCGATTGGGTTTCGGCCGCCCTCGATGTGCGGGTAGTCGGTGGAGAAGAGGTAGAGGTCGGGGTTCGACTGGTCGATCAGGTCGCCCACCGCCTCGAACACGAACGGGGTGAAGGCCAGCTGCTCGGTGAGCTGCTGCGAGGGCGTGCGCCTCAGAGCCTGCAGGTTGGCGTCGTTGCGGCTCCAGTGCTTGACCACCCAGTCCAGCCGCCGCAGCAGCTCGGGAACCCAGCCGGCGCCCAGCTCGACGCAGGCGCCGCGCAGGCCCGGGTGGCGCTCCAGCACCCCATCCAGCACCATCATGGTCAGGAAGGCTTCCGGCCCCTCGTGCA
>DATAVF010000270.1:0-8291 GCA_036267835.1 Caulobacteraceae bacterium | reverse complement strand
GCGCCCAGCGTGCTGCTGGAACGGATCATCTGGGTTGGCCGCGAGGGCCGCGCCTTCCTGCTTTCCGACGACTACGTCGGCCCCGACCGCCGCTTCGCCAAGGCCCGCCCCGGCCGCCCGCGCCGCCGCCGCGACGACCCGTTGCCCGAGATCGCCGAAGCGCCGCCAGCCGAACGGGCAGTCGTCTACATCGACTAAAACGGCGGCGTCGTGTCGCCTGGCCTGGCCGGCAGCGTGGCCGGCTGGCCGCCGTCGTCCGGGACAGGACTTTCCGGGGTCGGCGGCGGGGTGTCGCCCTGCAGGATGTTGCCGATCACGTCGGTCGTCGGCGCGGGGGCCGGCGGGGCGCCGCCGGGGATCGCCTGGGCCTGCAGGCGGGGCAGCGACGGGGTCATGAAGTTCTTCCAGATCTCGGCCGGCGCGCCGCCGCCCGTGACCCGCTTCATCGGGGTGTTGTCGTCGCGCCCGGTCCAGACCGCGGCCACGAAGCCGCCGGTGAAGCCCACGAACCAGGCGTCGCGGTAGTCGCTGGTGGTGCCGGTCTTGCCGGCGATGTCGTAGCCCGCGATCCTGGCCCGCGTGCCGGTGCCCGCGGTCACCACCTGGCGCAGCATCTGGGTCATCTCCGACAGCGACGGCTGGGCGATCACCTGCTGCAGCGCCTGGTGATCGACGCCGTGGTCGTAGAGCACCTGGCCCTTGGCGGTGCGGATGCGCTCGATGCCGTAGGCATGCACGCGGAAGCCGCCGTTGGCGAAGGCATCGTAGGCCTCGGCCATTTCCATCGGCGACACCTCTACCGCGCCCAACGCCATCGAGGGGTCGGTCTGGATCTGCGAGGTGATGCCGAGCCGGTGGGCGGTGGCGGCGACATTGTTGGTGCCGACCTCGTTGGCGAGGCGTGCGGCCACGGTGTTGATCGACTCGGCCAGCGCCGTCTGCAGGGTGATCGGGCCCAGGAACTTGCCGTCGAAGTTCTTCGGCGACCAGTCGCCGATGGTGATCGGCTCGTCGACCACCGGCTCGCTGGGCGTGTGGCCGGCGTTCATGGCGGTCAGGTAGACGAAGGGCTTGAAGGCCGAGCCGGCCTGGCGCTCAGCCTCGGTGGCGCGGTCGAACTGGCTGTCGGCGTAGGACTCGCCGCCCACGTAGGCCCGCACCCGCCCCTCGCCGTCCAGCGCCACCAGCGCGGCCTGTTGCACGCCCTGGCTGGCGTGGCCCTCGATGCCGGTGCGCACGGCCTGCTCGGCGGCGGCCTGGATCGGCAGGTCGAGGGTGGTCTCGACCACCAGGTCCTCGGTCGGCTCCTTGCCGATGATGTTGCGCACCTGGCCGTCGAGCCAGTCGGTGAAGTACTGCGCCCGCTGGCTGGCCAGGGTGGCCGACACGTGCACCGGCTGGGCGAAGGCCGCGTCGCGCTGGGCCGGGGTGATGGCGCCGGTCTCGACCATGGCGTTGAGCACCATGGTGGCGCGCTTGGCGGCGCGGTCGCTGTTGGCGGCGGGATTGTAGCGGGTCGGCCCCTTCATGGTGGCCGCCAGCAGCGCCGCCTCGCCGAGCGTGAGCTGCGAGGCCGGCTTGTTGAAATAGCGCTGCGAGGCCGCCTCGATGCCGAAGGCGCCGCCGCCGAAGTTCACCCGGTTGAGATAGAGCGCCAGGATCTGCTTCTTGGAGAACTTGGTCTCCAGCCACACCGCCAGGATCAGCTCCTGCACCTTACGGCGGATGCTCTGCGTCGGCGTCAGGAAGAGGTTGCGCGCCAGCTGCTGGGTGATGGTCGAGCCGCCCTGCAGCGGGGCGCCGCGGTGGGTGAGGTTGTAGAACTCGGCCCGGATCATTCCCCACGGGTTGAAGCCGAAGTGGTGGTAGAACTGCCGGTCCTCGATCGAGACGAAGGCGGCGGGCACGTAGGCCGGCAGGGTATCGATATCGACCGGCGGCGATTCCTGGCTGCCGCGCACCGCCACCAGGGCCCCGGAGCGATCCAGGTAGGAGATCGAGGGCTGGCGCTGCACGTTGTAGAGCGTCGAGGTGTCCGGCAGGTCCGTCGCGAACACGGCCAGGAACCCGACGATGAAGATCAGGCCCCAAACCCCCAGCACCAGGCTCCAGTAGAGCAGCGCTTGCAGGGGGGTGCGCCTGGCGCGGGGCGCGCCTCGGCCGTTCGCCATGGGTCTCGTCGCTCGCTCTCGCCTACGTCAGCAGCGCCCCACTCCCCTAGGCGGTCTTAACGCACGCGCATCAGGCGCTCCAGGCGGTTGAGGAAGGGTGAAGGCGCGTTAAGCATGCGGCTAAATGGCCTCGACCGGGATGCCGAGGTCGGTCGCCGCGGCGGCCATGCGAATGTCAAAGGTGCCGAGCGAGACGTTGAGGCGCTGGACCAAGGCAAGGTGTAGGGCGTCGCCGGCGCGGAGGGGCCGAGCGACGGCGCGAATGAAGCCCCGCGCGACGAGGGCGTCGCCGCCGGCGAGCGGGTAGGCGGGACGTTGGCGCGAAAGCCAACCATCAAACACGGCTTCGGCGTTCAGACGTTCGCTCGCCGTGATCCGCAAGGCGCGCTCCATGATCGCCAACGCGGAGGAGAACTCCGTCAGGGTCCACTCACTGAGTGCGAGGTCTCGGGGGGTGACAGCCAGCCATGCCGCTGCTCGCGCGGTGTTGACGTCCGTCGTGAACAGCGACGCGACGACGCTGGTGTCGAGGTAGACGGTCAATACTTCTCGTCGCGCATGTCGCGGATGAGGGCGGTGAAGTCGAGGGTCGGGTCGGCTGTTTTGACCCGGACCTTGTCCAGCCATTCCAGGTCGACGGTCATCGCCCGAGGCTCGGCTCGCGGGATGATCTGCGCGATCACCTTCCCGCGACGCGTGATCGTGACGTCTTCGCCGGCCAGCGCGCGGTCGAGCAGCTGGGGCAGGTGATTGCGGGCTTCAGCGACGGTGTAGTCGGTCATGGGACCAAGATAGCCATCTAGATGGCCATTGTCGAGACTCGGGCGCTTCTGCCATAGGGTCTCTATGCCCGCCGACGATCTCACCCAGGCTCGCGACATCCTGCGCCGCGTGTTCGGCCATGCGGATTTCCGCGGGATGCAGGCTGACGTGATCGCCGAGGCCCTGGCGGGGCGCAGCGCGCTGGCCGTGCTGCCGACCGGGGGCGGCAAGAGCGTCTGCTACCAGATCCCGGCGATGATCCGGCCGGGGCTCGGCCTCGTGGTCTCGCCGCTGATCGCGCTGATGAGCGACCAGGTCGAGGCGCTGAAGCAGTCGGGCGTCGCCGCCGCGCGAATGGATTCGGGCATCGAGCCACACGAGCGCGAGGAAACCTGGCGGCAGGTCGAGGCGGGCGCCATCGAGCTGCTGTACGTGGCGCCCGAAGGCCTGATGACCGAGGGGGTGCAGCGGCGGCTGCGCGGGGCGCAGCTGTCGCTGATCGCCATCGACGAGGCGCACTGCGTCAGCCAGTGGGGCCACGACTTCCGCCCCGACTACCGCGCGTTGGGCCGGCTGGCGGAGCTTTTCCCCGGCGTGCCGCGCCTGGCGGTGACCGCCACCGCTGACGCCCGCACCCGCGACGACATCCGCACCCAGCTGCAGCTGGAGGACGCCCGCGAGTTCGTCGCCAGCTTCGCGCGCCCGGAGCTGGCCCTCAACGCCGAGCGCAAGCACGGCCGCGGCCGCCGTGTCGCCGAGCTGGTCAAGGAGCGCCCCGGACGCTCGGGCATCATCTATGTCGGCACGCGTGATGGGACCGAGGAGCTTTCCGCCGAACTTTCGGCCGCCGGCGTCGCCGCCAAGCCCTACCATGCGGGGCTGGACAAGCGGGTGCGGGCCCAGCGCCTCGCCTGGTTCCTCTCCGAGGACGACGCGGTGGTGGTGGCGACCATCGCCTTCGGCATGGGCATCGACAAGCCGGACGTGCGCTACGTGATCCACGCCGATCCGCCGGCCTCGATCGAGGCCTACTGGCAGGAGATCGGCCGCGCCGGGCGCGACGGCGACACCGCCGAGGGCATCACCCTCTATGGCCCCGGCGACATGGCCTGGGCCATGCGCCGCATCGCCATGCGCGACCTGCCGGATGAGGTGCGCAATGTGCAGATTCGCAAGGTGCGCCAGCTCTACGCCCTGCTGGATGGCCTGGGTTGCCGCGCCTCTGCGGTGCGCCGCTATTTTGGCGAGGAGGGCGTCGAGCCCTGCGGCGTCTGCGATCTGTGCGTCTCGCCGGTCGAGGGCGTCGACGCCACCCAGGCGGCGCAGAAGGCGCTCTCGGCCGTGCAGCGGCTGGCCGGCGGCGTCGGCCGCGGCCGCATCGTCGATCACCTGCTCGGCAAGACCAAGGACGTGCGCCCCGCCGAGGCCGCGCTCTCCACCTGGGGCATCGGCGGCGACCTCAAGGCCACGGCCTGGCGCGAACTCCTCGACCGCCTGCTGTTCGACGGCCTGCTGGTGGAGCACCCCAACGACGGCATGCCGCTGACCGGCCTCGGCGACGCCGCGGCGGTGCGCGCCGTCTACCGGGGCGAGACCCGGGTGATGATGCGCCGGCCGATGGCGGGCGAAAGCGGCGGCCGCGAGAAGAAGGCGCGCGGCGCCGCGATCGTCTCCCCATCCGACCAGCCGGTGTTCGACGCCCTGCGCACCTGGCGCCGCGACGAGGCCAAGCGCCAGTCGGTGCCGCCCTACGTGATCTTCAGCGACCGCACCCTCTCCGACCTCGCCCGCGAACGCCCCACCACCCCCGACGCCCTCACCCGCATCGGCGGCGTCGGCCAGGTGAAACTCGGCCGCTATGGCGCGGCGGTGCTGGCGATCTTGCGGGCTGAGGACGCCGGCCTGCCGGAGGCGCGGTACTAGGCGGCGTTCGTTCCTTCTCCCCTCGCGGGAGAAGGTGTCGCCATAGGCGACGGATGAGGGGCCGCGCGATGACTGCCAATTGTCTTAGAGGCTGATCGGAGGGTCCGTGCGGCCCCTCATCCGGCGGTCTCCGACCGCCACCTTCTCCCGCGAGGGGAGAAGGACAATGAGGGGCAGCTGCCATGCGTGAAGACCGTCGTCCCCGCAGGCGGCGATCAGGTCCATCGCTCTTGCTACCCCTTCGTCAGCGCCTCGCGCTTCTCCTCCAGCTCCAGCCACTCTTCCTCGGAGCGGCCGAGCTCGTCGCGCGCCGCGCTCAGGCGCTTCATCACCGCGTCGAAGCCCTTCGGGTCGCGGGCGTAGAGGCTGGCGTCTTCGAGTTTCACTTCCAGAGCGGCGATCTCGTCGGCGAGGCGGGGCAGGGCCTTGTCGAGTTCGTCGAGGCGGCGCTGGTCCTTGTAGGTGAGCTTGGCCGGCGCGCGCGGCGGCGGGGGCGTGGCGGGCGCCGGCTTGCCCGCGGACTTGGCGGGCGGTGCCCGCACCGTGTCGAAGAAGCCCGGGTTCTGGCTGACGAAGTCGGTCCAGCCGCCCGGCGTTTCCACCGTGTGGCCGGCGCCGTCGAGGGCGATGGTCGAGGTGGCGAGGCGGTCGATGAAGTCGCGGTCGTGGCTGACCAGGATCAGGGTGCCGTCGTAGTCGCCGAGGGTGTCTTCCAAGAGGTCGAGGGTTTCCATGTCGAGGTCGTTGGTGGGCTCGTCCAGCACCAGCAGGTTGGCCGAGCGGGCCAGCGCCCGGGCCAGCAGCAGCCGGTTGCGCTCGCCGCCGGAGAGGCTGGTCACCGGCTGGCGCAGCTGGCTTTCCTGGAAGAGGAAGTCGCGCGCATAGGCCGCCACGTGGCGCGGCTTGCCCCGCACCATCACCTGGTCGCCGCCGGCGGGGGCCAGCGCCTGCCAGAGGGTCATGTCGTCGGTGAGGTCGGCCCTGGCCTGGTCGACGTAGGCGATCTCCAGCCCGGTCCCCAGCTTCACCTCGCCGGCGTCGGGCGGAATCTCGCCCAGCAGCAGCTTGACGAGGGTGGTCTTGCCGGCCCCGTTCGGGCCCACGATGGCGAGGCGGTCGCCGCGCTGGATGCGGGTGGAGAAGCCCTTCACCAGGGTGCGGGCGCCGTAAGCCTTGGTCAGCCCCTTGGCCTCGGCCACGCGTTGGCCGGGAACGCCGCTGGCTTCGGCAGCCAGGCCCAGCGGGCGGCGCTGGTCGCGGATGATCTCGGCCTTCTTCTCGCGCATCGCCGCCAGCGCCCGCGCCCGGCCCTCGTTGCGGGTGCGCTGAGCCGTGATCGAGCGATAGAAGGTGTAGGTCTCGCGCTCGATCGCCTTGCCGAGCTTGCGCAGCGCCTCGGCCTGGTCGGCCGCGATCTTGCCGGACCAGGCGTCGAAGTGGTCGAAGCCCTTGTCGAGCCGCCAGATGCGCCGGTCTTCCAGCCACAGGCAGCGGCGGGTGACGCGGGCCAGGAAGGCGCGGTCGTGGCTGACGGTCAGCACCGCCGCGCGGGTCTCGGCCAGCATGCCTTCGAGCGTCTCGATGGCGAAGATGTCGAGGTGGTTGGTGGGCTCGTCGAGCAGCAGCACGTCGGGCCGCTCGGCGAAGGCCCGCGCCAGCGCGGCGCGCCGTCCTTCGCCGCCGGAGAGCCCTTGCGTGCCCCGCGCCGGATCGAGGCCGAACCCCTGCAGCGCCGCCTCCGCCTCGTGCGCCGGCGCCCCGCCAGCGGTAGCGTAGGCCAGCAAACTCTCGCCCTCGATCCGCGGCTCCTGCGCCACCAGGGTGATGCGCGCGGCTGGCTGGAGGGTGCGCTCGCCCTCGTCGGCCTCGGTGACGCCCGCCAGCACCCGCAGCAGCGTCGACTTGCCGGCGCCGTTGCGCCCGACCAGGCAGGCCCGCACGCCCGCCTCCAGCGCCAGGTCGACGCCATCGAACAGCGGCCGCGGCCCATCGGCCAGCCGCACGTCCTTCAGCGCAATGATGGGCGCACGGGCGTTCAACGGCTCACTCCACTCCTTGCACGAACTTCGGTGTCATCCCGGAAAACCGCGCCGCGGTTTATCCGGGACCTCCCTTCGGGGCCATCGGCGGAGGAGGAGTTCGGAAAAAGAACATCTAACACCAAGCGCACCAAGGAACATCAAGAACACCAAGGCCGCGCTGCGCGCGGCGGATAATCACCTGACATCGCTGGAGATTATCGGCGCGAAGCGCCTTGGTGCTCTTGGCTTCCTTGGTGCGCTTGGTGTTGAGAAAGCGGCCGAACGACCGGGCGCGATCCCGCCAGAAAATCAGTCGTCCACCGGGCGGTGGGTTTCGGTGCGCGGGGCGGTGGACGGGAAGTGGGTCTTGAGGGCGGCGCCGCAGATGGCGATGGCCTTCTCGATCCCGGCGGTGGGGTCGGGCTGCTTCATGCCGGCCTGCACGGCTGCGGCGGCCTCGCGCCAGACGGCATCGCCGACCTTGGCGTGGATGGCGGTGTCGGCGAGGATCTCGACGCGGCGCTCGACCAGGGCGACGAAGATCAAGACGCCGGTCTCGCTGCCGTGCGCATGGCTGTGGGCGGCGACGAAATGGTGGAAGGCGGCCTTCTTCACCCGATGGCGCTTCAGGAAGCCGGGCGTCACCAGGCGGCGGATCGGCGCGAAGCCGGTGACCAGGGCCACGACGGCGAAAAGCACCAGCTGCGCGGCGACGAAGGCGGTGAGCGCCAGGCCCACCTGGTGCGTCAGATTGCCGGGCTCGGCCGCCGTCCAGCCGCCGCCGGTCGCCAGGTCGAGCAGCGGAGTCAGCGAGACGGCCATCACCGCCGATGGGATCAGCAGCGCCGCCATGGCGCCCCAGGCGATCGGCACTTCGCGGTAGCTGGAGACCTCGCCGGCGAGCACGCAGAAGATGTCGCCGGAGGTGCCGGCCTCGGCGTCGGCCACCGCCGCGGTGATGCGCGCATGATCCTCGGGGGTCAGCATCACCAGCTCCCCGACGCGCCGCCGCCGCCGAACGAGCCGCCGCCGCCCGAGAAGCCACTGCCTCCTCCGCCACCCCAGCCGCCGCCTCCGCCCCAGCCGCCGCGGCGCGAGCCCGACCCAAGGATCATCATCGGCAGCAGCCAGCCCATGCCGCCGCCGCCGTGGCGCCGGAAGATCGAGGTGAAGACGATGAAGGTGACGAAGATCGCGAAGACGGCCAGGAAGGGATTGCCGCCGGTGTGGCGCTCCGCCTGCGCGGCGGCGTTCTGGACATTCGTTTCGGCGGTCGCCGGATCGGCGCTGAGCTGGGCGATGATCGCGTCAGCGCCGGCGCTGACCCCGCCGTCGTAGTCGCCGGTGCGGAACTTGGGCAACACCTGCGCCTGCAGGATCACGTTGGAGAGGATGTCGGTCAGCACCGGCTCCA
>DATAVF010000269.1:0-6908 GCA_036267835.1 Caulobacteraceae bacterium | reverse complement strand
TTCTGCCAGGTGAAGGCGCGCGACCGGCTGCGGGTACGGGTCTGGGAGCGCGGCGTCGGCGTCACCCGCGCTTGCGGCACCGGCGCCTGCGCGGCCCTGGTGGCGGCGGCGCGACGCAATCTCAGCGACCGCAAGGCGACGGTGGAGATGGACGGCGGCGACCTCGTGATCGAGTGGCGCCGCTCCGACGACCATGTGCTGATGACCGGACCTATCGAGGTCGAGTTCACCGGGAACCTGCCATGAGCCTGCACCCCGCGATCGAGGCTGGACGCACGGCGGTGATCACCGGCGGCGCCAGCGGCATTGGCCTCGCGGCCGCCAAGGCCTTCGCCAGCCACGGCATGAACATCGTCATCGCCGATGTGACGCCGCTGCAGGAAGCCAAGGCCGAGATCGAGGCCGTCAGCGGCGGGCGGGTGGTCACGGCCCAGACCGATGTCGGCAGCTTCGAGCAGGTGACGGCGCTCGAGCGGCGGGCCCGCGAGGCGTTCGGCGACGTCGCCATCCTGATGAACAACGCCGGAGTCGGCGGCGGTGGCAGCGCCATCGAGAACCCCGAGGGTTGGCGCCGGGTGATCGAGACCAACCTGTTCGGCGTGATCAACGGCCTGCAAGCCTTCGGTCAGGGCATGATCGACGTCGGCCGCCCGGCCGCGATCATCAACACTGGCTCCAAGCAGGGCATCACCACCCCGCCCGGCGACACCGCCTACAATGTCTCCAAGGCCGGCATCAAAGCCGCCACCGAGGGCCTCGCCCACACCCTGCGCAACATCGCCGCCTGCCAGGTGACGGCGCACCTCTTGGTGCCCGGCTTCACCTTCACCGGCATGACCCGCCGCGCCGCCGAGAAGCCGCCGGGCGCGTGGACCGCCGAGCAGGTGGTCGATTTCATGCTCGAGCGGATGAGCGCCGGGGATTTCTACATCCTGTGCCCCGACAACGACGTCACCCGCGCCATGGACAACGCCCGCATGACCTGGGCCATGCAGGACCTGACCCAGAACCGCCCGCCCCTCTCGCGCTGGCACCCCGACTACGCCCACGCCTTCGCCGCCTTCCTGGCCAAGGAGACGGGCGGGTGACGAGTGAGGTCATTACCTTCGGCTGCCGGCTGAACGCCTATGAGTCCGACGCCATCCGCGCTCAGGCCGCTGCGGAGGGGATCACGGACGCCGTGGTGTTCAACACCTGCGCGGTCACCGCCGAGGCCGTGCGCCAGGCCCGCCAGGCGATTCGCAAAGCCCGTCGCGAACGCCCGGACGCCCGCCTGGTGGTCACCGGCTGCGCCGCCCAGATCGACCCCGCATCGTTCGCGGCCATGCCGGAAGTCGACCTGGTGGTCGGCAACGCGGAAAAGTCCGCGCCGGGCGCCCTTGCGCTGGGCGAACGGGTGCGGGTCAACCCAATCCTCCCCTCCCCCTCGAGGGGAGGGGTCGGGGGTGGGGGGAACCCTCCGAAGGAGGCGCTGTCATCGACGCCGCACCTTCTCCTGCCACAGACCCCCACCCCCAACCCCTCCCCTCAAGGGGGAGGGGAGCGCGCTCGGGCTTATGTCGAGGTGCAGAATGGCTGCGATCACCGCTGCACCTTCTGCATCATTCCGTTCGGGCGGGGGAATTCTCGGTCGATCGCGGCCGAGCGCGTCGTTGCCGAGACGCGGGCCCTGGCGGCCGCCGGGTATGCCGAGGTGGTGCTGACTGGGGTGGACCTCACCAGCTGGGGCGCCGAACTGCCCGGCGCGCCCTCACTTGGCGCCCTCGTGGCGCGCCTCCTGGCCGAAGTCCCCGAGCTGCCGCGCCTGCGGCTCTCCTCCATCGACGCCGCCGAGATCGACGCCGAGCTGATGGCGTGCCTCGCCCGCGAGCCGCGCCTCGCCCCGCACCTGCACCTGTCGCTGCAATCCGGCGACGACCTGATCCTGAAGCGCATGAAGCGTCGCCATTCGCGCGCCGACGCCCTGGCCCTGATCGCCCAGGTGCGCGCCGTGCGGCCCGAGACCGCCTTCGGCGCCGACTTCATCGCCGGCTTCCCGACCGAGAGCGACGCCGCCTTCGAGAACACCCTCGCCTTCGTCGAGGAGGCCGGCCTCGCCTACCTGCACGTCTTCCCCTACAGCCCCCGCCCCGGCACGCCGGCGGCGCGGATGCCGCAAGTGGCGCGCGAGGTGGTCAAGGACCGGGCGGCGCGGCTGCGTGCGGCCGGCGACGCGGCCCTGGCCCGGCATCTGGACCGCCAGGTCGGCCGCCGCATCGAAGCGCTGGTCGAGCGCGAGGGCCGGGCTCGCGCGGCGGACTTCACCGAGATCGGCTTTGCCGGCCCCGCCGAGATCGGCCGGCTGGTCCCCATCCGTATCACCGGCCACGATGGCCGCCGCGCCTCGGGCGACCTCGCGTGAGCCTCTCCGGCGGCTGCCAGTGCGGCGCGGTGCGTTTCCGGGTGACGGGCGAGATCCGCCACACCAGCCTCTGCCACTGCCGCATGTGCCAGAAAGCCTTCGCCGCGCCGTTCGGGGCCTTCGCCTCGGTGGCCATCGCCAGCATGGAGTGGACGCGCGGCGAGCGAAAGCGCTTCCAGAGCTCCAACGCCGTGGCGCGCGGCTTCTGCGGCGACTGCGGCACGCCGCTGACCTTCGAGGCCGCGATCGGCGGCAAGAACATCGCGCTGGCCATCTGCGCCTTCGACGACCCGGACCAGCTGCCGCCGCAGCGCCAGAGCGACATCGAGGCGCGCGTCGCCTGGCTGCCGCACGTGGGCGACTTGCCCATCCCCTCGGCCGAGGACGTCGCCGTCCAGGCCGCCAAGTACGGCCCGCGCACCTCGTTCCAGCACCCCGACCACGACACCGACGCCCACGACACAGACATCGGGCCGGGCTAGAACGCGCCGGATGACCGAACCCAAGAAAGGCTGGCTGCAGCGCCTCTCCGATGGTCTGTCGCGCTCGTCGCGGCAGATGAGCGAGCAGGTGACCGGGCTGACCAAGCGGCCGCTCGACCAGGCCCAGCTCGACGACCTCGAGGAAATGCTGATCGAGGCCGACCTCGGCCCGGCCGCCGCCGCCAAGATCGCCGCCGCCTTCGGGGCCGAGCGCTTCGGTCGCCAGGTCGACGAGCGCGAGGTCAAGGAAGCGCTGGCCGCCGCGGTGGCGCGCGAGCTGACGCCGCGCCAGGGGGTGTTCGACCCGATGGTGGGGCCCCGGCCGTTCGTGGTGCTGTTCGTGGGCGTCAACGGCTCGGGCAAGACCACGACGCTGGGCAAGATCGCCGCCGACTTGGTCAGCCGCGGCGCCAAGGTGCTGGTCGCGGCCGGCGACACCTTCCGCGCCGCGGCGGTCGAACAGCTCGCCGTGTGGACACAGCGCGCCGGCGCGGCCTTCCTCAGCGGCCCGGCCGGCGGCGACGCGGCCGGCCTCGCCTACGACGCGCTGGCCAAGGCGCAGGCCGAGGGCTTCGACGTGGTCTTGATCGACACCGCCGGGCGTTTGCAGAACAAGCAGGACCTGATGCTCGAGCTCACCAAGATGGTCCGGGTGCTGCGCAAGCTCGATCCGGACGCCCCGCACGAGGTGCTGCTGGTGCTCGACGCCACCGTCGGACGCAACGCGGTGGCGCAGGAGAACGTTTTCGGCAACATGATCGGCGTGACCGGCATCGTGATGACCAAGCTGGATGGCACCGCGCGCGGCGGGGTGCTGGTGCCCGTGGCCCAGGCTTCCGACTCGCCGATCAAGCTGGTCGGCGTCGGCGAGGGCATCGACGACCTGCAGGCCTTCGATGCGCGGGCCTTTTCGCGCTCCCTCGTCGGATTGGACGCCTGAGCCCAGATGGCCGCCGCCCCCGCCAACAACTCGCACGCCGTGCTGCGCCAGGTGGTCAACGCCGCCCCGGCGGTCGCCTTCCTGATCACCCTGCTGATCACCCACGACTTCCCCACGGCGACCTGGGTGCTGGTGATCCTCTCGGCCATCGCGCTGGCGACCAGCCTGGTGCTGGAACGCAGGATCGCGCCGATCCCGGCCTTTTCCGGGGGCGCGGCGCTGGTGTTTGGCGGCCTGTCACTGGCGTTGCACCGCAACGATCTGCTGCAGATGAAGATGACCATCGTCGATGGCGCGCTGGGCCTGGCGCTCTTCGTCGGCCTCGCTCTGAAGCGCAATCCGCTGAAAATGCTACTGGGCACGGCCATCAGCCTGCCGGACGATGCCTGGCGGGTGCTGACGATCCGCTACGGCATGTTCTTCTGGGCCTCGGCCCTCGCCAACGAGATCATCCGGCGCACCCAGAGCGCGGAGGTCTGGGCGACCTTCCGGGTGGTGGCGATCGTCGCCGCCGTGCTCTTCGGCGCCGCGCAATTCCCCCTGCTGCGCAAATACTGGCGCGACGATACCCCCGCGCCGACGCCGGAGCCGCCCGAACCGGGTTTCTAGGGCCGCGCCATTGACGCGTACGGACGGTCTGTCGTCAAACTGACGCAACCATCCGTTATGGGGCCGTGAGCGTCGGCCGCGGCTAGGGGGCGTCATGGCCAAGAAACAGAAAAGTCCTGACGGCGGCCTATCGCAATCGGTGACGCATCTGCTGCATCGGGTGCTTCAGCTGGCGCTGGATTTCCATGCCGATGCATCAGGACCTGCTGGTCTGACCCAGCGCCAATACACGGTGCTGGCGGCCGCCGGCGCGGCGGACGGCGTCTCGCAGAGCGACCTGGTGCGCGCCACCGGCATCGACCGCTCGACTCTGGCCGACCTCGTGGCCCGGATGATCTCCAAGGGCCTTTTGGAACGCGAACGCTCCGCCACCGACGCCCGGGCCAACACCGTGCGCCTCAGCGACGCCGGCCGCGCGGCGCTGGACGACGGCGGCAAGCCCGCGGCCCAATCCGACGAGCGCCTGCTGGAGCTGCTGCCACCGAAAAAGCGCGAAAGCTTCGTCAAGACTCTGGCCACCCTGGCGGCCGCCGCGGACGAGCCGACCGCGCCCGCCAGGCCGCCGAAGGAAAAGGCGCCCAAGGCGGTGAAGGAAAAGCCGGCCAAGGCCGCCGCGGCGAAGAAGAAGGGCAAGAAGGCGAAGAAGCCGAAGGTCGCGGCCTAGACCCCGTACGGAGTCGCCATCCGGATCTCCATCCACCGATCCGCGCCGGTCAGTGGGCCAAAGCCGAACTGGGCATAGAGGCCGTGGGCGTCCCGCGTCGCGAGGTGCAGGCGGCGAAAGCCCTGCAGGTCGGGGTGGGCCTTGATGTAGGTCATCAGCGCCTTGCCGAGGCCGGCGCCGCGCTGCGAGGCATCCACGAACACGTCGCAGATCCAGCCGAAGGTCGCCCGGTCGGTGACCACCCGCGCCATCGCGGCCATGTCGCCCAAGCCGGCGTAGGCGCCGATGACGAGGCTGTTGCTCACGGCGCGTTCGAAGGTCGCCAGTGGAATGCCCTGCGCCCAGTAGCTCTCGCCGCTGATCCAGGCGTGCGCCCTGGCCAGGTCGAAGCGGGCCGGATCGTCGCTCAGGGTGAAGCCGCCCGCCGTCGTCTCGATCGCCATCAGACCACCGCCTCCGCCAGGGCCCGCGCCGGCCGGGTCGCATCCCGCACAACCTCGAGGCCTCGCTCCAGCGTCGCGAGGTCCGGGGCGGCGCCCAGGCAGATGCGCAGGCCGCTGGTGGGCACATCGTCGGCAAACGGCGCGCGCGGCGAGGTGATCTTCACCCCGGCCCGCATGGCCAGGCCCGCGACCCGCTCGGCCTCCAGCTCGCCCAGCGGCAGCCAGACATGCGGGCTGGCGCGCTGGCGCACCGGCTCGATCAGGCCGGCCAGCACGCGCTTTGCGATCGCGGCGCGGCGGCCGAGCTCGGCCCGCACGGCATCCGCCACGTCGTAGGCCTCACCGCTCTCGATCCATTCCGAGGCGAGGGCCGCGCCAAACGTCGGCGAGCCGAAGGCCTGGGCCCGCAACACTTCCAGCGCCGGGGTCCGATGGCGGTCCGGCACGGCGAGGAAGCCGGTGCGGAAGCCGGGCGCCAGCGACTTGCTGAGCCCCGAGACGTAGGCGACTTGATCGGGAGCCAGCTCCGCCAGCGGCGGCAGGCCGAGGTCGGCCACGTGAGGTCCGTAGAGGTCGTCCTCGATCAGCACCAGGCCGCGACGGCGCGCCACGGCCAGGATCTCCTGACGGCGCGCCAGGCTCATCACCCGCGCCGTGGGGTTCTGGAACGGCTGCACATAGGCGGCCCGCGCGCCGGTCTCGGCGGCGAGCCGATCCAGCGCGGCGGGCGTAAGGCCCTCTGCGTCCATCTCGGCCGGCGCGACGGTGAGGCCAAGGTGGGCGGCAGCGAGGCGCACGCCGTGGAAGGTCGCGGCCTCGACGATCACCGCCTCGCCGGGCCGGCAGAGCGTGGTCAGGGCCACCGAGATCGCCTGCTGGGCGCCGGCGGTCATGATCAGCCGCCGCGCGTCGGCCCCGGCGTAGTGGGCGCTGCGCCGCAGCCAGGCCTGCGCGGCGCGGCGGTCCGCCTCGAAGCCGCCATCCGGGGCGTAGTCGAGCCGCTGCGCCAGGTCCGGCCGCCGCGCCAGGGTCAGGACCGTGCGGCGGAAGGCGGCCGTGGCCGGGCCGAGCGGGGCGACATTGCGGGCAAGGTCGATGAGCCCATCGCTCTCCGGCGACGCGGCCACCGGGCCGGCCACGAAGCTGCCGCGCCCGACCACCGCCTCGATCAGGCCGCGCCGCTCGGCCTCGGCATAGCCGCGCGACACCGTGCCGATGGCGAGGCCGAGGTCGAGCGCCAGCGCCCGCTGGGTCGGTAGCCGCGCGCCGACGGCCAGGGCGCCCCGCGCCACATCGGCCGCCAGGGCGTCGGCGATCTGGGCGTAGGCGGGCTGGCCATCGCTGCTCAGGTCGGGTCGCCAGTCAGGCA
>DATAVF010000268.1:0-3008 GCA_036267835.1 Caulobacteraceae bacterium | reverse complement strand
GCTGGTCGCCGCGCCCGGCGCCGGCGCGCCGGCCAGTCGGGCGCGCCTCTGCTGGGCGGTGGAGAGAGCGCGCATGCCGACGAAGCTGCCGCCGCCGACCGCGACCGCGATCAGGCCGAGCGCGGCCCAGGTGATGAGGCTGGAGAGCGTGACCGGGTCCATCGGCTCAGATCCTCATGTCGATCATCTTGCGCATGACCAGGTTGCCGGTCAGCAGCAGGCCGCCCAGGACCGCGAGGCCGATCTGCACGAAGCGGGCGTGCAGCACGCCGGCGTAGTAGTTGGGTTGGGCGACGTTGATGAACACCATGCAGACCACGGGCGCTGCGGTCAGGATGTAGGCGCTCATCCGGCCCTCCGCCGAGGCGGCGCGGATCTTCAGCCGCATCTTGTGCCGTTCACGGACGGTCTTGGCGAGCATCTTCAAGAGGCCGACGAGGTTGCCGCCGGCCTTTTCCTGCAGGCGGATGGCGGCGGCGAAGAGGTCGACGTCCGGGTGACGGCAGCGGTCGGCGATGCGGGCCACGGCCTGCTCCAGCGTCGCGCCGAAGGCGATCTCGTCGGCGGCCATGCCGAACTCGGAGCCGACCGGGTCGGGCAGTTCGCGGCCGACCAGGTTGATGGCGGTGGGGATCGGGTGGCCGGCCTCCAGGCTGCGCACCATCACTTCCAGCGCGCCGGGCAGCTGCTGGCTGAGGCCGCTGGCCCGCGCGCCGGCCCTGAAGGTCAGGTAGCCGAACGGGCCGCCGATGCCGCAGACCAGCGCCGCGCCCACAGCGATGAAGGGGTTGTGGGTGAAGTAGAGCCCGGCCATGCCGCCCGCCAGCACCACGCCCATGACGTACATGGCCCAGCGCCGCGGCTCGACGTGTACGCCGGAGCGGTTGATCAGGTCGGCCAGCCAGGTCCAGTTGAAGATCGAGCGGCCGTTCTCGTCGAGGCCGCGCTGCTTGCGCAGCTCCAGCACCAGTTCGCCGAGCGAGCCGGTGCGCTGGGCGGTGGCCAGGCGCTTGTTGACCACGCGCTTGGCCTGGCGCTGGCCCACCAGTCCCCACACCGCCTGCCCGAAGGAAAACACGGTGGCGAAAACCAGCAGCAGGAAGATCAGGTGGGGGTCTATGGCCATGCCCTGGCTCCTGCCCTTTCAGCGGGGTTTGAAGGGAACATTCGCACCTAAGTCAGTGGCCGGCCGGGGTCGAAGTTGGCGGTGTCGAAGCGGATGCCGCGGCGGATCATCTCGTCCATGCACTTGGGCCTGAGGCCCGTGGCGCGGAACTCGCCAACGACGGTGCCGTCGGCTTCCGTCGAGAGCCGGTGGTAGGCGAAGATCTCCTGCATCTGCACCACCTGGCCTTCCATGCCGGTGATCTCGGTGACGCTGGTCAGGCGCCGCTTGCCGTCGCTCATCCGCATCACCTGCACGATCATGCCGACGGCCGAGGCGATCTGGCCGCGGATGCTCTCCGGCGGCAGGCGCATGCCGGACATCGCGACCATCTGCTCCAGGCGGGTGACGGCATCGCGCGGGGTGTTGGCGTGGATGGTGGCCATCGAGCCTTCGTGGCCGGTGTTCATGGCCTGCAGCATGTCGAAGGCTTCCTCGCCGCGCACCTCGCCCAGGATCACCCGGTCGGGGCGCATGCGCAGGGCGTTCTTGACCAGCTCGCGCTGGCGGATCTCGCCCTTGCCCTCGATGTTGGGTGGCCGGGTTTCCATGCGCACCACGTGCGGCTGCTGCAGCTGCAGCTCGGCGGCGTCCTCGATGGTGATCAGGCGCTCCTTCAGCCGGATGCCGGCCGAGAGCGCATTGAGCAGGGTGGTCTTGCCGGAGCCGGTGCCGCCGGAGATCACGGTCGAGACCCGGCTGCGCACCGCGCCGAACAGGAACTCGGCCACGGCCGCCGGCATGGCGCCCACCTCGACCAGGCGCTCGAGGTTGTAGGGCTTCTTGGAGAACTTGCGGATCGAGACCGCCGCGCCATCGATGGCGATCGGGGCGATGGCGGCGTTGACCCGGCTGCCGTCGGGCAGGCGGGCGTCGACCATCGGCGACGACTCATCGATCCGCCGGCCGACGGTGGCGACGATGCGGTTGACGATGCGCAGCAGGTGGTCGTTGTCGCGGAAGCGGACGGGCGCGACTTCCAGTTCGCCGCGGCGTTCCACGTAGATCTGGAACGGGCCGTTGATCAGGATGTCGGCGATCGAGTCGTCCTTGAGCAGCGGCTCGATCGGCCCCAGCCCCACCATCTCGTCGAACACCGAGGAGCCCAGCTCGTCGAGCTCGTGCGAGGTCAGCGCCAGGCGTTCGGTGCGGGCGAAGTCGGCGACCAGCCGGTGCACCTGGCGGCGCATCTCGGCCTCGTCGAGCTTGTCGAGCTTGGAGAGGTCGATCTCCTCGATCAGCTTGGTGTGCAGCTTCAGCCGCACGTCGAGCATCAGGTCGGTGACCGGCGGCGACGGCGGGTCGGCCGAGGGATCGACCTCGGCCTGCACGTTCAGCTTGCCGATCGGCGATGCAGGTGCGGCCGGCGAGGTCTCGGCGGCGGTCTCGAGCGGCGCGGGGGCATCGGCCGGGTCGGTGGCGACCAGGCGGGCGGGCTCGCCCGCGCCGCGGTTGAAGCTGAAGCGCGCCATCAGCCGCGCCTCTTGCCGCGGGCGACTTCCACCGGGCCGGTCAGCCGGTCGACCAGCACGCCGATGTCGCGCACGATCTTCGAGCGCGGGCGATGGTGGGTGATCGAGCCGCCCAGGTTCACCGATGCGGCGGCGGCCTCCCAGTCGGAGGTGATGCCGCCGTCGGCCTTGCGCTGCAGCGCCTTCTCGGCTTCGGCCAGCGAAGGCGCGGGGCCGAACACCCGGTTGGCGAGGCGGTTGAGGATGATGCGCGGCTGCGGACCCTCGGGCAGCTCGCCTTCGACCTCCGACGCCAGCGAGCGGGCCGCCAGCAGGGCCGGCACGGTCAGTTCGGAGACCACCAGCACTTCGTCGGAGCCGGCCAGCACGTC
>DATAVF010000267.1:0-12844 GCA_036267835.1 Caulobacteraceae bacterium | reverse complement strand
CCAGGCCGGCCAGGTGTCGCTGCGCGACAAGCTGCCCAGCATCGCCGGCTTCGCCATGGGCGTGGTGCTCTGGAGCCTGATCCTCACCGGCGCCGGCATCCTCCTGAACAGTGTCATCGAGGAAAAGCAGAACCGCATCCTCGAGGTGCTTCTGACCAGCGCCTCGGCACCCGAGATCATGGGCGGCAAGATCCTGGGCGCGGCCGGGGTCACCGCCACCGCCCTGGCGGTCTGGCTGTGCGTCGCCGGCACGCTCTTCGGCACGCAGAACCCGCAGCTGCTATCCGACATCGTCAGCCTGATGATCGGCCGCGGCCTGATCCTCTACTTCCTGCTCTATTTCGTCGGCGGCTACCTGATGTATGCCGCGCTCTTCACCACCATCGGCGCCTTCTGCGAGACGCCGCGCGAGGCCCAGACCCTGCTCGGGCCCATCATGATCCTGTTGACCATCCCGATGATTTTCATGGGCCAGGCGGTGACCCGGCCCGATGCGCCACTCTTGCAGGCCCTGTCATGGTTCCCGCCCTTCACGCCCTTCCTGATGGCTGCGAGAGCCGCCAGCGGCCCACCGATCTGGCAGGTCGCCGGCACCGCGGCGGTGATGTTCGGGACCACGGCGCTGGAACTCTGGGTGGCCGGCCGCGCCTTCCGCACCGGCGCGCTGGCCAGCGGCCGCTTCGACCTGCGCCTGCTGCTGGCCGGCGTCACGGGTCGGGGCGAGCGGCTCACCTAGGCATTGCGTCGCGCGCAAAGCGGGCCGCAAATACCCCCAACGAGACACGGGGGCGCCAGCTCATGAATGCCGCCGTCACCGCCCGCGAATCCGGCGTGGCCGCCCGGCCCGCCGCCTGGGCCGACGCCGACGCGCTTTCGGCCACGCTGGCGCGGGCCTTCGTCGATGACCCGCTGATCGCCTTCCTGTTGCCGGACCAGAGCAAGGGCGCGCGGCTCTTCAAGCTGTTGTTCAAGCTCGGCCTGCCGCACGACGCCTGCGACGTCACCAGCGGTTACGAGGCCGTCGCCCTCTGGCGCCCGCCGGGCAAGTGGGAGATCCCGTTCTGGCAGTACATCACCAACGGGACCGAGTTCCTGGGCGTCTTCGGCTTCCAGGGGGCGCGCAAGGTGACCTGGGCCATGGACGTGATCGAGAAGCGCCACCCGCACGAGCCGCACTGGTACCTGCAGGCAATCGGCACCGACCCGGACAAGCAGGGCAAGGGCTACGGCGGCGTGGTCATGCGCCGACAGCTGGCCCTCGCCGACGCCGCGCACATGCCGGCCTATTTGGAATCCAGCAAGACCGTGAACATCCCGATCTACCAGAGCTTCGGCTTCGAGGTGACCGGCGAGATCGCCATCCCCGGCGGGCCGACGCTCTATCCGATGTGGCGCAAGGCGGTCGCCTGAGCCGGCGTCAAGCCGCCGTGTAGCGCAGCAGGGTCACCTCTCCGGGCGCGATACCGTCGAACACCGGCCGCACGCGCATCCCGACCCTGATCTCGGCCTCGGCCAGGGCGGTGAGGGTGGTGTTGAGGTGGACGCCCTCGTCCAGGCACACCACCGCCAGCATCTGCGGGACCTCGTCGGCAAGTTCCGGCAGGGTAGGCTGGCGGCTGATGGTGAAAGTGAGCAGCTCGCCTTCGCCGGAAACGGTCTTCCAGGTCAGCGCCGTGGCGTAGCAGTGCGGGCACTGGGGCCGCGGGAAGAAGACCCAGCGGTGGCAGGCGTCGCACTGCTGGATATCGATCCGGTGCGCCTTCAGCGCCTCCCAGAACGGCTGCGAGCGCGGCGTGATCCGGGGCATCGGCTTGTCGGTCATGGTCAGGCCCCTTCGAGGATCAGCGCGGTCTGCTCGCTCATCACCCCGCCGGTGCCGGAGACATAAGCGAGGTCGTGGCGGCCCAGCTGGCGCTCGCTGCAGCGGCCCTGGATCTGCAGCACCGCTTCGACCACCTGCGACATGCCGCCCGCCGCACCGGCCTGGCCGAAGCTCAGCTGGCCGCCGTGAGTGTTGAGCGGGAAATCGCCTCGGTAGGTCAGGTCGTGGTCGCGCACGAAGGCCATGCCCTCGCCCTTGGCGCAAAAGCCGGCGTCCTCCAGCGTCAGCAGCACGGTGATGGTGTAGCAGTCGTAGACCTGGGCCATGTGCATGTCGGCCGGCGCCAGGCCCGCCATGGCGAAGGCGCGGCGCGAGGCCGGGCCGATCGGCGTCACCAGCATGTCGTCGGCATAGCTCGGCGACTTGCACTGGATGTGCTCGCCGAAGCCGCGGATCACGGCCGGGCGATGGCTGGTGGCGCGGTCGATATCCTTGCGGGTGACGACGAAGGCCGCGCCGCCGGCCACCGGCATGACGATTTCCAGCAGGTGCAACGGGTCGGCGATCATCCGGCTTTGCAGCACATCGTCGATGCTGATCTGCTGGCCGTGGAAGAAGGCCTCGGGGTTGGCGCAGGCGTTGGTGCGCTGGTCGGCGGCGATCTTGGCGGTGGCGCGCTCGTCGTAGCCGTAGACCGCCTTGTAGCGCTGGGCGATCATCGCATAGCCGGTGTTCTGGGCGACGTGGCCGTAGGGCACGTCGAACTCCGCCTCGGGGGCGCCGTAGAGGCCGCTGGTGGCGCCGAGGCCGCGGCGGACACCGGGCGCGCGCACTGCTTCCGGATCAGAAGGCGCCGGGCCGCCCTGGGCGACGCAGAGCACAGCCTCGCAGAGGCCAAGCTCGATCGCCGCCGCCGCCCGCCAGACCATGGCCACCGCCGCCGCGCCGCCGAGGTCGACCACCTCGCCGAAGTTCAGCTTCAGCCCGAGGTATTCGCCGACCATCGCCGGCACGAACGAACGCACCTCGCTGAAGAACGGGCCGTTGAGCACCAGGCCGTCGATCTGGGTGGGGGCCAGGCCCGCATCGATCAGCGCCAGCCGGGCGAGGTCGGCCACCTGGTCGAGATGGAAGACGCGCGGCGCCGTCGCGGCCTTCTGCGGCTTGTACTGCGCGCAGCCGACGATGGCCGCGCGGCCCTGGATGCCCATGCCACTTCCTCCCGTGGACGCGCCGCCCACTGACACCCCAGCTTATTGACTTCGGCCCGCGCCAGCGCAACTGGGGCCCATGCAAGACATCCCAGCTGACGCCGCCGCCGTGCGCGACGGCAATCGCACCGCGTGGAACGCCGAGCGCTACGACGCCTGGGTCAGCGCCATCGGGACCCCGCAGGCCGAAGCCGCGGTGCTGGTCGCCGATCCCGGCCACAAGCTGCGCCGCCTGCTGCCGCACATGGGCGACGTTGCCGGCAAGCGCATCTGCAACGTGCAGGGCTCGCACGGCCGGGTGGCGGTGGCGCTGGCGCTGCTGGGCGCCCGGGCGACAGTGCTCGACTTCGCCGAGGAGAACCGGCGCTATGCGCTGGAGCTGGCCGCAGCCGCGGGCGTCACCATCGACTACCATCTCGGCGACGTGATCGAGGCCGGCTCGCTCGGCCTGGACGGGACGTTCGACTGGCTGGTGATGGAGCTGGGCATCCTGCACTACCACCAGGATATCGGGCGCTTCTTCAGCGTGATGGCGCAGCTGACGGCCCCCGGCGGCGGCATGGTGCTGAACGAGTTCCATCCGGTCGAGCGCAAGCTGCTGCAGCCGGGCGCGATCGGCGACTACTTCTTCAGCGAGCTGGTTGTCGGCCAAGTGCCCAACCCGACCGGTGACAGCCGCAGCCTCGGGACCTGCGTCATGCGCGCCTGGACGCTCGGCGAGATCGTCACCGCCGCGATCGACGTCGGCTTCCGCATCACCCGGCTGGACGAGCTCCCGGCCTGGACGGACCCGACCATTCCGGGGATGTTCACCCTGGTCGCGGTCAAGGCTTGATCGCCTGAGGCGGGGCTATACAAACGTTTGAACCGGCCGGGCCTTGCCGCCCGCGCCGCCAAGAACGTGCGCACGAGGAACCGCCCATGACCGCCATCAATGCCGTGACCGACTACGCCCTGGTGGGCGATGTCGGCGTGATCACGCTGAACTCGCCGCCGGTGAACGCCCTCTCGGCCGGCGTGCGCGACGGCCTGGCCGGCGGTGTCGCGGCGGCGCTCGCCGACGACGGGGCCAAGGCGGTGGTGATCATCTGCGAAGGCCGCACCTTCATCGCCGGCGCCGACATCACCGAATTCGGCGGCGCGCAGAAGGGCGCCAGCCTCTACGAGGTCCAGAACGCCATCGAGAACGCCACCAAGCCGGTGGTGGCCGCGATCCACGGCACCGCGCTGGGCGGCGGCCTGGAAGTGGCGCTGACCTGTCACTACCGCGTCGCCGTGCCCTCGGCCCGCTGCGGCCTGCCGGAAGTGAACCTGGGCCTCTTGCCCGGCGCCGGCGGCACCCAGCGGCTGCCGCGCATCGTCGGACCTGAGAAGGCGCTGGAGATGATGACCAGCGGCCAGCACGTGCCGGCCAAGGAATGCCTGGCCATGGGCCTCGTCGACGAGATCGTGCCTGAGGGCGACCTGCGTGACGGCGCGGTGAAGTTCGCCAGCCGCATCGCCCACGAAGGCCGGCCGTTGAAGAAGGTGCGCGAGCTCAACGACAAGGTCGAGGCCGCGCGCGGCCATCCTGAGATCTTCGAGACCTTCCGCAAGGCCAACGCCCGCAAGTTCCGCGGCTTCCTGGCGCCCGAGTACAACATCCAGTGCATCGAGGCGGCGGTGAACCAGCCGTTCGAGGAGGGGCTGAAGACCGAGGGCCGGCTGTTCGGCGAGCTGATGCGTGGCTCGCAGTCGGCCGCCCAGCGTTACGCCTTCTTCGCCGAGCGCCAGGCCAACAAGATCCCGGACGTGCCGGACGACACCGCGGTGATCCCGGTGAACAAGGTCGGCGTCATCGGCGCCGGCACCATGGGCGGCGGCATCGCCATGAACTTCATCAACGCCGGCATTCCGGTGGTGGTTGTCGAGGTGAAGCAGGACGCGCTCGATCGCGGCCTCGCCACGGTGCGGCGCAACTACGAGCGCTCGCGCACCGCCAAGCCTGAAGAGACCGAAGCGCGCATGAGCCGCTTGACCGGCTCGCTCGACATGAGCGCCCTCGCCGATTGCGACCTGATCATCGAGGCCGTGTTCGAGCGCATGGACATCAAGAAGGACATCTTCGCCAAGCTCGACGCCATCTGCAAACCCGGCGCGATCCTCGCCACCAATACCTCGGGCCTCAACATCGACGAGATCGCCTCGGTGACCAAGCGGCCAGAGTCAGTGATCGGCCTGCACTTCTTCTCGCCGGCCAATGTGATGAAGCTGCTGGAGATCGTCCGCGCCGATCACACCTCCAAGGAAGTCATCAACACCTCGATGAAGCTGGCCCGCAAGATCGGCAAGATCGCGGTGCTGGTCGGGGTCTGCCCGGGCTTCGTCGGCAACCGCATCCTGGGGGCCCGCCAGCGCGAGGCCAACAAGCTGATCATGGAAGGCGCGATGCCCTGGGACGTGGACCGGGTGCTCTACGACTTCGGCTTCCCGATGGGCCCCTTCGCCATGAGCGACCTCGCCGGCCTCGATATCGGCTGGGTGAAGGAGCGCTCGAAAGGCGAGTCGATCCGCGACGTGCTCTGCGAGCTCGACCGCCGCGGCCAGAAGACCGGCGCCGGCTGGTATGACTATGACGAGAACCGCGTCGCCCACCCCTCGCCGGTGACCGAGAAGATTCTGCACGACTTCATCGTCAAGTCGGGCACCAACCCGCGCAAGATCTCCGACGAGGAGATCCTGGAGCGCTGCATCTATCCGATGATCAACGAGGGGGCGAAGATCCTCGAAGAGGGCAAGGCGATCCGCGCCTCCGACATCGATGTGGTGTGGGAGAACGGCTACGGCTGGCCGGTCTATCAGGGCGGCCCGATGTGGTACGGCGACCTCGTCGGCCCGGACAAGGTGCTGGCCAAGATGCAGGAATTCCAGGGCGCCATGGGCGACGCCTTCAAGCCCGCCCCGCTGCTGGAAAAGCTGGTGGCGGACGGGAAGAAGTTCTCGGAACTGCGCTAGCTCCTGCAGGGCCCCGCGAAGTGTCCTGCTCCCGCTCCGGGAGAAGGACATCCTTGGGGCCGTGTCGGCGCCTTAGTTGCTGTACGTTAGCGTCAGGCGGCGAAGGCCAGCGCGGCAGCCCGGCCAGCGGCGGCGCCAGGCGGGCGGTCACCGCCGCGTCCGCGAGCGGCGCTGCCCGGGCGCCGATGCGCCGTCTCCACGCTGGACCAACCAGCAGGTGCGGACAATTGCCTAATTAGGCGCCGGCGCGCGCCGGGCGCGCCCGGCTCACGCCGCCTCGGCTTCCTGCGGCTCGGAGAGGACACGGCTCATCGCGTCATAGAGCTTGGTGATCTCGATCGGCTTGGCGACGTGGCCGTCCATGCCGGCGGCGAGGTATTCTTCGACCTGGTGCACCAGAGCGTTGGCGGTCAGGGCCAGGATCGGGGTGCGCGGACGCTTCAGGCCGCGTTCCTCGGCGCGGATCGCCTTGGCGGCGCTGATGCCGTCCATGACCGGCATCTGGATGTCCATCAGGATCACGTCGAACTCGCCGCTGCGCCAGGCTTCCAGCGCCGCGCGGCCGTCGCCGACCAGCGACAGCTCAACGTCCATCGGCTCGACGATGGCCTTCAGCACCTTCTGATTGACCAGGTTGTCCTCGGCCGCCAGCACCCGCACGCTGCGTTGCTGCACGTCGACCGTGGGGTGCGCGGCCTCGACCGGGGCCGAGCTGGCGGCGCGCTCGAAGGGCAGCTCGACGATGAAGGTCGAGCCCTTGCCTTCTTCGCTCATCACCGAGATCTGGCCGCCCATCAGCTGGGCCAGCTCACGGCAGATGGCGAGGCCCAGCCCGGTGCCGCCGTACTGGCGGGTGGTCGAGGAGTCGGCCTGGGTGAACTTCTCGAACAGGGTGAGGATCTTGTTTTGCGGGATGCCGATGCCGGTGTCGGTGACGGAGAGCCTGAGGCCGCCGGCGTCGGCCGCCTCGAAGCGCGCGGTGACAGCGCCCTTGGCGGTGAACTTGACCGCGTTGGAGATCAGGTTGGCGAAGATCTGGCGCAGGCGATCGGGGTCGCCGCGCCAGGCCCCCTGGGCGGCGTCCGACACACCGACCTCGAAGGTCAGGCCCCGCTCGGCGGCCAGCGCGCTGAAGCCGTCGCGCACCGACTGGGCGACGCGGTCGATGTCGAAGTCCTGCTCGTCGAGTTCCAGCTTGCCGGCTTCGATCTTGGAAAGGTCGAGCACGTCGTTGAGCACCGCCAGCAGCTGCTCGCCGGACTGGCGCACCACCGACAGGCGCTCGCGCTGCGGATCGGAAAGATCGCCGCGGTCCATCACCTCGGCCATGGCCAAGACGCCGTTGAGCGGGGTGCGGATCTCGTGGCTCATGTTGGCCAGGAACTGCGACTTGGCGACATTGGCCGCATTGGCCGCGTCGCGCGCCTCCATCAGGTCCTCAAGCGTCTCGCACAGTTCTTTGTGGTTGGCGTCGATCTGGGCCAGCAGATCGTTGAAGCTGGTGGTCAGGCGCAGGAAGACGTCGTCGTCGGCGATATGGGCGCCCAGGGGAACGAACTCTCCGCTGGAGGCCACCTGGGCCATCGCCTTGGAGAGCCGCTCGATTGGCGCAGTGACGCGGCGTGACAGGCTCTGAGCAACGAAGAGCGCAATTCCGCTGGCGCCGAAGAAAAGGGCGCCGGTTAACGCAAGAAACCGTGGCAGCAGCGCAACGATGGTCGGCTCGTGGGCGCGCAGCACCACCTGGCCGACGCGTTGCCCGTTCCAGACCACCGGCGTGGTGGTAACCTGAATCGGACCGGTTTCCGGGGTCGCGCGCTGCGGCGCGGTGAAGCTGTACAGCATCTTGCCGTCAGCGTCCGTCAGATGAACATCGACCAGAGAATGAGACGCCGCCGACGCGGCGATGTCATTCTGCAATCCCTTCACGTCGTGCTCAGCAACATCCGGCGCGACCGACGTCGCCAATACGCTGGATAGTGTCGCTTCTTCTTGCCGAGCTTGTTGTCGGCTGACGCTCCACTGTTGCAGCATGAAAGAAATGGACGCCGCCACCAGTACCGCAACGGTGGTAATGATCGCCACGCTGGCGACCCGCGCCTGAAACGGCGGTCTGTTGCGATCTCGCATCCGCGGGCCCGTTATAGTTAACGTGTGCGTTTTTACCGCACCTATCGGCCTCTATACCTGCCCATCCCTAACGTTTCGCTTCCGGCCCCCGCCGTTTTCGACTCGACACGTGGTAAGGTTTCATTTACGGTGAATTATTCCTTGGGGTTCGAGGGTTCAAACGTGGATAAAGTTCTGGTGGCGCGGCGCGTGGCGACTAAGCTGCGCGCAACTGAAGGAGCGGTCGATGCGGCGATGGCCGAAGCGACCGAACTGATGGGCGAGATGATTCGCGGCCGTCAGGAAACGAAGATCTCGGCGATCGCGACCGATCCGTCGATGGCCAAGGTCGCCGCGGCGATCGCGGCGCTCTCCGAAGCCCGCACCGCCATGGTTGCGGCGCACGGCGAGCTCGACGAGCTCCGCCTGCGTGTCGGCATCCGCACGCGGATGGACGGCACTGAAGACAAGGTCGAGCAAGCCGGCAGCCCGCTGCGGGAAGTCGCCTAACTTCTTCGTGGTTGCGATAGCTTAACCGTTTTGCGCCTCTAGCTCCGGCTAGAGGCGCAATTCATGTCGGCACCAAGTCTACTATCGCTTATTCTTCACATCGCGACGTGGGCCACCGTGGCCTTCGCGCTGTGGAAGGGCGATTTTGCAACGCGGGTCGCCGCGTGCGCCTACGCAGTCCTCGAGATTGCGACGATGATCATCCGTCCGCATGTCGGCGACGTTTCGGCGGAGACCATCCTGCTGGGCGCCGACTTCGTGTGCGCCGTCACCTTTCTGTTGCTGGCCGTCCGCTACGCCAACCTTTGGCTCGGCGCGGCGATGCTGTTCCAGGCCGCCCAGTTCAGCCTGCACGCCTGGTACCTGATCAACGAGCTGAAGATCGACAGCACCCATGCCTGGATCAACAATGGCGATGACTGGGGGATTCTGATCGCCATGTTCACCGGCGCCATCCTCTCGATCCGCCGGCGCGTCGCCGACGCCCGCGAGGAGGCCGAGCTGGAAGCCCGCCGCAAACAGCGATCCGCAAGCTCAGCGTAGAATCGGCGCACCCTAGATTTTCCCCCTTGCGCCCGCGGTCGAACCGGAGTTCTTCCGCGCCGGGCCACGCCCTCCCAACGGGGCGCTGCTCATCTGCAAGGATGGGAGACATCATGAATACCCTCGCCAAACCGGCCATGCGGCCGGCTCGCGCCGAATTTTCCTCCGGGCCATGCGCCAAGCGCCCCGGGTGGTCAGCTGAAAACCTGAGATCGGCAGTCCTGGGGCGCTCGCACCGCTCCAAGCTCGGCAAGGCGCGCCTGCAGGCCGCCATCGACCAGACCCGCACCGTGCTGCAAGTGCCGGCCGACTATTTGATCGGCATCGTGCCGGGGTCGGACACCGGCGCCGTCGAGATGGCGCTGTGGTCGCTGCTGGGGTCCAAGCCCGTGCAGCTGCTGGCCTTCGAGAGCTTCGGCAAGGACTGGGTCACCGACGTGGTGAAGGAGCTGAAGCTCCCCGCCGAAGTGCTGGACGCGCCCTATGGCCAGCTGCCGGACCTGACCAAGGTGCGGCCCGACGCCGACCTCGTCTTCACCTGGAACGGCACCACCTCCGGCGTGCGCGTGCCCAATGGCGACTTCATCGCCGCCGATCGCACCGGCCTCACCATCTGCGACGCGACCAGCGCCTGCTTCGCCCAGACCCTCGACTGGCCGAAGCTCGATGTGGTCACCTTCTCCTGGCAGAAGGCCCTCGGCGGCGAGGCCGCGCACGGCATGCTGATCCTCTCGCCGCGCGCCGTCGCCCGCCTGGAAAGCCACAAGCCGGCGTGGCCGATGCCGAAGCTCTTCCGCCTGACCAAGGGCGGCAAGCTGGCGGCCGACATCTTCGAAGCCGCGACCATCAACACGCCCTCGATGCTGTGCGTGGAAGACTATCTCGACACCCTGAAGTGGTCGGCCTCGATCGGCGGGCTGGGCGAACTGAAGCGCCGGGCCGACGGCAACCTGCAGGTGCTGGCCGACTGGGTCGCCAAGACCCCGTGGGTCGACTTCCTGGCGCAGGACCCCGCGATCCGCTCCAATACCAGCGTCTGCCTGAAGGTCGTCGCCCCCGAGATCACCTCGCTGCCGGAAGACGCCCAGGCCGATTTCGCCAAGCGCCTCGCCGCGCTGCTGGAGAAGGAAGGCGCGGCCCTCGATATCGGCGGCTACCGCGACGCCCCGCCCGGCCTGCGCATCTGGTGCGGCGCCACGGTCGATGACGACGACCTCATTGCCCTCACCCCCTGGCTCGACTGGGCCTTCGCCACCCTCGCGGCCGAGCTGTCGCCGGCATAGTCCCCCTCCCCCTTGAGGAGAGGGGTCAGGGGTGGGGGTCTGCCGGCCGCCATCCCGTCCAGTCGAAACAAAACCCCACCCCCGACCCCTCCCCTCAAGGGGGAGGGGAGCTGAGAGACACTCCCATGCCCCCCAAAGTCCTCATCGCCGACCAGCTCTCTCCCGCCGCAGTGGCCATCTTCCGCGCCCGCGGCGTCGAGGCCGACGTCCGCACCGGCCTGCCCAAAGACGAACTGCTGAAGATCATCGGCGACTACGACGGCCTCGCCGTCCGCTCCGCCACCAAGGCTGACAAGGACGTGCTGGCCGCGGCCAAGCGCCTGAAGGTGATCGGCCGCGCCGGCATCGGCGTCGACAACGTCGACATCCCCGCCGCCACCGCCGCCGGCGTGGTGGTGATGAACACCCCCTTCGGCAACTCGATCACCACGGCCGAGCATGCCATCGCCCTGATGTTCGCCCTCGCCCGCCAGCTCCCCGCCGCCGACGCCTCCACGCAGGCCGGCAAGTGGGAGAAGAACCGCTTCATGGGCGTCGAGCTCTACGGCAAGACCTTGGGCCTGATCGGCGCCGGCAACATCGGCTCCATCGTCGCCGACCGCGCCAACGGGCTGAAGATGCACGTCGTCGCCTACGACCCGTTTCTGTCGCCGGAGCGGGCCGTGGAAATGGGGGTGGAGAAGGTCGAGCTCGAAGACCTCCTGGCCCGCGCCGACCTGATCACCTTGCACACCCCGCTCACCGACAAGACCCGCGGCATCCTCTCCGCCGAGGCGTTGGCCAAGACCAAGAAGGGCGTGCTGATCATCAACTGCGCTCGCGGCGGCCTCGTCGACGAGGCGGCGTTGCGCGCGGCGCTGGAAAGCGGCCAGGTCGGCGGCGCGGCCTTCGACGTCTTCGTCGAGGAGCCAGCCAAGGCCAACCCGCTCTTCGGCGCGCCCAACTTCGTTGCCACCCCCCACCTCGGCGCCTCGACCAACGAGGCGCAGGAGAACGTGGCCCTGCAGGTCGCCGAGCAGATGAGCGACTATCTGCTCACCGGCGCGGTCACCAACGCCCTCAACAGCCCCTCGGTCACCGCCGACGAGGCCCCCAAGCTGAAGCCCTACGTGGCGCTGGCCGAAAAGCTCGGCGCGTTCGCCGGCCAGATGGTCGATGTCGGGCTGAAGGGCGTGGACATCGCCTATGAGGGCGACGTCGCGGCCTTGAACGTGCGCCCGCTCTCGGCCGCCGCCCTGGCCGGCTTCCTGCGGCCGATGCTCTCCGAAGTGAACATGGTCTCCGCCCCCGCGGTGGCCAAGGAGCGCGGCATCACCGTCTCCGAATCCCGCCAGGAGACCTCGCCCGTCTACGACAGCCTGATCCGCATCACCGTCACCACCGAAATGGGCCGCCGCTCGTTCGCCGGCACGGTGATGGCCGGCGCCCCGCGCATCGTCGAGGTGAAGGGCATGGAGCTCGATGCGGCCTTCGCGCCGGACGTGCTCTACGTGAACAACCTCGACAAACCGGGCTTCATCGGCGCCCTCGGCGCTTTGCTGGGCGAGACGGGCGTCAACATCGCCACCTTCAACCTCGGCCGCGTGGCCGCCGGCCAGGACGCGATTGCCCTCGTGGGCGTCGATCAGGCTCCAGATCAGGCGCTCCTGGCCAAGATCCGGTCGCTGCCGCACGTGAAGGAAGCGCGCGCGCTGCGGTTCTGATAGCCTTCGGGCCATGAGAACCGTAGCGATCTCCGACGATCTGGCGGCGCGGCTCGAGGTCTGGAGGGCTCGGACTGGGCTCGCCTCCCTCGACGCAACGGCCGAGGCGATCATCGTCCGCGGCCTCGGCGCGGACGATGCCGAGCCGGAGGGCGCGGATGTGCACGCTCTGCTGGCGGAGGCCGAAGAGGACGGCTGCTGAGGGGCGCGCGGCCGCCCCGCACCCCATTCCGCCCACCGCCCTCCCATTCCCCCAACAGTGTGTCATCCCGGAATCCGCGCAGCGGATATCCGGGATCTCCTCGGCGCCAGCTATTTGAAGTTTAAGAAGAAACACCGAACCTGCCCCTTCGAGAAGGCGGCTTAGTTCGCTTGGCGGAGCGTGTTCGGGTGTCCGTGTCGAGTCAAGGACGGGGCTTTTGCGCCGCCGCTCCGCGGCCGCGGAAGGTTGGCGAATGACGCGGCAGCCTGCGCCGCTTTGTCCCCGCCGCGTCCGATTCTCGCGACTTGACTCCACGCCCTTCAGTTCTAGAACAAAAAGAGAACATTTACGTTGGACGGACATGCCCCCCACTCGCCAGGAAAAGCTGGCTTCCCTGCGCACCGAGATCGCCGCCCTCGAAGGGGCGGGCCGCGCCGGCGCGTCGGCCGAGGTCATCGCCTTCGGGG
>DATAVF010000266.1:0-1794 GCA_036267835.1 Caulobacteraceae bacterium | reverse complement strand
CGCCAGAGCCAGGGCGGGTAGAAGGCGATCGGCGCGAAGAGGCCGCCCAGCAGGAACATCAGCTTCTGCATGATCAAGAGGGGCGGCAGCACCCGGCGCAGCCAGAAGGCGGTCAGGCCGACCAGGGTGAAGAGCAAGAGGCCGATCGACGCGCCGACCACCCCCAGCACCGCGACATAGGCCAGGCCCAGCCCCGGCGGACAGGGTCGCCCCGACACCGTCAGCAACAGCAGGCCGGCCGCGCCCAGCATCACCAGGCGCGCCGTCATGCTGCCGGCCTGCCCGGCCAGGGTCTGCGCCAGGTATTGCTTGGGGCGTAAGAGGTGCGGCTCCAGCGCGCCGGAGCGGATGTCGTCCTCGAGCTTCAGCTGCACGGCGGGCACCGAGAGGGTGATCCACTCGGTGACGCCGACGTAGACGCCGAGCCCGCCGGGCGGCAGGCGCACGGCCAGGGTGCCGGCCAGCCGCTGGGCCGCGACCTTGTCCCAGAAGGACACCAGCACCATCAAGAGCACGCCGTAGAAGATCGCCCGGCCGAGCAGCATCGGCGCGTCGGCGACAGCGGCCGCCAGCCCGACGCGGTAGGCCGCGCCCATCGCGGCGGCGTTGTCGGCCAGCCTACGGGTGAAGGGCGGCGTAGATCTCATGGATCACCTCCTCCATCGGCGGGTCTTCGACGGTCACGTCCTCGATGCCGCCCAGCGCCAGGGCGGCGGCGATCACCGCCTCGATACGGGTGTCGCGGATATCGACCTCGAGGATGGTGGTGTGCGGATCGCTTGGCCGGCGGGCGACGCCCGGCATGTCCAGCGCCAGCCTCGGCGCCTGCGAGACCAGGGTCACCAGCTTGCGGGCGATGAAGCGCCGGCGCAGCTGGTCGGTCGGCTGATCGAGCACGATGCGGCCGGCGTTGATCACGATCACCCGCTCGCACACCAGCTCGATGTCGCGGGTATCGTGCGAGGTCAGCAGCACGGTCTGGCCTTCATTGCGCGACTGCTCGCGGATGAAGTCGCGGATCGCGGCCTTGGCGGTGACGTCGAGGCCGATGGTGGGCTCGTCGAGGAAGAGCAGGCGCGGGCCGTGCAGCAGGGCCGCCACGATCTCGCAGCGCATGCGCTGGCCGAGCGACAGCCGGTTCACCGGCTGGTCCATCAGCGCGCCGACGCCGAAGCGCTCGACGAGGTCATCGCGGCGGCGGGTGAAGGCGGCCTCCGGCTGGTCGTAGACGCGGCGCAGCAGGGCGAAACTGTCGCGCACCGGCAGCTCGGTCCAGAGCTGCGAGCGCTGGCCGAAGACGACGCCGATCTCGTAGGCGAGCTTGCGGCGCTCCTTCCAGGGCGTGAAGCCCAGCACCTGGGCCGCGCCGGCGCTGGGATCCAGCACCCCGCAGAGCATCTTCAGGGTGGTGGACTTGCCCGCGCCATTCGGCCCGATGATGGCGACGCGCTCGCCCGCGGCGATCTCGAACGAGACCCCGCCGACCGCTTCGACCTCGGTGAACTCAGGCTTGAAGAGCCCCGCCAGGGACTGCGTGAACCCGCGCCGCGCCTTAGCGAAGCGATAGGTCTTGCGAAGCTCCGTGACGGTGATGGCGGGGGTCATTTGAGGGCTCGAAGGCGGAGGTGGAGGGGACCTGGAGGGTGTCGGCTTTGGCGGCAAGCATTCGCCACGCGCCCGAATACGGGAGCGAGACAAATGCGGCGGCGTTGGACCGACCGGTCCGGGTCATGGGTTCGAGCCCTGGTGGAGACGGGCGGGGCTCATAGCTGAGCCGGGCGCGCCGGGCAAGGG
>DATAVF010000265.1:0-2040 GCA_036267835.1 Caulobacteraceae bacterium | reverse complement strand
AGACGCCCCGGAACTGGGGCGAGCGCTTTTCCATGAAGGCCGTGCGGCCCTCCTTGAAGTCGGCGCTGTCGAAGCAGGCGGCGACCGCGGCCTCGACCTCGGCCAGGCGGCGCCGCTCGGGATCGCGCATCGCCTCGCGGGCGGCCAGCTTGGCGGCGCGCAGAGTGAGCGGGGCGTTGGCGCCGATCATGGCGGCGTAGTCGCGCACCAGCGTCTCCAACTCGCCGGCCGGCGCGACGCGGTTGACCAGGCCCACGCGCAGCGCTTCCTCAGCCGAGAACTGGCGGGCGGTGAAGAGGATCTCCTTGGCGATCGACGGGCCGACCACATCGATCAGCGCCTTCACCCCGCCGAAGCCGTAGCCCAGGCCGAGGCGGGCCGCCGGGATGGCGAAGCGCGATTCCTCGGTGCAGATGCGCATGTCGCAGGTCAGCGCCACGGCGAGGCCGCCGCCGATGCAGTAGCCGCGGATCATCGCGATCGAGGGCTTGGAGAGCCCGCTCATGGCCACGGTGGCCGCCGCCGAGGCCGACGAATAGCGTTGCTCGGCCGACGCGTCGCTCCGCTCGGCCTCGAACTGCGAGATGTCGGCGCCCGCAACGAAGGCGCGCTCGCCGGCGCCGGTGAAGACGATCACCCGCACCTCCGGGTCGGCCTCGAAGGCGGCAAGCACGTCCGGGATCGCCCGCCACATGTCGAGTGAGACGGCGTTGCGGCGCTCGGGATTGTTGAAGATCATCCAGCCGATAGCGCCGTCCTTGCGCCCGATCAGCTTTTCCACACCCAGGTCCATCTCACCTCCGACACCACGCGCCGCGACGTTGACAACCGCGGCGCCATCCCGTCAACCGCCGGGCCATGACCGGCAACCTCTACGCCCGCCTCGCCGCCCGCTTCCCCGAGGATCGCTCGCAGGCCCTGTTCGTCATGCCGGACGGCGCCGCGCTCAGCTACGGCGAGGTCGAGGCCGGCGTCGGGCGGCTGGCGGCGCTGCTGAAGGCAAAGGGCGTGGCGCCCGGCGACCGGGTGGCCGTGCAGTCGGCCAAGAGCCCCGAGATGGTGATGCTCTACCTGGCGACGCTGAAGGTGGGCGCGGCCCTGCTGCCGCTGAACACCGCCTATGTGGCGGCGGAGATCGACTACTTCGTCCGCGACGCCGAGCCGGCGCTCTTCGTCACCGACGCGGTGGCGCTGGCGGCCGAGGCCGCGGCCCTGGACCCGCTGGAGGCCGTGCACGAGGCCGTGCCGACCGACCTCGCCGCCATCGTCTACACCAGCGGCACCACCGGCCGCTCCAAGGGCGCGATGCTCAGCCACCAGGCGCTGGGCGACAACGGCCAGGCGCTGACCGACGCCTGGGGCTTCACCGGCGCCGACACCCTGCTGCACGCCCTGCCGATCTACCATGTGCACGGCCTCTTCATCGCCCTGCACTGCGTCCTGCTTTCGGGCTCCAAGCTGCTGTGGCTGCCGAAGTTCGACGAGACCGCGGTGGTGGCCGCGATGCGGCAATCGACCGTGATGATGGGCGTGCCGACTTTCTACACCCGCCTGCTCGCCGACCCCCGTTTCACCCGCGAGGCGGCGGCGGCCATCCGGCTCTTCATCTGCGGCTCGGCGCCCTTGCTCCCCTCCACCTTCGAGGACTTCGCGGCCCGCATCGGCCAGCGAATCCTGGAGCGCTACGGCATGAGCGAGGCGGCGATCATCACCACCAACCCGCTGCACGGCGAGCGCCTCGCCGGCAGCGTCGGCTATCCCCTGCCCGGCGTGAGCCTGCGGGTGGCCGACGATGGCATCGTGCAGATCAAGGGGCCTAGCGTCACCTCCGGCTACTGGCGCAACCCGGCCAAGACCGCCGACGCCTTCGCCGCCGATGGCTATTTCATCACCGGCGACGTCGGCCGGCTCGACCCCGACGGCCGCCTCTGGCTCTCCGGCCGGGTCAGCGACCTGATCATCTCGGGCGGCCTCAACATCTACCCGAAGGAGATCGAGCTGGTGCTCGACGAGATGGCCGGCGTGGTCGAGAGCGCCGTC
>DATAVF010000264.1:0-23674 GCA_036267835.1 Caulobacteraceae bacterium | reverse complement strand
TGGGCGAGGACGCTGTTGTTGTACGGAATCTTGGAATAGTTCGAACCGATGTCGGCGACATTGTTGCGTGTGCGGTAGACCGTTTCGGCCGCCGCGAACCCGCCGATCGTGAGGGTGATGCCCTTGTAGTAGATCTTGTCGGTCTTCGGCGTGTGCTTGGCCACGTCGGCGTCGACCTGGGTCGGCAGGGTCTGGATCTCGGCCGCGACCTGCAGCTCGGCGTGGTCGGCGCGGGCGTTGGCCTGGGTGAGCTGGCCCTGCAGGTCGCTGACCTGGGCCTGCGTCTGCGCCTGGGTCTGGGCTTGCTGGTTCTTCCAGTCCTCGAGCGCGGCGACCTGCTGCTTCAGCTCATCAACCTCGTTCTTCATCTCCGCCCGTTCGGCCGCGGCGGCGCTGGCCGCCGGGTCGGCGTAGTGACGATGCGGCGTCTTGGCCATGGCGGCCGGCGTCAGGCCCAGCGCCAGCAGCGCCACCAGTGCGGCCCCGCCGCACAGCGAGGTTTTCATAGTCATCTGTAGGGGTCCCCCTCGTCCAAAGCCCCGCCTCCCGTGCTATCCAGCGGGGCCGGCAGGTCTGAATGGCAGGCAATTAGACCGGCCGTGTAACGCTCGACCGACAGTTCCGCGACAGTTCAGTGACGAGGCGCCGGCGCCACGGTGTCACAAAAGCGATAACGCCCACGGCTAAGGAGCGGCGTTGGAGCGGCTGATTCGGGGAAACGCCACCGCTGCGCCGCAACAGTCTCTGCCTGAACCAGGAGCCCTGACACCCGCATGAACACGCTGGCCCCTGACGCCTTCGACGTCTCGGTCGCGCGGATCGACAACCGGAAGGTCAAGCTCGCCGTCCAGGAACTGGATTTCTACTACGGCAAGACCCACTCGCTGAAAGGCGTCACCATCCCCTTCGCGGAGAAGGCGGTGACGGCGCTGATCGGACCCTCCGGCTGCGGCAAGTCCACGCTGCTGCGCACGATGAACCGCATGTTCGAACTCTATCCGGGCCAGAAGGCGACCGGGAAGATTCTGCTCGACGGCGAGGACATTCTGCGTCCCGGCCTCGACCTCACCCGCTTAAGAGCCCGGGTCGGCATGGTGTTCCAGAAGCCCACCCCGTTCCCGATGTCGATCTACGACAACGTGGCGTTCGGCGTGCGGCTCTCCGAGCGCCTCTCCAAGCCCGACATGGACGCCCGCGTCGAGGACTCGCTGCGCCGCTCGGCCCTCTGGGACGAGGTGAAGGACAAGCTGAACACCTCCGGCCTCGGCCTCTCCGGCGGCCAGCAGCAGCGCCTGTGCGTCGCCCGCGGCATCGCGGTGCGCCCCGAGGTGCTGCTGCTCGACGAGCCGACCTCGGCGCTCGACCCGATCTCCAGCGCCAAGCTCGAAGAGACGGTGACCCAGCTGAAGGCCGACTACACCATCGTCATCGTCACCCATAACCTCGGCCAGGCCGCGCGCGTCTCCGACTACACGGGCTTCATGTACCTGGGCGAACTGGTCGAATTCGGCGAGACGGCGGGCATGTTCACCAAGCCGGCGACCAAGCGCGCCAGCGACTACGTCACCGGCCGGTTCGGGTAAGGAGGCCGCGCATGGTCGAGCATATTCACAGAGCCTACGACGACGAGCTGGAGAGCCTGACCGCGGAGCTGTCGCGGATGGGCGGGCTGGCCGAAGTCGAGGTGGTCGATTCGATCCGCGCCATCACCCGGCGCGACGTCGCCCTGGCTCAGGCCGTGATCGGCCGCGATGCGCGGCTGGACGAGATCGAGATCGACATCGAGCGCCGCGCCATCCGCCTGATTGCCCTGCGCCAGCCGGTCGCCGACGACCTGCGCCGCACCATCTCGGCGCTGAAGATCAGCATGAACCTCGAGCGCTGCGGGGACCTGGCCAAGAACATCGCCAAGCGCGCCCTGGTGATCGCCCAGACCGACCCGCTGACCCCCGTCACCCGCTCGATCGAGCGCATGGGCGAGCTGGTGGCCGGCCGCCTGAAGGATGTGCTGGACGCCTTCGCCGCCCGCGACATGGACCGCGCCCGCGTGGTCTGGCAGCGCGACCAGGAGGTCGATGAGCACTACGACAGCATCTTCCGCGAGCTCCTGACCTACATGATGGGCGACCCGCGCACGATCGCCTCGTCGGCCCACCTGCTGTTCGTGGCCAAGAACCTCGAGCGCATCGGCGACCACGCCACCAACATCGCCGAGATCATCATGTACGAGATCACCGGCGAGCAGCTGACCGACCAGCGGCCCAAGCTGGATTCCCTGGAGCGCTAGGATGGGGTTCGAATCAGGCGTTCAGGCCAAGGTCTCGGTCCAGCCGTACATCCTCGTGGTCGAGGACGAACAGGCGCTGGCCACCCTGCTGCACTACAACCTCGACAAGGAAGGCTGCCGCGTCGAGGTCTGCGGCGACGGCGAAGAGGCGCTGATCCGGATCGACGAGAAGCTGCCGGACCTGGTGATCCTCGATTGGATGCTGCCATCGGTGTCGGGCATCGAGGTCTGCCGGCGCCTGCGCCAGCGCCCGGCCACCCGCAACCTGCCGATCATCATGCTGACCGCGCGCGGCGAGGAAACCGACCGGGTGCGCGGCCTCGACACCGGCGCAGACGACTACATCGTCAAGCCGTTCCTGATGAGCGAACTCTCCGCCCGCGTCCGCGCCGTGCTGCGCCGCATCCGCCCGGGCCTGGCCGAAGACCGTATCCGCCACGGCGACATCGTCATCGACCGCTCGGCCCACCGGGTGAAGCGCGCCGGCAAGGACGTGCACCTGGGCCCGACCGAGTTCCGCCTGCTCGACTATTTCATGCAGCACCCGGGCCGGGTGTTCTCGCGGGAGCAATTGCTCAACGCGGTCTGGGGCTCGGATGTCTACGTCGAGACCCGCACGGTCGATGTCCACATCGGCCGCCTGCGCCGCGCCCTCTCGGCCGACGAAACCGCCGACCCGATCCGCACGGTCCGCTCGGCCGGTTACGCGCTCGACGTCTAAGACCGCCTGGACCGAAGCGGCGCGTCATGGAAGAAACCGGCCACCGGCTTCCTTAAGGCGCTGCACATGGACGACCTTGCCCGCGACATCCGCGCCATCGCCCGCCTCGAGGGCCAGTTCCTGCTGCGCTCCGGCCAGACCGCCACCCACTACTTCGACAAGTACCGCTTCGAGGCCGAGCCGGTGCTGCTGAAGCGCATCGCCGCGCGCATGCTGACGCTGCTGCCGCCGGGGACGGAAGTGCTGGCGGGGCTGGAGCTGGGCGGCGTGCCGATCGCCACTGCCATGTCGCTGGCTTCGGGCCTGCCGGCGGTGTTCGTGCGCAAGGAGGCCAAGAAGTACGGCACCTGCCGGGCGGTGGAAGGCGGCGAGGTGCGCGGCAAGCGCCTGGTCATCATCGAGGACGTGGTCACCACCGGCGGCGCCATCACGGACGCCGCCCGCCTGCTGGTGGAGGACGGCGCCGACATCACCGCCATCGTCTGCGCCATCTGGCGCGGGGCCGGCGAGCCGCGCATCGCGGCGCTACCCGACATCCCGTTGCACGCCGCGCTGACCGGCGACCAGCTGTAGCCGCCCCGTGGCCGGACGTTTCCAGCCCAACGCCTCGCCCGTCCGCCTCGGCGTGATCGGCGCCCTGTGCCTGATCGGCGGCGTCGCGATGGCCAACGCGCCGCGGCTCTTCCCACAGTTCGACAACCCGCTGATCGACAGCGCGGCCTTGACCGCCGGGGTGCTGATCGGCCTCGCGGGCGCCCTGACCGTGGTGCTGGCCGTGGTGATCGGCATCGCCAACGCCAGGCGCTGAACCCGTCCGCCGCCGCTAGGTAGCGGCGACCTCGGCCGGGGCCGCGTCGCCGTTCTGCTTGGCGATCATCGTATGGATCTCGGTGGTGAGGTCGTTGTTGAGCTTCAGCAGCTGGTGCAGCTCGTCCTGGATCTTCAGCAGCGCCTCGGCGTCGTTGTAGGTCTGCAGGGCCTGCTTGTCCGACGCCGCGGCGGCGACCTTCTGCCCGACCATGATCACCGACAGCAGCACCAGCTGCAGGAAGGTCTGGGCAATCCAGGCGATCAGCTGGGCGGTGCCGCCCTTGATCGCGTCCGGCAAGCTGACCAGGGCAAGGACGGCGAAGATATAGGCGCACCACATGGTGCCGACGGCGCCGGTGATGAGCAGAGCGACGCGGCCGTTGAAGCCGACGTGTTCCTTTTCCGTCGTGTGCGGGCCCGAGATCGCCCGATGCTTGATATGCGGGTGCGGTATGTGGATGTCCAAGCGCCTACTCCCTGAAGAACGGACCCCATCATCGGGCGGAAGCCGGCGACCTTCACTGGAGCTGACGAACTAGCCCTCGCGAAACGTCCCCCTCCCCGCGCGACTCTGAACGGAGCGCATTGTCACCGAAAAGCCGGCGGGGAGAAGGAGGATTTCGAGCCTGTCAGTCACGCGTCAGATGTGGTGACGAAGCACGGTCTCCCGGTGGTTCAGCAGGCGATGCTCGTGACGGGTGAGGTGGCCACCGTCATGACGGGCGAAGTGGCGCTCGCGCACACGGATCAGGGTGTCACGTTCGTGCAGCCGGCGGACCTGCAGGGCGGTGAGGTCGCCGCGGCGGCGATCGACGCGGATCACGTGGTTGATGTGGTTGAGGCGATGGTTCACCTCGACGCGCCGCGGGTGATGGTTCTGCCAGGGGGTCGCGGCGGAAGCCGCGCCGGCGGAGGCCGCGGCCATGGTCAGGCCAACGGCGGCGATCAGGAGGTTACGCAGTTTCATCGGAGTCGAAGTCCTCGTTAGGTCGTTTGCATCGCCGTGATTGGCGATGTCGCGAACCTAGAGGGAGCGATCTGAACGGCATGGCGCTCGCCGCATTCAGTTGTGGTTCATCGCCGTGAACACGCAGCCGGCGGTAGGCGGCGGGCCGGCGGCGCCGGGCCAGCCAGCGCAAACCGGCGCGGCCGCTGCTTGACGCCCGTAGCGGCATGGGCTGCAACGGCGGCCCATGTCCGATGCCTCGCCTGCCCCGAACCCGACAGATGTGCCGATCATTCCGCTGGCCAGCGGTTTCCCCGCGTCTGACCGCGGCGCCTGGCTGGCTCTGGTGGAGAAGACGCTGAAGGGCGCGCCACTCGATACGCTGACCCGGCGCACCCTCGAAGGCCTGGAGATCGCGCCGCTGTACGAGGCGGCGAGCGCCGCGCCGCCCCTGCACCGCGCCGCCCCCGGCTGGGACGTGCGCGCCGCCGTGCGCGCCGGCGATCCTGCCGGGGCCAACGCCGAGGCGCTGGAGGAGCTGGCGCAGGGCGCGCAATCGCTGCTGCTGCGCCTCGACCCGACCGGCGCGGCAGGTGTCGCGGCTGGCTCGGCCGACGATCTGGCGCGGGTGCTGGATGGGGTGCTGCTCGATGTCGCCCCGGTCGCCCTCGATGCCGGCTACCTCGGCCCCAAGGCGGCCGACTGGCTGGGCGCGCAGGCCAAAGGCGCGCCGGCGGCGCAGCTTTCCTTCCACCTCGACCCCTTGAGCGCCTTCGCCCGTACTGGCGCCAGCCCCGGGCCGATCGAGGCGCACCTGATCGCGGCGGCGGGGGTCGCGGCGCGGCAGGCCGAGCCCTATCCGCGCGCCAGCCTGTTCCTCGCCAGCGGCCGCGTGGCGCATGAAGCGGGCGCTGGCGAGGCGATGGAGCTGGCGCTGGCTGCTGCGTCCGCCGTCGCCTACGCCAAGGCGCTGGTCGGGGCGGGCCTCTCGATGCCGGACGCGTTCGAGCGCATCACCCTCGGCCTCGCCGTCGATACCGACGCCTTCCTCACGGTCGCCAAGCTGCGCGCCGCGCGCCGGCTGTGGGCGCGGCTGGCGGGCGCCTGCGGCGCCGAGGGCGAGGCGCGGATCGAGGCGCGTTCGTCGCAGCGGATGCTCACCCGGGCCGATCCCTGGACCAACATGATCCGCCTGACCGCCGCGGCGTTCGGCGGCTCGGTCGGCGGGGCCGACGCCCTGGCGCTCGGCGCCTTCACCGATGCGCTGGGCGCGCCGACCTCGTTCGCCCGGCGCCAGTCGCGCAACATCCAGCTGGTGCTGAAGGAAGAGGCCAACCTCGGCCGCGTCATCGACCCGGGCGCCGGCAGCGGCTACGTCGAGACGGTCACCGACGAGATCGCCAGAGCCGCCTGGGCCCAGTTCCAGGCGATCGAGGCGGCCGGCGGCATCGTCGCGGCCCTGGAAAGCGGTCTGATCGCCAGCGTGGTCGAGGCCGAGCGCACCGAGCTAGCCGCCCGCCTCGCCCGGCGCGAGGTGAAGCTGCTCGGCGTCACCGACTTCCCGGTGGCCGCCGGCCGCCCCGCCGAGCTCGCCACAACGACGGCGCGCCCAACTGAAGCCCCCTCCCCGCGCCTGCCGGGTCCGGACAGCCGCTGTCCCCCGCTGGCCCAGATCAGACTGGAGGCGCTGGCATGAGCGCGTTCCCCGACTTCTCGACCCTGGCGTTCGATGACGGCGCGGCCGGCGCGGTCGCCGTGCCTCCCAACACGCCGCCCTGGCAGACGGCCGAAGGCGTCGCGGTGAAGCCGCGCTATGGCGCGGCCGACCTCGCGGGGCTGGATTTCGTCGGCGGCCTGCCCGGCCTCGCGCCCTATCTGCGCGGCCCCTATCCGACGATGTACGCCACCAACCCATGGACCATTCGTCAGTATGCGGGCTTTTCCACCGCCGAGGAGTCCAACGCCTTCTACCAACGCAACCTGGCGGCCGGGCAGATGGGCCTGTCGGTCGCCTTCGACCTCGCCACCCACCGCGGCTACGACAGCGACAATCCGCGGGTGAAGGGCGACGTCGGCATGGCGGGCGTCGCGATCGACTCGATCCTCGACATGCGCACGCTCTTCTCCGGCATCCCGCTCGACAAGATGACCGTGTCGATGACGATGAACGGCGCGGTTCTGCCGATCCTGGCGCTCTATATCGTGGCCGGCGAGGAGCAGGGTGTTCCGCATACGGCGCTTTCCGGCACCATCCAGAACGACATTCTGAAAGAGTTCCTGGTCCGCAACACCTACATCTATCCGCCCACGCCCTCGATGCGGATCGTCGCGGACATCTTCGCCTACACCGCCGCCGAAATGCCGAAATTCAACTCGATCTCGATCAGCGGCTACCACATGCAGGAAGCCGGCGCGTCGCTGGACCTGGAACTGGCCTACACCCTGGCAGACGGCATCGAGTACGTGCGCGCCGGCGTCGCGGCCGGCATGGCGGTGGACGCCTTCGCGCCGCGGCTGTCGTTCTTCTGGTGCGCCGGCATGAACTACTTCATGGAGGTCGCCAAGCAGCGCGCCGCGCGCCTGCTCTGGGCCAAGCTGATGCGCGAGGAGTTCGCGCCGAAGGACGGCCGCTCGCTGGCGCTGCGCGCCCACACCCAGACCAGCGGCTGGAGCCTGGCGGCGCAGGACGTGTTCAACAACGTCGCCCGCACCGCCATCGAGGCGATGGCCGCGGTCGCCGGCCAGACTCAGAGCCTGCACACCAACTCGCTCGACGAAGCCATCGCGCTACCGACCGACTTCTCCGCCCGCATCGCCCGCAACACCCAGCTCTTCCTGCAGCTGGAAGCCGGCGCCACCCGCACCGTCGATCCGTGGGGCGGCAGCTTCTATGTCGAGCGCCTGACGCACGACCTGGCCGCCCGGGCGCTGTCGCACATCGCCGAGGTCGAGGCGGCGGGCGGCATGGCCAAGGCCATCGGCCAAGGCCTGCCCCAGGCCCGCATCGAGGAAGCCGCCGCGCGCACTCAGGCCCGCATCGACTCCGGCCGCCAGACCCTGGTCGGCGTCAACCGCTACCTGCCCGAAGCGCCGGACGACATCCCCCTGCTCAAGGTCGACAACTCCGAGGTGCTGCGCCGCCAGCTCGAGAAGCTCGCGCAGCTCAAGGCCGACCGCGACCCGGCCGAGGTCGAGCGGCGGCTCGAAGCGCTGACCAATGGGGCGCGCGGCAAGGGCAACCTGCTCGAGCTGTCGGTCGATGCCGCGCGGGCCAGGGCCACGGTCGGCGAGATCAGCCTGGCGCTGGAGCGCGCCTTCGGCCGCCACGAGGCGCGGCCGAAGCTGCTGACCGGCGTCTATGCCGACGAGGCCGGATCGGCCGGGTCGATCGGCCGGGCGCGGATGATGATCGCGGCCTTTCGCGAGAGCGACGGCCGCCCGCCCACGATCCTGGTCGCTAAGATGGGCCAGGACGGCCACGACCGCGGCCAGAAGGTGATCTCCTCCGGCTTCGGCGACCTGGGCTTCGCCGTCGATGTCGGCCCGCTCTTCGCCACGCCGGCCGAGACCGCGCGCCGCGCCGTCGAGGAGAACGCGCACGTGGTCGGGGCCAGTTCGCTGGCTGCCGGCCACCTGACCCTGATCCCCGAGCTGAAGGCCGAACTCGAGCGTCTGGGCCGCGGCGACATCATGATCGTGGTCGGCGGCGTCATCCCCCCCGCCGACGTCGCGACCCTGAAGGCCGCGGGCGCCCGCCTGGTCTTCCCGCCCGGCACGGTGGTGGCCGACGCGGCCGTCGCCATCCTCGACGCCCTCAACGAAGACCTCGGCTATTCACAAGGCGAAGCCGCATGACCGCAATCTACGACTACGTCTTCCTCACACTGAAGCGGGCGGCCGCGGCGCAGCAGGCGCTGGCGGATCAGTTGAAGGCGGCGGAGTTGCCGGGCGGCGAGGTGGTCGGGCAGTTCGCGCCGCAACTGGGGTGGGCCGGCAACGAGGCGGCGGTGCTGGTGCGCTGGCCGGGCGGCAAGGCGGGCGAGATCGATCCGGTGACCGGCGGCTACATCGTCGCGGGCAGCCAGGCGACGCGGCTCACGCCGACCGTACGTCCGGTGGGCGCCGCCCTGCCCCTGGCCGGCGGCATCTATGTGCACCGCTGGTTCGAGGTCGAGACCGCGGCGACCGATGAGTTCGTCACCTTGTCCGGTCAGGGCTGGGCGCATTTCGAGACGCTGTTCGATGCGAAGATCTACGGCCTCTTCAAGGGCGAGCCCAATGCGGCCCAGCGCCAGGCCGGCGTCACGCCGCTGCTGCTGCTGACCCGCTACGGCAGTCACGGGGTCTGGGAAGCCTCACGCGATCCGACCACCGAGGCGATGCAGATCTTCGCGCGCCGCCAGCAACTGACGCGGCGCAGTTGGGCCGCGAGCACGCGCCTGATCTGAGACTCGAGACGTCCTTCTCCGCCGAGGAGAAGGACATGGGGCGCCCGGCGCGGCGCAGGCCGGCTAAGCCGGCAGTCAGGCGGCGTCCGAGCCGCCGACCACCTTGAGCCGCAGTTGGCCGCGGCCGGCGGGCGGGCCCGAAACCACGGTGGGCGCCCAGCCGTTCTCCAGCAGATCCTGGGCGACGTGCCAGGCGGTCGCGAGGAAGGCCTTCTCGAACAGGCCGACCAGGGCCGCGCGCGCCTCCTCGGTCTGCGCCATGCGGTGCAGCTCCAGCAAGGCCAGGATGTGCGGCCGCAGTTCCTCGAAGGCCAGGAAGTCGGCGCTTTGCGTGCTCATCTTTGCCCGCAGCCCCGCAGCTCTTCGCGCAGTTTGAGCCGGTAGGCGCCGACCACGCACGCGTCCAGCAGGGTGCGCAGTTCGTCGCTCTCCGGATCGCCAGGCTCGAGGCTGCTCATCACCAGCCGCCGCAGCGCGGTGAAGACGGAGGGGAGCGCGGCCAGCGTCTCGGCGCGGTCGAGCTGGCTTGGGTCGGGCATCAGGACACCACCTCCAGACCGCGGCTCTCCCGCCCACGGTGCTCGGGCCGGCTCTCACCGCGGCGGCTTTCGAGCCGCAGGCTGGGGCGGATTCGGACGAAGGGTTTGAGGATGGTCCGCGCGATGCGGGCCGCGTCGGCCCCGTCACCGGCGCCGACCGCCTCCTCCAGCAGGGTAAGAGAAAGCCCGGCGTCGACGCCGGCAAGCGCCGTCGCCAGGCAGGTGTCGGCCAGGGAAAAGCCGATCAGGTAGACGGCGTCGCCGCGCGCCCGCCGCAACTCGGCGGCGAAGGCCGGGTTGGCGAAGGCGGAAAGGCCGGTGCGGAAGAACACGGGCTCGGTGATCAGGGGCCTGAGGCCCTCGATCGGCGCATCGAACAGCTCACGCGAGCGGCCGGACGTGTCGTCGGCGCGCACCTGGCTGTGGACGATGTTCCACGACTCGTCGCGGGCCTGGCCGAGCACGCGGGCGCAGGCTTCGGCCACGGCGGCGTTGCCGGGGGCGTAGCGCGGCCGGCCGGGCACCACATAGTCGCGCTGCAGGTCGAGGCAGATCAGCCAGCGCCGGGGAAGGCTGCGCCAGGTCGGGGTGCGGGTCAGGCTCTGGGGGTACATGAGCTTCTAGTGAGGATTGGTTGCGGGACGGGCGGCCGAGTGGTCGAGCACGCCCGGGCGATCCCAGGCGCCTTCGGGGCGCAGCATCACCAGCGGGTCGCTGTCGATGGTCACAGCGTCGTCCGGCGGGGTGAGTTCGCGGATGGTCTCGACGTATTCGTGGTCGGAGAAAGTGAAGCTCGGGCGGCCGCTGCGCACCTGCACCTTGCCGAGGCGCTTCAGCACCGGGGCCAGCCGCACCTGGGTGTGGCCCATGATCCTGCGGTAGCCCTTCTTGGCCGCCAGCTCGAAGGCCGCGTCGAGGAGGGCGCGCGGCACCGCGCCGCCGCGGCAGGTGGGCAGCACCGTGAGCCGCTCCAGCTTGGCGAAGTCGCAGAACCAGCGCAGCCGGATCACGCCCACCGGCTGGCGGCCGATGCGGGCGATCAGGTGGGTGGCGCCGGCCAGGTCGTTGCCGTCGAACTCCTCGTCGTAGGGGCAGAGCTGCTCGCCCATGTAGACCACAGAGCGGATGGACATGGCCTGCATCAGGTCGTCCAGCGTGTGGGCGACGCTGACGCTGATCGCTTCCTTGGGGAGCGGGACGGGTTCGTAGGGCTCGGTGAGCGCGATCTTGGCGGTCATGCGGCTTGCCTCCGGGCGGTGGGCAGACTGACCAGCAGGGCGTCGCCCTCGTAGCGCACCGGCGCGAAGCCCAACTGGGTCACGCCGACGTGGCGGCCGACCGGCGTGGCGGCCAGGGCGTAGGAGGTGAGGTCGGCCAGCACGTCGTAGCGCAGCCGGCGCGAGAGCTGCATCACCGAGGTGCTGCCCACCTTGGTCGAGCCGGCAATGCCCCAGAGGTAGTAGAGCGTCACCGGATCTGACGGGCGGCCGAGGAAGGCGTCGGCGGGCTCCAGCCCATCGAACTCGCCGGCCCGCAGCGTCGGCTCGGCCTCAGCCTTCAAGAGCAGGGTGGCGACGACGCCGGTGATGACGCTCGCCTCGCGGAACACCAGGGTGGACGCCGGCTGGAGGGCGGCGATCGCCGCGATGGTTTCCAGCGAGGCGACCTCGTGGCCCATCAGTCGCTCGGCGGCGGCGCGGGCTTCCGGCGTCTCGGCGGGCGTCGGCGGCGAAAAGCCGAGGGCCTCGCCTGCCGCTTGCATGGCGCGGGCGTAAAACTCGGCGGTTGGGGCTGGGGCGGTCGGTGCTGGGATCGGCATGCGGCACTCCTCGCGGTCGCGAACTATCTGATTCCCTTACGCTGGCTCGGGAAGGCTCGCCTCCGCGAACTCCGCAGAGCGGCTATACCGAAACCGCACGCCAAAACCGGGCGCGCGGCGGCGTCGCGGCGCCTTGAGCGAAAACTCACGCTTGAGTCGGGACTGACTTTCGTGCCCATTCATGTAGATTGACCCGGGGCAGGGTCCGATCTCGGAACGAATAGCGGCTATGCGGAATACCGCGAACGATGACGAAGACCTCTGGCGGGGTCTGGACTGGAACGACGTTCGAATCTTTCTGGCCGTCGCCGAGAGCGGCAGCCTGAACGCCGCCGCGCGCAGCCTGGGCATGACCCAGCCGACGATCAGCCGTCGCATGGAAGAGCTGGAATTCCGCCTCAATGCACGGCTGTTGCTGCGCTCGTCGCGCGGCATCGCCCTTACCGATGCGGGCCTGGCGGTGCGCGACCATGCCGCCAACATGGCCCGGCTTGGCGCCGTCATCATGCGCGAGGTCTCCGGGCGCGACAGCAGCGACGCCGGCCGGGTGCGGCTGGTGGCGCCGGATGGACTGGCGAGCTTCAACCTGATGCCGCGGCTGGCCGAGTTCCAGCGCGCCCACCCGGACATCCAGATGGCGGTCGACTGCGGCCTCTGGCCCGACAGTCCGCTGGAGGGCGCGCCGGACCTGTCGCTGGAGTTCACCGGCACGGCGCCGCCCGGCGTGGTCTCGATCCCGATCGCGACCTTCCACTATGCCTACTTCGCCTCACGCGCCTACCTGGAGCTCTACGGCGCCCCCACTTCCGCCGCCGAGATCACCCAGCAGCGGATGGTGCGCCACACCAGCCACCGCGAGCAGCCGCACACCTGGAACCCTCAGCTGGCCGCGGTGAACGCGCTGGCCGGGACGCACCTGATCAGCAATTCCAGCGCCGCCACCTTCATGGCGATCAAGCAGGGCGTCGGCCTCGGCATCCTGCCGACCCAGGTGGCGACCTTCGAGCCGGACCTGGTGATGCTCGACCTGGAGCCGATGGCTCACCCGGTGCTCTTCCTGCGCCACGACCCGTCGGCGGTGCGCCAAAGCCGCGTGCAGCGGGTGAAGGACTGGATCCTGGAGGTCTTCGACCCGGCGACCAACCCCTGGTACCGCGACGAATACATTCATCCGCGCGACTTCGCCCGCTTCATGCCGGCGCCGGGCGGCGCCACCGTCGGAGCGCTCTGAAGCGCCTCAGCCGCGCGGCCCCTCCAGCAGGCCCGACAGCAACAGATCGTGCAGCTGGCGCTGGTCGTAAGGCTTGGCCAGCGTCGGGACGTGGGAAAAGTCGCTGGAGATCCCCGCCAGGCCGTAGCCGGTGCAGAAGACGAACGGCACGCCGCGCGCCGCCAGTTGCTCGGCGACCGGGTAGACCTTCTCGCCGCCCAGGTTGACGTCCAGGATCGCGCCGTCGAGTGGCAGCTCGCCGTTGGCGGCCAGCGCCAGGCCGCGCGAGACGGTGCCCGCCACATCGACGACGATGCAGCCCATCTCCTCCAGCATGTCCTCGAGCGCCATGGCGACGAGCGCCTCGTCCTCGACCACGAGGAGGCGCAGGCCAGTAAGCAGATCGATCTCAACCATCAGGCGGCCAGACGAAGCTTCGCCGACAAGGGCAGGCGCATACCGCAAACTAGGCCCGTGGAGGTGAACCGCAGATGTACCGATCCGTCGAATTCCCGCGCCAGGGCCCGCTCAAGGAACTGGCCGCCGAAGCCGCGGTGGGCCGGCGGCGACACCGGCGGACCGCCCGATTCGCGCCAGACGATCTCCAGCGCCGGCGGATCGCCGGACGCGTCGTTGCGCCATTCGACCTCGACCCGGCCGCCAGGGGCCGAGAGCGCGCCGTACTTCGCGGCGTTGGTCGCCAGCTCGTGGAAGGCCATGGCGAAGGTGACCGCCGCGTTGGGGCCCAGCCGCACCTCGGGACCGATCCAGGAGATGCGGTCCGGCTGGCTGCGGGCCCGGTAGGGCGACAGCGTCTGCCCCACCACGTCGGCGAGCGAGGCGCCCTCCCAGGCGACGGCGGTCAGCAGGTCATGCACCCGCGCCAGAGCATTGATGCGCGAGACGAAGGCGCCTTCGAACTCCGACGCGGTTGAGGACGCGCGCCCAGTCTGCAGGGCGATGGATTGCACCGAGGCCAGGGTGTTCTTCACCCGGTGGTTCAGCTCGTCGAGCAGCAGGCGCTGGCGCTCGTCGGCAGCCTTGCGGGCGGTGATGTCCATCGAGACCCCGGCGATGCGCAGCGGCGCGCCGGCCGCGTCATAGTCCGCCCTGCCCCGCAGCATCAGCCAGCGCAGCCGGCCGGCCGGCGTCAGGGTGCGGAACTCGGCTTCCAGCAGGCTGCGCCGCGCGATGGCGTCATCGACCCGCTGCAGCTGCTCGGCGCGATCCTCCACGTGGATGCGGCTGACGAAGTCGCCGCGCTGCGGCGTCTCGTCCGCGCCGAAACCGAACTGGGCGCGGAACAACTCCGACGCGGCGAAGTGGCCGCTGCGCAGGTCGCGCGTCCAGCTGCCGAGGCTACCGGCGCGCAGGGCGAACTCCAGTTCGGCTTCCGACTGCTGCAGCGCCGCGCGGCCACGCTCGGTGGCGATCTCCAGCTGGGCGAGGGCCTCCTGCCGCTGGCTCTGGCGCAGCGCCTCTTCGGCCTTGGCGCGCTCGGCCATCTCGCCGCGCAGCTTGCGGTGGGCGCGGGCGAGCGAGACGTTGCCGGCGCCCAGCCCCGCGACCAGCAGCGCCGCCATCAGGACCAGGAGGCCGATGCCGCCATAGCGCAACGTCCGTCGCGGCCAGGGCTCCTCGAGGGCGCGCAGGTAGACGGCGCCCAGCTGGGTCCCGCCTTGGGAGACCGGCTGGGTCACCTCCAGCCGGTCGCCGGGCGAGGCTGCGCCGCGCGCCGTGCGCCGCGGGGGCAACGGCGCGCCGCCGCGCACCCAGCCGGCGAAGAGCTTGCCTTGGAGGTCGTAGACCGCGGCCGCCTCCACGTCCGGATCGGCCTTCAGCGCATTCAGGTATTCGTTGGTGGTGGCCTCGTCGCCGAAGGCCAGCGGCGCGGCGACGCTGCCGGCGACGACCTGCGCCTGCACGCCGACGACCCGCAGCTGCTGCGCATGAGCCTGGCGCTCGTTGTAGAGCGCCAGCACCAGTCCCGCGACGATCAGGGCGAGCGCCGCGAGCGCCGTCGCCGCCAGGGCGAGCCCCCGGCGCTCACGAGCCGGCGCGCGGTCGCTGCCGGTCATGAGGCCGGCTCCGGGCGGACCGCTAGGCTCAGCAGCTTCGAGCTGATGTGGACCCCGGCCGCCGTCGCCGCAGCCGCGTCGATGATGAACCGCACCCGCCCCTCGCGGACCACGAATCGGATCGCCCCCAGCGGCGCGCTCGCCTCGTCGGTGACGACCAGCACCGGCGCGCCCCGCAGCTGGGTCATCGCCTCGGCGATGTCGGCGGGCCGCGGGCTGCGGACGTAGAGGATGTGGCAGGCGCCCACCCCGTCCGCCGTCTGCAGGCGGCGCACCTCCATCGGATGGGCCTGGACCTGCTGGCCGCTGACCGCCTGATCGAGCGCCGGGCCGAACGGGTCGTCGCCCAGGATGCACAGGCGGAAGCTGCTGGTGGCGCTGGCAAAGGCCGACGCCGGCCAGTCGACGAAGGGCGCGAACCTCGCCAGGTCAGTGGCTTCGGCGGCGTCGATCGGCGTGCCGGCGCGCGCCTGGTCCGCCGCCACCGCCAGGACAAGAGCCGCAAGCCCCGCACGAACGCCGCTCATACGCAGACACTATATGGTTGTGAACTCGGCGTCACTCTACGACAGGCTTTCGAGTTGGTACGAAAATTACAACGCGCAGCGCCCCGACTTAGTGGCGCCGGGCCGACCTAGCGGGCTGCTTGCAAGGCCTCATCGAGCACCGCGCGGGGTGCGAAGGGGCGGCGGCGCGCCAGGTCGATCCAGTCCTGAGCCGGCGGCCCGAAGCGGCGGGCGATATCGCGCTGCAGGGCGCCGGCGGCCATCATGTGGCCGCGGAACAAGAGGTCGACGAACCAGCCCTCGATCGGAATCAGCGAGACCAGGGTGCGGAAGCCCACGTAGGCGATCATCCGCGCCAGAGTGAAGGCCGAGGCGCGCGCCTTGCAGCCTTCCGCGAGCAACCAGACGCCCGCGCCCAGGCTGAACAGGGTTCCGGCCACCGGCACGAAGGCCAGCAGGCCGTCGAGACCGATGCTGAACGGGCCTAGCCCCACCAGCCGGTCGGCGATGCGCTTGATCTTCTCGGCCGCGATCCACGCCTGGTGCGCCGTCTCTGCGGTGATCTCGTGCATGGCCGGACCAGACTAGCCGACCGCGGTGAACCCTTCGTTCTGAAGGGCCGAGGAATCTCGTCAGGCGTCGGCCGCGAGGCGCCTGGCCTGCGCAACCCAGGCTTCGCGCACCGCGCGGCCCTTGAGGCCGAGCGCCGTGTCGACTTCCGCGAGATCGGCCTCGGTCCAGGCGGCGATGTGGGCGAAGCGGGAAACGCCGCGCGCGGCCAGCGACGCCGCCAGCTTCGGGCCGATCCCGACCATGCGCGTGAGGTCATCCGGCAGCGCAGCGATCGCCTCCGCGGCTTCCGTGGCTGCAACTGGCGGCTCAGGCGTCGGCTGAGGCCCGGCTTGCGGCGCAGGCTCGGGGGCGATCTCGACCGGCGCGGGTTTCGGGGCCGGCACGACCTTCATACCGGCCAGGGCCTCGACATTCACCGTCCGGGTCCACTGCGTCATCCACCAGTAGGCCACGCCAACGCTTGCTGCGGCGCCGAACACCGCCCAGAGCGGCGAGACCGCGCCCATGGGCAGGCGCCACGCCTGCTCGGCCCGCTCACCGACGACTTTCGCGCCTGCAAACTCCCGCGGAAACGCCATGATCCAAGCTCCTTCAGATGCACGCCGGCCGGAGGGCCGTCGCGATGTTGCATCGCAGCATAGCACAACCTCGGAGGAATTCCATTCCCATCACGCACCGGCAACGCGTGGCAACGGGATGGAAAGAATCGTGTCCCATTGCTGGACAGATGATGAGCAAGGCCCGCCGCGCCGACCCTGCGCCGCCTGCCGCCGCCGAGCCCCTCCTGGAGGCGGCCCTGGCGCGGCGGGAGCATGGCGACGTCGCCGGCGCGGACGCGATCTTCCGCCAGGTGCTTCAAACCTGGCCGGAGGAAGCCACCGCCCTCTACCTGCTGGGGATGTCGCGCTTCGAGGCCGGCGCCGCCGCCGAGGCCGAGTCGCTGTTCGAGCGCCTGACCGCCGTGCGGCCGAATCACCCCGAGGCCCACTTCACCCTGGCCAGCATCCGCCACTGGCGCGATGACCGGGCGCGGGCCATCGCCGCCTACCGCCGCGTGCTGGAGCTGTCGCCCGACCATGCCGGGGCCCTGGTCGGCCTCGCCCGGGGCCTCGCCGAAAGCGGCGACTTCGAGGGCGCTCGCGCCGCGGCCGAAGCCGCCGTCGCCGCCGCGCCCGAGACTGCCGCCACCCACATGGCGCTGGCCGCCGCGCGGCGCGGTGCGGGCGAGGTGCGCAACGCCGCCGACGCCTTCGCCGCCGCCGCCCGCCTCGCCCCGGATGACGCCACCGCCCACGTCGGCCTGTCGCTGGCCCTGTCGGACATCGGCGAAGCGACCGGCGCCCACGCCAGCGCCCAGCGCGCGGTGGCCCTGGCGCCAGGGCTCTGCGACGCCTGGCTGGCGCTGGGCACGGCGCGGCGCGGCCTGCATGACCCGAGAGGCGCGACCGTCGCCTTCGCCCGCTCGCTGGTGCTCGACCCCGACCGCGCCGTCGCCCACCTCAACCTCGGCCTTGCCCTGATCGAGCTGGAAAAGGCCCCCGAGGCCAAGGCGCATCTGGAGCGGGTGCTGGAGCTGGACCCCACCAGCGCCAAGGCCCACGCCAACCTGAGCTCGCTGTATTTCCTGGCCGACCGCAAGGACCTGGCAAAGTCGCACGCCCTCAGGGCCCTCGCCATCGACCCGGACCTGATGAGCGCCCACCAGAACCTGGCGGCGCTGCTGGCTGAGGAGGACAAGCCCGAGGAAGCGCGCGATCACCGCGACCGCGCCTACGCCCATCGCAACCTCTTGGTCTCGACCGCCGCCCAGCCGGTGCAGCGGGTGCTGATCCTCTCGACCACCGAGAGCGGCAACACGCCCGACCGCTACCTGATCCCGCCGGCGTCGTTCACCCGCCTGCTCTGGTTCGTCGAATACGCCAGCGAACACCAGATGGGCGACCTGCCGGCCTATGACGTGGCCTTCAACGCCATCGGCGACGAGGACCTGGCCGGCCCTACCGCCGCCAACGCGCGCCGCTTCGGCGAGCTTTGCCCCACTCGCCTGCTCAACCCGCCGGATCGTATCGCCCGCACCCGCCGCGACCTTTCCGGCGAACTCTTCGCCGGGATCGAGGGCCTGGTGGTCCCCAAGACGGTGCGGGCGTCCGCCGCCGAGATCGCCGTCCTGGGCGTGCACGAAGTGGCGCGCCGCGCCGGCCTCGGCGAGGCTTTCCTGGTGCGCCCGATCGGCTCACACGGCGGCAAGGGCCTGCAGCTGGTCGGCGCTGGCGCGCCCGAGACGCCACTGCCGCCGGCCGGCGCCTACTACCTGACCGACTTCAACGACTTCCGGGGCGCGGACGGCCTCTATCGCAAGTACCGGATGATCTTCGTCGACGGCAGGCCCCTGCCCTACCACCTGGCCATCGGCGCCAAGTGGATGATCCACTACGAGAGCTGCCAGATGGACCTCCATCCGCACCGGCTGGCCGAGGAGGTGCGCTTCCTCGCAGACCCGGCCGCGGCGCTGGGCGCGACGGCGATGGCCGCCATCGCAGGCGTCGGCCGCGCCATGGGCCTCGACTACGCCGGCGCCGACTTCACCCTGCTGCCCGACGGCCGCGCCCTCCTCTTCGAGGCCAACGCGACCATGCTGGCCCACCCCGAGGCCGACGACGGCCCGTTCGCGCACAAGAACGCCAGCACCGAGCGCATCTTCGGCGCCTTCCGCGCGATGCTCGCCGCCCGCTGACCCACGGAACGGCCGCTGCCTACGCCGCGTTCTCCGGCGATTGGAGGCGCGTACATGGCCAGCGGCACAGTGGAAATCGGCGTTCTGACGGCCAAGAGCGCCGGCCTTACCTATGTCGATGACCAGGACCGCGGCATCCACCGCGAAAGCAGCCCGCAGGGCGTGCGCTATCTCGACGACGACGGCCGCCCGGTGCGCGACCCGGCGACGCTGGAGCGGATCGCCGCCCTGGTCATCCCGCCAGCCTGGACCGAGGTCTGGATCTGTCCCGATCCGCGCGGCCACATCCAGGCGGTCGGCCGCGATGCGCGGGGGCGCAAGCAGTACAAGTACCACGCCGACTGGCGCGCGGTGCGCGACACCGACAAGTACGCCCGCATGGCGGACTTCGGCCGCGCCCTGCCCCGCTTGCGCGACCGGGTCGACGCCGACCTCGCCCGCCCCGGCCTGCCGCGCGAGAAGGTGCTGGCCGCCGCGGTGCGCCTGCTCGAGATCACCCTGATCCGGGTCGGCAACGACGAGTACGCCAAGGCCAACAAGACCTTCGGCCTCACCACCTTGCGCAAGCGGCACGTCAGCCTCTCCGGCGCCGGGGCGGTGTTCGAGTTCCGCGGCAAGTCGGGCAAGCAGCACAAGACCGGCTTTCGCGACCGGCGCCTGGCCCGGGTGCTGCGCCGGGTGCAGGACCTGCCGGGCCAGCGCCTGTTCAAGTACGTCGATGAGGCGGGCGTCCGTCACAACGTCGAGAGCAGCGACGTCAACGACTACCTGCGCGAGGCGCTGGGCGAGGAGTTCTCGGCCAAGGACTTCCGCACCTGGGCCGCGACCCTGTCGGCGGCGCGAGGGCTCTGCCTGCTCAGCGATGAGGAGGGCCACACGCCGACCAGGAAGGCCATCACCACCTGCGTGAAGGCCGTCGCGGGCCTCTTGGGCAACACCCCGACCGTGTGCCGCGCGTCCTACATCCACCCCTGGATTTTCGAGGCCTACACCGAGGGTCGGCTGCCCCCGGAACTCGCCAGAGACACCGACGCAGCCGAACAGGCCTTGCTCGGCCTGCTGGAGCCCGCCTCGGCTCTGGCGGCCTGAGCAGCCCCGACTGCCTTCGCGTCACACTGGCGGGCGGCGCGGGGGCGCCGTAGGCTCATCCCAACGGTCGTTTGAAACCTGCAGGGATGAGATGCTGCCACCCCGTCTGCGCTTCGGCGCCTTCATCGCCCCCTTCCACCCCATGGGCGAGAACCCGACCCTCGCCATCCAGCGCGATCTGGAGCTGGTCGAGCTGCTGGACCAGCTCGGCTATGACGAGGCCTGGATCGGCGAGCACCACTCGGCTTCGTACGAGCTGATCGCCAGCCCGGAGGTGTTCATCGCCGCCGCCGCCGAGCGCACCAAGCACATCCGGCTGGGCACCGGCGTCTCGTCGCTGCCCTACCACCACCCGTTCATGCTGGCCGACCGCATCAACCAGCTCGACCACATGACCCGCGGCCGGGTGATGTTCGGCGTCGGCCCGGGCGCGCTCTCGTCCGACGCCTACATGATGGGCATCCCCATCGCCCGGCAGCGCGACATGATGGACGAGTCGCTGGGCGTCATCGTGCGGCTACTGCGCGGCGAAGAAGTCACCCACGACAGCGACTGGTTCAAGCTCAACAAGGCGCGGCTGCAGATGAGCCCGTACTCGCGCCCCAGCGTCGAGATCGCGGTGGCGAGCCAGGTCTCGCCGACCGGCGCGCGGGCGGCGGGCACCCATGGCGTGGGCCTGCTCTCGCTCGGCGCCACCTCCGACGGCGGCTTCAATGCGCTGGCCTCCAACTGGGCCATCGCCGAGGACCTGGCCCGCGAGCACGGCCAGACCATGGACCGCGCCGCCTGGCGCCTGGTCGGGCCAATGCACATCGCCGAGACCAAGGAAAAGGCTATGGCGGACGTCCGCTTCGGCCTGGAGAAGTGGCTCTATTACTTCCGCGAGATCGCCAACCTGCCGATCGTGCCGGACACCGCCGGCGATCCGGTCGAGGCCTTCCTGAAGATGCCGATGGCCGTGGTCGGCACGCCCGACGACGCGGCGGCCAAGATCCAGGCCCTGGTCGATCAGTCGGGCGGCTTCGGCGCCTTCCTGTTCATGGCCCACAACTGGGCCAACTGGACCGCGACCAAGCAGTCCTACGAGCTCTTCGCCCGCTATGTGGCGCCGAAATTCCAGAGCCTGAACGTCGGGCGCGACGCCTCGATGGCCTGGGTCAAGGAGAACAAGAGCGCTTTCACCGCCCAGTCGATGATGGCGGTCGGCGACCGCATCCGCCGCCACGCCGAGGAAAAGGGCGCCGACAACATCAATCCGGCCATCGCCGCCATGATGGGCATCGGCAAGAAAGAGCCGGCGGCGGAGTGACCACCATGCGCGCCGTGATCCGCCGGGACGGCCGGCTGGTGGTCGACGAAATGGCGACGCCGACGCCCGAGCCCGGCCAGCTGCTGGCCAGGACACTGGTCTGCGGCATCTGCGGCTCCGACCTGCACGCCCTCGACCACTACGACCACATGATCGACCTCGGCGCCCGCCTCGGCGGCTTCGACCAGATGAAGAAGGGCGCGGACACCGTCTTCGGCCACGAGTTCTGCTGCGAGGTGCTTGAGGCCGGCGGCGCGTTCAAGGCCGGCGACGTGGTGGTCTCGCTGCCGGTGCTGGTCAGCCCGACCGGCGGGGCCAGCATCGGCTACTCCAGCCAGATCCCCGGCGGTTTCGCCGAGACCATCCTGCTCTCCGAGATGCTGACCCTGCCGGTGCCCAATGGCCTGTCGCCCGAGCACGCGGCGCTGACCGAGCCGCTGGCGGTCGGCGAACACGCCGTGGCCATGGGCGAGCCCGGCCCGGAACACGTGTTCCTGGTGATCGGCTGCGGGCCGGTAGGCCTGGCGGTGATCGCCTCGCTGAAGGCGCGGGGCCTTGGCCCCGTGATCGCCGCCGACTATTCGGCCGAGCGCCGCGCCGCCGCCGAGCGGATGGGCGCAGACCGCATCGTCGACCCGGGGCAGGTCTCGCCGCACGCGTCGTGGCCCGAATACGGCGTGCCGGTCACCCGCGGCGAAGGCCTGATCGCGGCGGCGATGGGGCGCGAAGTGAAGCGGCCGCTGATCTTCGAGTGCGTGGGTTCGCCCGGCGTGCTGCAATCCCTGGCCGAAGCCGCGCCGGCCGGCGCCCGCATCGTCGTCGCCGGCGTTTGCCTGCAGACCGACAAGATCGAGCCCCTGGCCTTCATCACCAAGGAACTGCAGCTGCGCTTCGTGCTCGGCTACTCCCGCGAGGAATTCGCCAAGTCGCTGGAAAACCTCGCCGAGGGCCGCACCCGCTACAACGAGATCATCACCGGCGTGGTGGGCCTCGACGCCACCCCCGAAGCCTTCGTCCGCCTGCAGACCGACAAGAGCCAGATCAAGATCCTGGTCGCGCCCGGGAAGTAGCCCCCTCTTTTCCGTCATCGCCGGCCTTGTGCCGGCGACCCATGACCGCCGACTGCGCCATGGCCGTGCCAGAGCACGGCCACTCCAACCCAAGTGTTCATAGGTGGCCGGCACAAGGCCGGCCATGAGGGCTTCAGCGCTGCAGGTTGCCCAGGTCGACGCCGTAGAGCTTGGCGTTGCGCTCCATGTAGCTGCGGCGCGGCGGCACGGAGTGGCCGCTCAGCGTATCGCTCAATATGTCGAGGAAGGTCGCCCAGCCCATGGCGTTCTGCGGCTCGAAGCGTTCCAGCACCGGCAGGTGGGTGAGCGTCAGCAGCACCTCGCCACCCTCGGCGGCCAGTTCCAGGGTCAGGTAGGACTCCGGATAGGCCGACACCGTCTCGCCGGGCGCGAACACGCTCCAGGTGTGGGCGAACTTCACCGGCGGGCGCCATTGGGTGACGACGCCGCGGATGTGGCCGCCATTCAGCACCAGCGCCCCGCCTTCGCGCGGCTCGATGGTGCTGCCGGCGTCATACCAGCCGGCGAGGTTGTCCGGCTGGGTGAGGTGCGCCCAGACCCGCTCCATCGGTCCGGGCAGGCGCCGGAAGAAGCGCACACCGGGGGCGCGGAACATCTCGCCGAGATCGGCCATGGCTCAGTCCTTTCCTAGTTCGGCGCCCAGGCCGTCCAGGCGCGCCGCCCAGAACCGCCGGATGCCATCCGCCCACCCCGCCACCGCGTCGATGCCCTCCGGATCGATCTCGTAGATGCGCCGCTGCGCCTCGGAGCGGACCCGCACCAGCTTGGCCGCTTTCAGCGCCTTCAGGTGCTGGGAGACCGCCGGGGCCGAGATCGGGAACCGCGCCGCGATCTCGCCCGACGACAGCGGCCCGGCCGCCAGCGCCTCGACGATGCGCCGGCGCGTCGGATCAGCCAGGGCGACGAACGACTCCATCGACCATTAATGTAGCTATGACTTAATTAAGTCAACGCCTCAGACGTCCACCCCCGGCGGGCGATAGCGCATCAGTCCCTCCTGCGCCGCCGAGGCCACCAATGTGCCATCCTGGCTGTAGATCTCGCCGAGATTGAAGCCGCGCGAGCCGGAGGCCGAGGGGCTCTTCTGGGCGAAGAGGTGCCAGTCGTTGAAGTTGGCGGGGCGGTGGAACCAGAGGGCGTGGTCGATGCTGGCGGTCTGTAGGCCGCCGGTCTGCCAGCTGACGCCGTGCGGGCGCATCGAGGTCGAAAGGAAGCTCATGTCCGAGGCGTAGGCGAGCACCGCCTGGTTGAAGATCGGATCGTCGCCGATGGGGGCGGAGGCGCGCATCCAGACGTTTTGGGTCGGCGGCGCCGGCGCGGTGGCCATGAAGTGGTGCGGATCGAGGGGCCGCAGCTCGATCGGCCGCGGCCGATCGGCCATCTGGCGCATCAGCGGCGGCAGCTTCTCGGTCATGCTGCGGCGCAGCTCGCTCTCGTCGGCGAGACTGTCGGGCGAGGGCACGTCGGGCATCGGGTCCTGGTGCTCCAGCCCCTGCTCCGGGTGCTGGAACGAG
>DATAVF010000263.1:0-51936 GCA_036267835.1 Caulobacteraceae bacterium | reverse complement strand
TCCGGCCAGGGTCACCCGCCTTGCCCAGGCAGTGCGGCTGCATCTTCGCCCACTGGGCGTCCGTCAAAACGAATCGGTCCATCCACAGCTTGAATCACGCCAACCTCACGCCGAGAATCCCAAATCTCAACAGGCCCTAGCGCAGCCAGCGCCGCATGTGCGGGAACGGTTTGCCGGCGTCGACCGCAGCCGATTCCGGCGTCAGCGTCATGCCGAACCACTGCAGCAACGGTTGGCCGATAGAACCGCCGCGCTCATAGGTTTCGAGATACAGGGCCGCCCCTCCACGATAGCCGTCGTCGTGGAAGACCAGCCGCGGATCGACGCCCAGGTGAACCGCGGCGGCGTAGGACCAGGCCATCGCCGCCATTTCCTCTCCGCCATCCTCACCGACCGCTGAGAGCGAACTGCGGAGGGCTGGGTCGCAGACCGCGAGATGACCGGCCTCGTGCAGAAGATCGCCCGGATGAGCGAGGCGCGCCTCGTCGAGCAGGATTCGGCCGTCCTTCACCGTGATGCCCGCCAGCAGCTCCGACCCATCGAGCACAGCCGCCTCGATCGGCAGGCCAATCTCACGAATGAAGGTAGCCAGGCGCCTGACGAGCGGGTCAGCAAAGTCGCTCGATGCGGAGGGTCGGTCGCTCAAAGGAGAGTCCCTCTTCTCGCGTCAGATTGCGCCGAAGCACCACGCCAGGATGGATTTCTGGGCGTGGATGCGGTTTTCGGCTTCATCCCACACCACCGAGCGGGGCCCGTCGATGACGTCGGCCGACACTTCCTCGCCGCGGTGGGCGGGGAGGCAGTGCATGAAGATGGCGCCCGCTGAGGCGCCGCCCATCAGCCGCTCGTCGACCTGGTAGGGCTCCAGCGCGGCCAGGCGCGCGTCGGCGTCGGTGTCGCCCATCGAGACCCAGGTGTCGGCGATGACGAGGTCGGCGCCGGCGACGGCCTCGCGCGGGTCCCGGGTCACCTCGATGCGGCCCTGCTGCTCGGCGGCGCGCGCCAGGTCGACGCGGTCGGGGGCATAGGCCTCGGGCGTCGCGATATTCAGCTTGTAGCCGAACTTCGGCGCGGCCTGGATGAAGCTGGCGCAGACGTTGTTGCCGTCGCCGACCCAGGCCAGGGTGCGGCCCTCGAGCGAGCCGCGGTGCTCCTCGAAGGTCATCAGGTCGGTCAGGATCTGGCACGGGTGGCCGGCGTCGGAGAGGCCGTTGATCACCGGCACGTCGGACCAGCGCGCCAGGGCCTCGACGTCCTGGTGGCTGTTGGCGCGGATCATCACCGCGTCGACCATGCGCGAGAGCACCCGGGCGGTGTCCTCGATGGTCTCGCCGCGGCCCAGCTGCATGTCGGCGCCGGTGGAGATGATCGAGGCGCCGCCGAGCTGGCGGATCGCCGCGTCGAACGAGAACCAGGTGCGGGTGGAGTTCTTCTGGAACACCATGGCCAGGGTGCGGTCGCGGGCCGGCGCATCGGCGTCGACGCGGCCCTTGGGCCAGCCGCGCCGCGCCGCCTTGCGCTGCCGCGCATCGTCGAGGATGCGCCGCAGATCCGACGCCTCCAGGCTCCAGAGGTCGATGAAGCTGCGCGGCCGGCTCATTGGCTCACGCCGCCGCCTTGGCCCTCGCGGCCTCGCAGGTGCGCTCCAGCTTCTCGACCGCTTCGCGGGCCTCCTCGCGGGTGAGCAGCAGCGAGGGCAGCAGGCGCACGCAGTTATCACCGCCGCCGGCGATCAGCAGCTTCTGGTCGCGGGCCAGCGCCATGAACTCGCGGTTCGGGGTGTGCAGGCGAATGCCGATCAGCAGGCCCTTGCCGCGGATCTCATCGACGACGTCCGGGTAGCGGTCCCTGAGGCCCGAGAGCTGCTGGGAGAAGTAGCCTGAGATGTCGCGCACGTTGGCCAGGGTCTCCGGCGCGGTCAGCTCCTCGATCGCGGCCATGCCGACGGCCATGGCGAGCGGATTGCCGCCGTAGGTCGAACCGTGCGAGCCGACGGTCATGCCGCGGCCCGCTTCGGCGCTGGCAAGGCAAGCGCCGACCGGAAAGCCGTCGCCCAGGGCCTTGGCCAGGCACATGATGTCGGGCCGCGCGTCGCTCGCCCACTCGTAGGCGAACATCTTGCCGGTGCGCCCGAGGCCGCACTGCACTTCGTCGTAGATCAGCAGCGTGCCGGTGTCGGTGCAGAGCTGGCGCAGGCGGTTGAGATCGGCTTCCGGCAGGGCGCGCGCCCCGCCCTCCCCTTGCACCGGCTCGATGATGACGGCGCAGGTCTGGTCGGTAATGGCTTCTTCGAGCGCCGCCATGTCGCCATACGGCAGGCTGCGGTAACCGGGCAGCGGCGGGCCGAAACCCTCGAGGTAGGACGGATTGCCGGCAGCGTAGACCGCCGCATAGCTGCGGCCGTGGAAGGCGCCTTCGAAGCCGATGATCTCGATCCGCTCCGGCTGGCCCTTGGCCCACTGGTATTTGCGCGCCGTCTTCAGCGCGCACTCGATCGATTCCGTGCCCGAGTTGGTGAAGAACACCATGTCGAGGCCGCTGATCTCGCACAGCCGCGCGGCCAGCTTCTCCTGGCCGGGGATGCGGAAGATGTTGGAGACGTGCCAGAGCTTCTCGCCCTGGTCCTTCAGCGCCTGCACCAGCTTGGGGTGGGCGTGGCCGAGGCCGGTGGTGGCGATGCCGGCGAGGCAGTCGAGGTAGGCCTCGCCCTCGGCCGTGTAGAGGCGCGCGCCTCGCCCGCGTTCGAAGGCCAGCTGGGCGCGGTTGTACACGCCCAGAATGTGGTCGTTCGAAACGGTCGGCGAAGCTCCCTCGGCCATCACAGCCTCCAAAAGCGAGAAATCCCCGCACGGGATGTACGGGGACATGAAAGAGCGCGGGGTATTGGTCGGAAGAGGGCAAATTGTCAATTGGGGTGGGGCTGCACGAGCCCGCGCGGCCGCGGCAAACCTAGCGATCCTCCACTGCCTCCCTGACCGCTTCAACCCGCGCGGACCGTCGCTCGCCTTTCCAGAACGAGCGCTTCGTCCAGCGCAGGTGCTTCCACCATTCGCCAGCCGGCGTGAGGATGCCCTTCTTCGCCGTCGCCATCCGAGTCAGGTCTTCAGCTTGTAGCCCGTGGCGAACATGCGCCAGAGACCGGCCCAGAGCAGGACCACCAGGGCCGCCGTCACCGCGATGCCGATCGGCAGGGAGCCGTCCATGTGGCCGGTGAAACCGTAGCGGAAGCCGGCGATCATGTAGAAGAACGGGTTGTACTGCGAGATGGTTCGGAACGGCTCGGGCAGGTTGGAGACCAGGTAGAAGGTGCCCGACAGGAAGGTCATCGGCATGATGATGAAGTTGGTCACCGCGGCGATGTGGTCGAACTTCTCCGACCAGATGGCCGCCATCGCGCCCAGGAGGCCCATGATCAGCGAGGCGCAGAAGCCGAAATAGAAGATCGCCCAGGGCTGGACGAAGGTCATGTGGGCGAAGGGGAAGATGGCCAGCGCCGCCACCGCGCCGACAAGAATGCCGCGGGTCATGGCGCCCATGGCGAAGCCCGCCACCAGTTCGCCCGGCGACAGCGGCGGGGTCAGGAAATCGCCGATCAGGCCGTTCATCTTCGCCTGCAGAAGCGACGACGAAGAGTTTGAAAAGGCGTTGTTCAGGATCTGCATCATGATCAGTCCGGGCGCGATGAAGGCGCCGAACGGCACTCCCTCGACGTTGGGCCTGACGCCCCCCACCGCGACCACGAACACCATCATGTAGAGCAGCGCCGTGACGATGGGCGCGGCCAGGGTCTGCAGCCCCACCTTCCAGAAGCGCCGCACCTCGCGGATGTAGAGAGCGCGAAGGCCGTCCCAGTTGACGCCTCGATAGGCGCGCGGCTCGGGCGGCAGGACGGTGTCGGCGATGGGCATGTCTCGCATATCGCCCCTCATGTGCCCCTGCTCGCCCCGAGGCGCAAGCCACGCTTCCGCGCCGCCCGGCTGCCCCGGATCGCGGCGACCGAATCTAGATATGGTTTCTGTGGACATCTTGTCCAGAATCGGGCGGCGCCTATTGTGGTCCGTAACCGTTTGTTTACGATATCTAGTAGGCCAGCGACTTGAAGGGCGCTGGGGCATACAACATCTTGCGTCTCGCCCGTGGGGACGGGCTGGCGCAGGGCGGCGGCGGGAGATGGGTCATGGGCTGGACGGACGAACGCGTCGAAACGTTGAAGAAGCTCTGGCTGGACGGTCTTTCCGCCAGCCAGATTGCCAAGCAGCTGGGCGGGGTGACCCGTAACGCGGTGATCGGCAAGGTGCACCGGCTCGGCCTCTCCGGCCGCGCCGCGCCCTCGCATCCCAGTCGCACGACATTCAAGGCGCCCCGGCCGCCGCGGCCGATCTCGGCGCCCGCGCCGCGCCCGGCTCGTCCGGCCGTCGAGACGCGCGCTCACCACCTGCCCGCCGTTCGCAGCGCGCCCTTCGTGGAGCTGCCGGGCACGGCCACGGTGCTGACGCTGGGCGCCCACATGTGCAAGTGGCCGATCGGCGATCCGACCAGCACCGACTTCACCTTCTGCGGCCGCCGGGCCGGCGACGATGGCACGCCCTACTGCGTCGATCACGCCCGCCTCGCCTACCAGCCGCCGGCGGGCAAGAAGAAGTCCACGGTGGCCGAGCTCACTCGCTCGCTGCGGCGCTACATCTGACCGGAACGGGGCGGCGGGCCACCGCCGCCTCGCACGCCGCGACCTTCGGGCCTAGATTGTCGCCATGAGCGATGTTGCCGCGCCGATTGAGTCGGACTCGAACGTCCAGCCGTACAGCGTCTCCGAACTCGCCTTCGCGCTCAAGCGGACGATCGAGGACCGGTTCGGCTTCGTGCGGCTGCGCGGCGAGCTCTCCAAGGTCACCTTCCACTCCGGCGGTCACGTTTATCTCGATATCAAGGACGACCGCGCCTCGATCTCCGGGGTGATCTGGAAGACCACCGTGCCGCGGCTGGCGATCAAGCCCCAGACCGGCATGGAAGTGATCGTCACCGGCAAGATCACCACCTACCCGGGCCGCTCGCAGTACCAGATCATCATCGAGACGATGGAGCCGGCCGGCGTCGGCGCGCTCCTCGCCCAGCTGGAGCGGCTGAAGGCCAAGCTCGCCGCCGAGGGGCTGTTCGAGGCCTCGCGCAAGCGGCGCCTGCCGACGATGCCGGCCGTCGTCGGGGTGATCACCAGCCCGACAGGCGCGGTGATTCGCGACATCCTGCATCGCATCCGCGAGCGCTGGCCGTGCCGGGTGATCGTCTGGCCCTCGATCATGCAGGGCGACAACGCCGCCGCGCAGGTGGCCGCCGCCATCGCCGGCTTCAACCGGCTGGCGCCGGGCGGGGCGATCCCACGGCCGGACGTGCTAATCGTGGCCCGCGGCGGCGGCTCGGTGGAGGACCTCTGGCCGTTCAACGACGAGGCGCTGGTGCGCGCCGCCGCGGCCAGCGCCATCCCGCTGATCTCGGCGGTGGGCCACGAGACCGACACCACGCTGATCGACTTCGTCTCCGACCGCCGCGCGCCGACCCCCACCGCCGCGGCCGAGTTCGCGACGCCGGTGCTGGCCGAGCTGGCCGCCAGTCTCGCCGACTACGAGCGCCGGCTGACGGTCAGCGGCGGGCGCATGCTCGAACACCGCCGCATCCGCCTCGCCGCCGCCGAGCGCGGCCTGCCCCGGCCGCAGGAGCTGCTGGCGCTGGCGACGCAGCGGCTGGACATCGCCTCGGGACGCCTGGGCGCCGGATTGCAGCGCAATGTCGCCGCCCACGCCCAGGCGCTGGCCGGGCCAGGCGCGGCGCTGAAGCGGGGCCTGCTCGACCAGCCGATCGCCCGCAAGGGCCAGCGGGTCGCCGAACTCTACGCGCGTCTGGGCCCCGTCGTAGCGCGCCGGCTGCAGCGCGATAGCGAGCGCCTGGCGGCCCTGGAGCGTCAGCAGCGGGGCCTGCTGGATGCGCCGCTGGTGCGCAGCGCCCAGCGCGTCGAGGAACTGGGCGCGCGCCTCGCGCCGATCGTAGCGCGACGGCTGCAGCGTGAAGCCGAGCGCCTGGCTTCGCTGGATCGCCAGCGCGAGGTGCTCAATCCCGAGCTGCCGCTCGATCGCGGCTATGCGCTGGTGGCGCGCGGCGACGGCTCGCTGGCGCTCTCGGCCCGCGCGCTGAAGCCGGCCGAGGTCATCACCCTGCGCTTCAAGGACGGCGAACGCGGGGCGATGGTCGACGGCGCGCCGGTCCGGCGCACGGCGCGCAGCCGCCCGGATGTGGCCGGCCAGGGCGATCTCTTCTAATTGCCCCGCCGGCGCGCTAGATTTACCGCATGAACGCCTTCGACAAGGACCTCGGTAAGCCCGGCGAGATCGCCCTCGTGCGCTACGGCGACGGCGAGCTCATGGTCGTGCGCCCCGGCCGCTACGTGATCTGCGCCGTCAGCGGCAAGAAGATCCCGCTCGAAGCGCTGCGCTACTGGAACCCCCGCCTGCAGGAAGCCTACGCCGGCCCGACCCAGGCGCTGCAGCGCTGGCGGGAGCTGAACCCCTAACCCGCGGCCTCAATACCCCTGCTGCGCCAGCTCCGCGTAGAGCGCGTCCGGCCACCGGCGGTGGACCCACCAGTATTCCCAGGGCCGGGCGCGGGCGTGGCTCTCGATGAAGGCGTTGATCGCCCGCACGCCCTCTTCCACGTCCGCCGCCGTACCGCCTGACGCAGGCAGCGCAATCGGATCGGCGAAGAAGACCCTGAACCGAGCCCCGCGGGTGCGCTCCACCCAGGCCGGCTGCAGTTGGGCGCCGAAGCGCATGGCGAAACGCACCGGACCGTGCTGGGTGCGCGCGCCGTGGCCGAAGAACGGGATGAGCGGCCCCTCGTAGTACTTCTGGTCGCTGAGCACCCCGACGCTGATGCCGCGGCTGAGGCACGACATCACCTCGCGCCCGCCCGCCACGCCCTTGGGCGCGAACAGCTTGACGCCGTAGCGCCGCCGACCCTCCCGCATGCGCTCGTCGATGTAGCGGTTCTCGACGCCGCGATACATCAGCACCGCTTCGACGCCGGCCCTGATCGTGGCGCCTGCCATCACCTCGAAATTGGCGAAGTGACCGCTGAGGAAGACGGCCGGCTTGCCCGAGGCCTTGATCTCCTCCAGACGCTCGCCGCCGATCAGCTCGACGCGGGATGGATCGGCCATGATCCGATCTACCAGGAAGAACTCGAACAGCACCCGACCGACATTCTCCCATTGGCGACGGGCCATCGCGTGGCGCGTGGCGTCGTCCCACTCGGGGAAGGCCAGGCGCAGGTTGCGCAGGACGGTGCGGTGCGTGCTGGTCAGCGGCCCCAGCAGCTTGAAGAGCCAGCCGCCAAAGGCCGAGGCGCCGTCGATGGGCGCGATGCGCATGATGGCGGCGATCAGGTCGTAGCCCGCCGCCTCGACGCGCCACTGGAAGTGCTGAAGACGCGCGGACTTCGCCATGGCGGCTTCCTAAGAGTCGCAGCCCCGCGCGGCAATGGCGGCACGCGCCTTGCCCCGCCGCTGGCCAGACGTGCCGATCTGGCACGAATTGTTAACCCTGGCGGTGGGCCACATGAGCGACGACATCGACCTTCATCTCGGCAAGCGAATGCGCCGGCGCCGGCGTCTGCTCGGCCTGACCCAAGAGCAGCTGGCCAACGCCTGCGGCGTGCGCTTCCAGCAGATCCAGAAGTACGAGTGCGGCGCCAATCGCGTCTCGGCCGCGCGCCTCTTCCGTATCGCCCGGGCGCTCGACGTGCAGATGAACTACTTCTTCGAGGGCCTGGCCGAGGGCGCCGTGGCTGCCCGCGACGAGACCATCGAGGTGGTGCGCAACCATCCCGCTCTGGGTGAGCGGCCGCGCCGGGCCTTGCTCGACGTCTCGCACAGCTTGCGCCGCGACACCGACGCGGCCTGAGCCCCTTCGCCCGGGGCTCTGGTCGGGCTATGAGCGCGCATGCTTTCCGACGCGCGCCTGGCCGAGCTTGACGGCTTCCTCCTCGAGCTGAACCGCGCCAGCGGGGCCGTGATCCTGCCGCTCTTCCGCGGCGCCCACGGCATGCAAGAAAAGCCAAGTGAAGGCGGCTACGATCCGGTGACCCTCGCCGACAAGGGCGCCGAGGCCGAGATCCGCCGCCTGATCTCGCTGCACTACCCTGAGCATGGCGTCATCGGCGAGGAGCTGGGCCAGGACCGGCCAGACGCCGAGTTCGTCTGGGTGCTGGACCCCATCGACGGCACCCGCGCCTTCGTCGCCGGCCTGCCGGTCTGGACCACCCTGATCGGGCTGCGCTACCAGGGCCAGCCCGTGCTGGGCTCGATCGGCCAGCCATTCCTGGGCGAAGTCTTCATCGGCCATCCCGGCGCGGCGCGACTGGTGAGCCCGCACGGCGAGCGGCCGCTGAAGGTGCGCACCGGCCTGACGCTGGCCGAGGCCATCATCGCCACCACCGATCCGGAAGCCTGCTTCCACGGCGACGAGGTCGCGGCCTGGCGCAACTTGCGCGCCGGCGTGCGCCTCGCCCGCCTGGGTTGCGACGCCTACGCCTACGCCATGGTCGCCGCGGGCACGATGGACCTGGTGGTAGAGGCGGGCCTGAAGGTCTGGGACGTCGAGGCCGCCATTCCGGTGATCCAGGGCGCCGGCGGCCTGGTCACCGACTGGCGCGGCGCTCCGATGGGCCTAACAGGCGGCCAGATGGCGATCGCCGGCGACCGGGCGCTGCTCGACGAGGCGCTCGCGGCGCTGCGGCCGGCCGCGACGTAGGCGCTAGCCGCCCGCGGCCAGGCGGCGAACCTCCGTGATATCGAAGGGCTCACCGCGCGCTGCCCTCACGACGGCCTCGGCCGCCGCACTGACCAGCCTGGGATTCTCGAGCGCCAGCGAGTGGCCGGTGAGCTCCGCCACCAGGTGCACGCCGCGCCGCGAGAGCGCGGTCAGCCGCGCCTGCGCCTCGGGCCAGCCCTGCTGCCACGCCGGGTCCTGGGCCGACTTGCCAGCGCTGAGCACGACCAGCGGGCGCTCGCCCAGCGAGCCTGGCTCCGCGGACGCCATTTCCTCCGGCGTCGCGCGGACGGCCGCCTGCAGCTCGTCCAGCGCCGCCTCGTAGTGGCTGCGCAATCCCAGCACATGGCGCATCGCGGCCTTGGTGACGTCGTCGAGCCCCCGCGCCGCGCTGATCGCCGGTTCGGCTTCGGCGAGCACCTCTCCCCTCTCGGCCCGGTCGGCTTCGCGCCGAAGGTCCGCCTCATGGAAGGCGAGCCTCTGGCGCATGGTCGGGAAGTATTTCGCCGCGTCAGGCGCATCGAGGAAGACCGCGCCCGCGACCTTTGCCGGATACCGGCGGCAATAGGCCTGCGCCACGAGGCCGCCGAACGATCCGCCGACCAGCACGAAGGGCGGGGACTCCCCGGCTGAGGCCAGCAGGGCGTCGAGGTCGTCCGCCATGCCGTCGAACGTCTTCGGCGCCGGTGACGGATCGCTCCAGCCGAGACCCGCCCGGTCGTACGACAGCGCGTGGGTGAATCGTCCGATCCGCCCGAGCAGCGGCCAGTCCTGCGTCGAGGACCCGCCCCCGCCGCCGGCCTCGAGGACCACGGTCGGCCCGCCCGCCCCGCGCCGCAGCAGGTGCAGGCGCCGGCCGCCGATGTCGATCATCTCCCCCGGAGCATCCATGGCGTCAGCTTCTCACAGGTCCCGGCATACACCTGCTGCGTCGCTTGGCGAGAGCGCCGCGTTGGCATCCGCCATCGCAGGGATTAAGCGGAGCCATGGTTTCAACCCCACCGTTCGCGGAGAATCCGCGGCTCGTGCTGAAGCTGCTGTCGGTTCGGGAAAGCAGGAACCCACCCTCAATTCCGTCGAGGTGGGAGGCGGCCCATGTTGGCCCCGGGCCCCCTTAGAACATCGCCTCCGCCAGCGCGTCGAACTCGCGCCAGAAGACCGCGCGGACCCCGTCGGTCTCCATCAGTATCTCGTGATGTGCGCCGGCGATCTCCACGTATTCGCCCTTGGGGAAGCGGTCGGTGACGAGCCGCAGGTCGCGATTGTCGACCAGGCGGTCGTCGCCGGCGGCGATCACCACCACCGGGATCTCGACCTGCGGCGCGCCCTTGCCCCGCTGCAGCTCGCGGATGGCGGCGAAGGCGAAGTCGAGCCAGCCCCATGTCGGCGGCCCCAGCGCCAGCTCGGGATGCTGGGTCACCTGGCCGACGTCGCGGGCGTAGCGCTTCGGATCGTGGGTCAGCACGTTCTCTTCGAACGGCGGATCGGGCGCGTTCAGGCTGCCGCCGGGCACGATGCCACCGCCCAGCCCGACGCGGCTCAGGCCCCGCGCCAGCAGCTTCACCAGCGGCGGCGGCAACGGCTTGGTGAAGATCCCGAACATCGGCGCGGTCAAGACGGCGGCCGAGAAGCGCCGCTCGCCAGTGACCAGCGCCAGGGCGGTCAACGCGCCGCCCATCGAGTGGCCGATGGCGATCCAGGGCTTGGGCAGCCGCGTCTCGAACGCGGCCAGCAAGTCAGCGTAATCGTTCAGCACGTCGGCATAGCCGACCTGGTGGCCCTTCAGCCGCTCGGCCAGCAGACGCTGCGACAGCCCCTGCCCGCGCCAGTCGTGGCAGAGCACGGTGAAGCCGCGGTTGTTCAGCTCGTCGGCGGTCTCGAAATACTTCTCGATCGGCTCGGTGCGCCCGCCGCTCAGCACCACCGAGCCGCGCGACGGGCCGGCGGTGGGGAAGAGCGCGGCCCGCAGCTGCAGGCCGCCGGCGCCGGCGAACCACTCGGCGGCGGCGCCCGGTGGAACTGGCGCCGCATCCGTGCCGAAAAGCGGGGCCGCCTCGCCCAACGCCGTGGTTACGCCTGCATCTTGGAGAACAGCGCCTGCATCTTGCCCTGCAGCCCCATGGCCACGCCCATGTCGGAAAGGCCGAGCGCGCCGGTCATCACCGCGGTCATCGGGTCGAGCTTGCCTTCGCCGAGCGCGATCAGGTCGTCCATCTTGATGGTCAGGGTCAGGTCGGCCGGCTTGTCGTCGTTGGTGACCGTGCCGCCGTCGATGTAGACGAAGCCGTCGCCCTTGAGGTTGAACTTCAGCGTCTTGCCGAGGCCGGAGTCGGCGCCCACCGCCGTCTTCATTCGCTCGGTGAGCTCTTCGAGCTGCGACATCGCCCAATCCCTTTTCCGTTGCTTCGATTCCGCCTTGGCGGGCGGGTTATTTGGCCGCGCCGGGGCAAAATGTAAACGCTGTTCAGTCGGCGCCGGCCTCGACGGGCGACCCGCGGCTCCCTACGGTCCGCGGCAAGAAACAGATCAGGAGGAAGACCCCCATGCGCCTCTCCGCCCCCCGCGTCGCGCCGCTGCAGGACGACGAGCTGACCGAAGACCAGCGCGAGGCCCTGAAGCCGATGGGCGCCAGGCCGCTCAACATCTTCCGCACCCTGGCCCGGGCCCCCAAGGCGCTGGAACGGTTCAACGCCTGGGGCGGCTATGTGCTGTCGCGGCGCAACAGCCTGCCGGCGCGGGAGCGCGAGATCGTGATCCTGCGCACCGGTTTCCTCTGCAAGTCCGGCTACGAGTTCACTCAGCACACGCGCATCGGGCTCGAGGCGGGGCTGAGCGAGGCCGAGACCGCGAACATCAAGGCAGGCGCGAACGCGGGCTGGTCAGCGCCCGACGCGGCGCTGATCCGCGCGACGGACGAGCTGGTTGCGGGCCACTTCATCAGCGACGCCACCTGGGCCGAACTCGGCAGGCACTTCGACGACAAGCAGCGCATGGACGTGGTCTTCACCACCGGCCAGTACACCCAGGTCTCGATGATCCTGAACACCTTCGGCGTGCAACTGGACGCCGGCCAGACGCTGGACCCCGATCTGCGGGCTTAGAAGCGCCGCGGCTGCGACACTTCCCGGCCCTTGAACCCCCGCAACCCGACCCTACCTCATCACCCGAAGGCGCTGGATGTCCGGGCCTTCCGGGTCACGCGCGAGGCCTTCGGGCTCGCGGACGATCCGTACACATCGTGCAACCTTGCTCCTGAAGGAGGATGCTTATGCGTACTATCGACTTCTCCCCGCTTTATCGCTCCGTGGTCGGTTTCGACCGCCTGGCCGACCTGCTGGATTCGGCCGCGTCAGAATCCGCCACCGGCTATCCGCCCTACAATATCGAGCGCACCGGCGATAACGCCTACCGCGTCGAGCTGGCCGTCGCCGGCTTCAAGCCCGACGAGCTCGGGGTCGAGGTGAAGGAATCGGTGCTCATCGTGCAGGGCCGCAAGGCCGCCAACGACGCCGAGCGCCGCTTCGTCCACCGCGGCCTCGCCGAGCGCAACTTCGAGCGCCGCTTCCAGCTGGCTGAATACGTGCTGGTCACCGAAGCCAAGCTCGCCGACGGCGTGCTCGCCATCGACCTGAAGCGCGAACTGCCGGAAGCCATGAAGCCCCGCCGCATCGAAATCGGCGTCGGCACGACCACGCTGATCGACGATCAGAAGGCCGCCTGACTTCAGGCAGTAGACTGACGAATGAGAGAGGGGCGGCGTCGAGAGGCGCCGCCTTTTTTCTGCTCCCCTCCCCCTGAGGGGAGGGGTCGGGGGTGGGGGTCTGCGGCCGGTCTTGCGCCGCTATGGCTGACGGGCGATCAGCGCCCTCTGCGGAGAGCTCCCCCCACCCCCAACCCCTCCCCTCCCCTCAAGTGGGAGGGGCGTTTATCGCCCCCGTGAAATCCGCGCCGCGCAGGTCGGCGCCATCGAGCACGGCGGCGGTGAGGTCGGCGGCCTGGGCCTGTGCGTAGCAGAGACGGGCGGCGGTCAGATTGGCCGGGGCGACGCGGCCGGCGCCCAGCGGCAGGCCACAAATCTGGGCCGAGCGCAGGTCGGCCTTGGTGAGGTTGGCGCCGACGAGCCGGACGCCGCGCAGGTCCGCGCCCTTCAGCGACGCGCCGCGCAGGTCCGCGCCTTCGAGGTTGGCGCCCTGCAGCTCGGCGCCGGTGAGGTCGAGCCCGACCAGGCAGCAGGCGCGCAGGTCGGCCGCGGTGAGCTTGGCGCCGCGCAGGCGCGCCACCAGCGGACGCAGGTCCTGGCCCTCCAACTTGATCGGCGCCCCCTCGGCGCCGCCGGTCTTGCGCCAGGCTTCGTGCGCGTCGATAGCGGCAAGCAGTTGCGGCGCGCGGGCCTTGGCCGCCTCGGTGGGCCCGGTGAGGGCGTTGGCGAAACGGGCGCCGAGTGTGCGGGCGCGGCTGACGTCGACGCCGGTCAGCACCGCGCCTTCGAAGTTGGCGTTCTCGAGGTTGGCGCCCGCCACCTCCGCACCCTCCAGCATGGCGCCGCCCAGGTTCGCGTCCTTGAGATTGGCGCCGCCGAGCTTGGCGCCGCGCAGCGAGCAGTCGGTGAAGTCGGCGGCGAAGGCCGAGGCGCCGTCGAGCCGCGAGCCATTGAGGGTCGCACCCTTGAGGATGGCGCTGTCGATGACGCCGACGCGCAGCTCGTGCTGCACCGAGGCCAGGCCCTGCTTGCGATCGGGCACCGCGACGTGGCCTTCGCGGAAGTCCGCGTCGGTGAGGTCGGCATTGGTCAGGTTGGCGCCGCGCAGGCAGGCGCCGCGCAGGTCGGCGCGGACCAGGAAGGCGCCGCGCAGGTCGGCCTGGCGCAGGTCGGAGCCGAAAAGGTTGGCCCGGTCGAGCCGCACGCCGGCCATGCGGCAGCCGTCGAAGGTCGAGGCCGAGAGGTCGGCGTCACTGAGATTGCGGCGGCCGAAATCCAGGCCCGAGAAGTCCACGAAGCGCAGTGAAGCCCGCTTGCCGCCCGGCCGCCCCGAGACGAAGCGCTCGTGGGCGTCCATGATCATGTCCAGCTCGGCCTGCGAGAGGCGGCGGCGCAAGCCGCCGGCAGGGGGCTGGCCGGACATGGCCTTAGAGCACGTCCAGCCCGCGCACGCCGACGCGGATGGCGTCCGTCACGTCGATGCCCTTGAGCAGGGCGCCGCTGAAATTGGCGCGGCTGAGATCGGCGCCGACCAGGATGGCCTGGCGCAGGTCGGCGCGGGCGAGGTCGGTGCTCTTCAGGATGGCGCGGGTCATGTTGCACGAGAGTGAGCGCTCGGGCGCGATCAAGAGCGGGCCGAGCTGCGAATCGCGCAGGTCGGCGCCGTTGAGCTTGGCCCCGGTGAGGCGGGCGCCGCGCAGGTCGGCGTGGCGCAGGTTGCAGGTGCGCAGGTCGCAGCCCTCGAGGTGCGCGCCCTGCAGCTGGATGCCGGACATGTCGAGGCCGTAGAAGACCGCGCCCTTGGCCGACAGGGCCGTCAGGTTGAGGCCGCGGATCGACTTCAGGGCCCTGAGGTCCGCGCCGTCGAACGCCGACGGCTTGCCCGAGCGGCCGCCGGTCTCGCACCACAGGGCGTGGGCGCGCAGCATGTCGTCGAAAGGGATCTCGGAGATGGCCTTGCCGGCCGGTTCGTCGGTGAGGATGCCGGTCAGGTTGGCGTTCTGGACGTTCCACGAATAGGTCTTGGCGCCCACCAGGATGGCGTCGTGCAGGTCGGCGCCGGTCAGGTCGGCGCCCGAGAGGTCGGCGCCGGCGAAGTTGGCGCCGGAGAAGTTGGCCTGCTTCAGGTTGGCGCGGACCAGCTTGGCGTCCTTCAGGATGGCGTCGGAGAAGTCGGCCTTCAGGGCGACGACGCCCGAGAGGCGGGAGCGTTCGAGATTGGCGCCGGCGAGGATCGCCCCCTGGGCATTGGCGGCGCGCTCGGCCGGCTCCAGGATGCGCAGGCCGCGCTCGCGGTCAGCCGCGGCGATGGTGCCTTCGCGCAGGTCGGCCTCGAAGAGGTCAGCGCCCGTCAGGTCGGCGCCGCGCAAGCACGAGCCGCGCAGGTCGGCGCGCCGCATCGAGGCGTCGCGCAGGTTGGCGTTCTGGATGTCGGCGCCGAACAGGTTGGCGTTGTCGAGCCGGGCGCCAGCCATGTTGCAGTCGGCGAGGATGGCGCCGGTGAAGTCGGCGTCGCAGAGATTGCGCCCGGCGAGGTTGAGGCCAGAGAGGTCTTTCCAGGTGAAGACGGCGCGCGCGCCGCCCATGCGCGACGACCACAGCCGGTCGTGGCGCATGCAGATCGCATCCACCTCCGCCTGCGTCAGGCGCCGATGCTGCATCACTTGTTGGGCCGATTCCCCCATAGCCTCCGTCGTCGCTTACTGGGTCAAATTCCCATTAAGCTTACGGGACTTGGCTTAATGACCCCTTCACGGGTTGGCGCCTGCGACAGGGCCCGGCCTGCGTCGGGGAGCCGCAGGACGCGGCGTCAGGCCGCTTCCGGCAAAGGCTCGGCGCGCTCGGGATCGAGATAGCGCGAGGCGGTGGGCCGCAGCGCGGCGTCCAGCTCGATCAGCAGCGGGTTGCCGGTCGGGATCTCGACGCCCGGGATCGCCTGGTCGGCGACATTGAACAGCAGCTTGACGATGGCGCGCAGCGAGTTGCCGTGCGCGGCCACCAGCAACCGGTCGCCCGCCGCCAGGCTGGGGGCGATTCGCCCGTCCCAATAGGGCCGCACCCGCTCCAGCGTGGACTTCAGCGTCTCGGTCGCGGGTACATCGACGCCGGCGTAGCGGCGATCGCGCGACAGGTCGTAAGGCCCGCCCGGGGCCAGCGGCGGCGGCGGGATGTCGTAGGACCGCCGCCAGGTCATCACCTGCTCGGCCCCATGTTCCCGCGCGGTCTCCTTCTTGTTGAGGCCGGTGAGGCCGCCGTAGTGGCGCTCGTTGAGCCGCCAGTCCTTCTCCATCGGGATCCACAGCTGGCCGGCGGCGGCCAGCGCCAGGTCGGCGGTGCGGATCGCGCGGGTCAGCACCGAGGTGAAAGCGCGGTCGAACTCGATCCCGGCGCCGGCGATCAGTTCGCCGCCGCGCCGCGCCTCAGCCTCGCCGCGCGGCGCCAGATCGACGTCCACCCAGCCGGTGAACCGGTCCTCCAGGTTCCACTGGCTCAGGCCATGACGCAGGAGAACGAGGGTCGGCATGGCGCGCGCTCAGGGGCTCAAATTGGCGGGGCGCCTGCTTGCACCCTGCCCAAGCGACGCGCAAGGCGCGCGGGCGCCCTTTCGGCGCCAGCGGGGGCGGGCTATAGGGCCGCGCACAGATGCCCGACAGCCTCGCTCTTCCCGCCATCGCCCTCGTCGCCGCGGCCCTCGTCGCATTGGCGATGGTGTGGCCGCAGGGCCAGGGCGCGCGCTCGCCGTCGCCGTTCGGCCACCCCATGGCGGCCATCGAGCTGCCGCTGCCGCCGGCCAGGCCGGCACACCCTGTCTCGCTGCGCGGCCGCGAACCGGCGCCGGCGTCCAACTCCGCCGCCCATCCTTCAGCCTGAGGCCAACCCCCGTGTTCCCCAAGCCCAGCGCCGATCTCGCGCCGATGACACCCGCCTATGAGACCACGCCCCTCGTCAAGGCGACGGGCTTTCGCGAATACGACGCGCGATGGCTGTTCGGGCCCGACATCAACCTGATGGGCGTGCGCGCGCTCGGCCTCGGCCTCGGGACCTATTTCGCCGAGCGCGGCGAGCGGCGCGTGGTGGTCGGCCACGACTTCCGCTCCTACTCGCTGTCGATCAAGCAGGCGCTGATGCTGGGCCTGGTCGGGGCCGGGTGCGAGGTGCTCGACATCGGCATGTGCACCACGCCGATGGCCTATTTCGCCCAGTTCGACCTGGAAGCGCCCTGCGTCGCCATGGTCACCGCCAGCCACAACGAGAACGGCTGGACCGGGGTGAAGATGGGCTGCGAGCCGCCGCTGACCTTCGGGCCGGAGGAGATCGGTCGGCTGAAGGAGATCGTGCTGACCGGCGACTGGCGCGAGGGCGCCGGCGGGACCATCACCCAGATCGAGGGCCTGGCCGAGCGCTACATCGCCGACGCCGCCGGCTACTGCAAACTCAGCCGCCCGATCCGCGTGGTCTGCGCCTGCGGCAACGGCACGGCGGGCGCCTTCGCCCCCGAAGCGCTGCGGCGCATGGGCGCCGACGTGGTCGAGGTCGACTGCGAACTCGACTGGAACTTCCCCAACTACAATCCCAACCCCGAAGACCACGCCATGCTGAAGGCGATGGCCAGCGCGATCGCGAGCCACGGGGCCGACCTGGCGCTCGGCTTCGACGGCGACGGCGACCGCTGCGGCGTGGTGGACGACAGCGGCGAGGAGATCTTCGCCGACAAGATCGGCCTGCTCCTGGCGCGCGACCTGGCGCCCGACCACCCCGGCTCGAAGTTCGTGGTCGACGTGAAATCCACCGGCCTCTTCGCCACGGACCCGGTGCTGAAGGAAGCCAAGGCGACCACCGTCTACTGGAAGACCGGCCACAGCTACATCAAGCGCAAGACCGCCGAGATCGGCGCCCTGGCGGGCTTCGAGAAGTCCGGCCACCTCTTCTTCAACGCTCCGCTCGGGCGCGGCTATGACGACGGCATCATCGCCGCGGCGGCGATCCTGGCCATGCTCGACCGGCACCCCGGCCAGAAGCTCAGCAAGCTGAAGAAGGCGCTGCCGGTCGCCTACACCTCGCTGACCATGTCGCCGCACTGCGCCGACGAGATCAAGTACGAGGTGGTCGCCCGGCTGGTGCGCGAGTACCAGGCGATGGGCGCCGAGCACGCGTCCATCCTTGGGCGGAAGATCGTCGACGTGAACACCGTCAACGGCGCCCGCGTGACGCTGGAAGACGGCTCCTGGGTGCTGGTGCGGGCCTCGTCGAACAAGCCGGAGATGGTGGTGGTGGTCGAGAGCATGCGCTCGGAAGCCGACATGCGCGCCCTCTTCCGCGACGAGGTGAAGCTGCGCCTCGCCTGTCACAAGGAAGTCGGCGCCTACAATCAGGAAATCTAGCGCGGCCGACGCCGCGCTCCGGGCCGGCGCCGCTGCGCCGCCCTCGCTCAATTGGACAAGGGACTGAAGCGCATGCGCGTGGCGATGATCGGGACGGGTTACGTGGGGCTGGTGTCCGGCGCCTGCTTCGCCGACTTCGGCCACGAGGTGACCTGCATCGACAAGGACGAGGGCAAGATCGCCCGCCTGCACGAAAACAAGATGCCCATCTACGAACCCGGCCTCGACGTGCTGGTGGCGCGCAACGTGGAAGCCGGCCGCCTCTCCTTCGCCGTGGACGGCTCGGCGGCGATCCGCAGCGCGGATGCCGTGTTCATCGCGGTCGGCACCCCCTCGCGGCGCGGCGACGGCTATGCGGACCTGTCGTTCGTCTACGCGGCGGCGCAGGAGATCGCGCCGCTGATCGACGGGTTCACGGTGATCGTCACCAAGTCCACCGTGCCGGTCGGCACCGGCGACGAGATCGAGGCGATCTTCCGCAAGGCTCGGCCCGACGCGCAGTTCGCCGTCGTCTCCAACCCGGAGTTCCTGCGCGAAGGCGCGGCGATCGAGGACTTCAAGCGGCCGGACCGGGTGGTGGTGGGGCTCGAGGACGAGCGGGCCCGCGCGGTGATGGCCGAGCTTTACCGCCCGCTCAATCTCAACGAGACGCCGGTGCTCTACACCAGCCGCCGCTCGTCGGAGCTGATCAAGTACGCGGCCAACGCCTTCCTGGCCATGAAGATTACGTTCATCAACGAGGTCGCCGACCTCTGCGAGGCGGTGGACGCCGACGTGCAGCAGGTGTCGCGCGGCATCGGCCTCGACAAGCGCATCGGCTCGAAGTTCCTGCACGCCGGCCCCGGCTACGGCGGCTCGTGCTTTCCGAAGGACACGCTGGCGCTGGTGCGCACCGCCCAGGACGCCGGCGCGCCACTGAGCCTGGTCGAAGCCACCGCCAAGGCCAACGACGCGCGCAAGCAGGCCATGGCCGGCAAGGTGGCCGCCGCGCTTGCCGGCGACTTGGCCGGCGACCTCGCCGGCAAGACCATCGGGGTGCTGGGCCTCACCTTCAAACCCAACACCGACGACATGCGCGATGCGCCTTCGCTGCAGATCGTGCCGGCGCTGCAGGCCATGGGCTGTAAGGTGCAGGCTTACGATCCGGAGGGCCACGAGGCCCGCCAGCTGCTGCGCGACGTCGATTTCAAGAACGGGCCCTATGAGGCGCTGGAAGGCGCCGACTGCGCCGTGATCATCACTGAGTGGGACGAGTTCCGCGCCCTCGACCTCGGCCGCGTCAAGGAGGTGATGCGCCGCCCGCTGATGGTCGACCTGCGCAACATCTACAAGCCCGAGGAACTGCGCCCCCGCGGCTTCACCTACATCAGCGTCGGCCGGCCCTAATTTCCGGGCAGGACGAACCAGGCTTGCGAGGCCCAGACGGCGCCGCACCAGAACGCGGCGGCCATCGCAGCCAGGAACACCATGCACGAGATGGAGCCCGCGGCCCGGGATCGGGCCTTGGGCAAAGCTTGACGAGCCCAGATGGGTTCGTGCGCCATGTCGCCTCCCTGAAGGCTTCTTGTTATCTTCACCGTGCGCCGGTCGAGCGACGCACAGAGGGTGAGGTTAAGGCGGGATAAGGAAACCTGTCCAGTCTGTAATCTTCCTGCGTCGCTCGGCGGTCGGCCCGGAGAAGGAATTCATGCGTTCATCCAAGACCTTCGCTTTCGGCGCCCTGGCGCTCGCGGCCCTGATCGCCGGCTGCAAGCCGCCCGCCACCAATACGGCGTCCAACGCCGCCGCCGCTAACGTGGCCACCGCCGCAGCGGTGAACACGGCCTCGAACGCCACCCTCTCGGCGGCTGGCGGGTCGGACGCCGCGGACGCCAAGGCCTTCCTCGACGGGCTCTACGCGCACTACCTGACCAGCAAGAACAACACCTTCCAGATGTTCGACGCCAACGTGGCCGAGGTGTTCGACGCCGACACCATCGCCCTCCTGAAGGCCGACGCTAGGGGCAATCACGGCGAGGTGGGCGCCATCGACGGCGACTGGCTGTGCAACTGCCAGGACTTCACCCGGATCGTGGCGACGGTCACCGTGCAGTCCGCGACGCCCAATTCGGCAACGGCGATCGCCGACTATTCGGACACCGGCGAGCCCAACTCGCCGAAGCAGGAAGACAGCTTCGACCTGGTCAAGGTGAACGGCGCCTGGCGCATCCACGACATGACCATCAAGGGCCAGGGCCCCTCGCTGCGCACCACCCTGCAAAAGGAAATCGCCAGCTTCGGCCCCGGCGGCCGCAACGAACGCGCGATCGACGACGCGGACTAGCTGTCACGGCTTTGGCTCGGCCGCGCTAAGCTGCTGACATGCCCGACCTGATCCCCGAGACCGCCAAGCGCGAACGCCTCACCGCCGAGGGCGCTTGCGTCTGCGGCGCGGTGCGGGTGGAAATCGTCGTGCCGGCGGTATGGGCCTGGCATGACCACTCGGCCGCCAGCCGCCACGCCCAGGGCTGCGCCTACGCCACCTATGTCGGCAGCTGGAAGAGCCGGTTCCAGATCTTGCAGGGCGAGGCGCAGCTTGCCCGCTACGAGGACCCGGAGCGCGGCACGATCCGCAGCTTCTGCGCCCGCTGCGGCACGCCGGTGCTGTACGAGCGGCCGCGCTCGCCGAAGATGGTCAACATCCCCCGCGCCCTCTTCGAGGGCCGCACCGGCCGCGAGCCGCGCTACCACATGTACGCCGGCGAGCAGGCCGACTGGACCTACCTCGGCGAAGCCCTCGCCCCGCTGAAAGGCTACCCCGGCGTGCTGCGCGAGCGGCCACGCAAGAAGAAGCGCGGTCTGGCCGACGGGATGTTCTAGGGCGCCGGGAAGTCAACGTGCATTGACTTCTCATCGACGCCGCCAGGGTCTACAACGGCGGCATGAGCGACATCGCCCCTCTCGCGCCAGAGCGCGCCGCGCCGCGCAAGCGGGACGCCGAGGCGACCCGCGCGGCGATCCTGGCAGCCGCCAAGGCGCAGTTCGGGCGGCTGGGCTACGACCGCGCGGTGCTGCGCGACATCGCCGCCGAAGCCGGCGCCGACGTCGCCCTGATCAAGCGCTATTTCGGCGGCAAGGAGGCGCTGTTCACCGAGGCGCTGAGGGCATCGTTCCGGCCCGACTTCGTACAGGAGTGGGACCGCGCCACCTTCGCCCACGAGATCGCGGTGATGATGGCCGGCGCCCCGGCCGACGACGCCCGCGCCCACCGCTTCCAGTTCCTGCTGCGCGCCGCCACGTCGCCCACCACCGCGCCGCTGCTCAACGTCGCCATCCAGGAGCGCTTCCTGGCCCCGATCCGCGACTGGCTCGGCGGCGAAGACGCCCCGGCCCGGACCCGGGTGCTGGCCGCGACCTTCATCGGCTTCCTGGTCGAACGGCTGATCCGCGCCGAGCCTTTGACTGGCCGCGAGCGCGCGATCTTCATCGCGCGCACGACGGCGATGTTCGAGTCGCTGGTCGCCTAGCGGCCCTGGAAGTTGGCCGCGCGCCGCTCGACGAACGAGCGGATGCCCTCGGCGGCGTCTTCGGTGTTCATCACCCGCTCGCGGATCTGCGCGCCCGCCGCGATGGCGGCCTGCTCGCCCGCGTCGATGAACTTTCGCCCGGCTTGCTTGGTGACCTGGATGCCGAGCGGCGCGTTGCTGTTGATGATGCGGGCGATCTCCATGGCGCGTTCGACGTGCTGGCCGGCCGGGACCACCTCCTGCACCAGGCCGATCCGGTAGGCCTCCGCTGCGCCGAACTCGTCGCAGAGCATCAGGTGGTACATGGCGTTGCCCCAGCCGGTGCGCGACAGGAAGCGGAAGTGCGCGCCGCCCAGCGGGGCGATGCCGCGCTTGGCCTCCATCTGGCTGAAGCGGCAGTCGTCAGCGGCCACCACAATGTCGCCGGCCAGCATCATCTCAATGCCGATGGTGAAGCAGATACCGTTCACGGCGGTGACGATCGGCTTGCGGCACTGATTGCGCAGGCCGAATGGATCGACGGCATCCGGGGCTTGCACGGCCGGACGCGCGCCGGGGCCGAAGAACTTCGGCATATCGAGGCCGGCGGTGAAGTTGTCGCCCTCGGCGCAGAGCACACCGCACCAGAGCTCGGGATCGCGGTCGAGCAGCGTCAGCGCCTCGGAGAGCTGGGCCATCATCTCTGGCACGAAGGCGTTCTTCTTGGCCGGATTGTCGATGACGATTTTGAGGATGCGGCCGTGCCGCTCCTGGCGCACCCGGCCCTCGGGCTTGGCCTGGATTTGAGCTTCGGACATGGTTGCTCCTCCGCGAGCGGCGAATCTGCTAGGGAGACGCCTTCATTCTGGATTATGGTCGTCATCCATCACGATGACGGGCATCATCCTCATCGTCAAGCATCGGGCCGGAGGATTCGAGCGACGTGGGCCATTCGCAAGCCGAAAAGACTCAGAATCGCGATCGCATCTTGGAGGCGGCGGCCGCTCAGATCCGCGCCGGAGGCCTGGAGTCGGTCAGCGTCGCCGCGCTGATGAAGACGGTCGGCCTGACCCATGGCGGCTTCTACGGCCACTTCGCCTCACGCTATGACCTGCTGGGCCAGGCGCTGGAGCGCGCCCTGCTGGATGGCGAAGGCCGCGCCCGAGCGGCAGCCCCGGGGGCGGCGCGACCCTCGTTCGCCACTTCTGTCCGCAGCTATCTGAGCCGCGCCCACCGCGACGCACCCGAGACGGGCTGCGCCATCGCCGCCCTGGTTTCCGATGTCGGCCGCGCCGACGCCGAGTCGCGCGCCGTGATGGAGCGCCACATAGAGGGCTTCATCGCCAGCATGAGCGATCGCCTCGGCGGCGAGGACGAGGCGGCGGCGATCGAGGCAGTCTGCGCCATGGTCGGCGCCCTGGCCATTTCCCGCGTCGTCACCGATCCGAAGCGCTCCGACGCGATCCTTCGGGCTGTGCAGGGCCGGCTGATGGCGGAACGCTAAGCCGCCGCTTCCCGGACCGCGCCGGCGATCTCGCGGACCAGTTGACCGACCAGCTTCTCGTCGTCGCCTTCGGCCATGATGCGGATCAGCGGCTCGGTGCCTGACGCGCGCACCAGCACCCTGCCCGATCCGTTCAGCCGCTGCTCGGCGTCGGCGATGGCGCTCTTCACCCGGGCATTCTCGAGCGGCTTGCCGCCGGCGAAGCGGACGTTTTCCAGCTTCTGCGGCACCGGCTCGAACTGCCGGGCGAGCGCGCTCATGCGCTGGCCGCCGCGCACCAGTTCGGCCAGCACCTGCAGCGCGGCGATGAGGCCATCGCCGGTGGTGGAAAAGTCCGACAAGATGATGTGGCCCGACTGTTCGCCGCCCACATTGATGCCGGTCTCGCGCATCTTCACCATCACCGAGCGGTCACCGACCGGCGTGCGGTGCAGGGCGATGCCGCGCCCGCCGAGGAAGCGCTCGAGGCCCAGGTTCGACATCACCGTCGCCACCACGCCGCCGCCGCGCAGCAGATCGCGGCCGGCCCAGGAGGCGCCGATGATGGCCATGATCTGGTCGCCGTCGACGATCTGGCCCTTCTCGTCGCAGATGACCAGGCGGTCGGCGTCGCCGTCCAGCGAAATGCCGATGTCGGCACGGTACTGGCGCGTGGCGGCGGCGATCGACTGCGGATAGGTCGAGCCGCACTCCTCGTTGATGTTGAAGCCGTCTGGCGTCACCCCAACCGAAACCACCTCGGCGCCCAGCTCGTAGAGCGCCGTTGGCGCCACCTTGTAGGCCGCGCCATGAGCGCAATCGATGGCGATGCGCAGGCCGCTGAGCGACAGGTTCTTCGGGAAGGTGGCCTTCACGATCTCGACGTAGCGGGCCGGCGCTTCGTCGATGCGCACGACGCGGCCCAGGGTCTTCGGCCCGGCCAGGCCCTCCTGCAGACCCTCATCCATCAGCGCCTCGATCTCGGCCTCGCGCTCGTCGGAGAGCTTGTAGCCATCGGGGCCGAAGAGCTTGATGCCATTGTCGGCGAAGTTGTTGTGCGAGGCGCTGATCATCACGCCGATGTCGGCGCGCATCGAGCGGGTCATCATCGCCACGGCCGGCGTCGGCAACGGGCCGAAGGTGCGCACGTCCATGCCCACCGAGGTGAAGCCGGCCACCAGCGCGGGCTCGATCATGTAGCCGGAAAGGCGCGTGTCCTTGCCGATCACCACCAGGTGGCGGCGGTCGGCGACGCTGGTGAACAGCTTGCCGGCGGCCAGCCCCACCCGCAGCGCCACTTCCGCCGTCATCGGATGGACGTTGGCCTGGCCGCGGATGCCATCGGTGCCGAAATAGCCGCGCTTCTTCATCAGCCTACCCGAAACGTGAGGAAACCGAGATTTATCAAGCCGCTCGCTAGCGAATGCTAAAGGGCCTCGCCGGAATACGGACGAAGCAGTCTAGCCTTCCGGCGCAAGAACCACAAAGGACCGATCCTCAATGTGCGGCATCATCGGGATCGTGGGCGCCGAGCCTGTCACAGATCGGCTCATCGAGAGCCTGAAGCGGCTGGAGTATCGGGGCTACGATTCGGCGGGCGTCGCCGGCGTGGTCGGCCACCACGTGGAGCGCCGCCGCGCCCCCGGCAAACTGCGCAACCTGGAGGCCGTGCTGGCGGCCGATCCGCTGGACGCCACCGTCGGTGTCGGCCACACCCGCTGGGCCACCCACGGCGGCCCCAACGAGCGCAACGCCCACCCGCAGAAGGCCGGCTGCGTCACCGTGGTGCACAACGGCATCATTGAGAACTTCGCTGAGCTGAAGGCCGAGATGATCGCCGAGGGCCGGCATTTCGAAAGCGAGACCGACACCGAAGTCGTGGCCCAGCTGATCGACCACTACATCGCCGCCGGCGCCGATCCGCTGACAGCCTTCAAGTCCACCCTGGACCGGCTGACCGGCGCCTATGCGCTGTGCGTGATGATCGACGGCGAATCGCAGCTGGTGATGGGCGCGCGCAACGGGCCGCCGCTGGTGGTGGGCTACGGCAAGGGCGAGATGTTCATCGGCTCCGACGCGCTGGCCGTGGGGCCGTTCACCAACGAGATCAGCTACCTCGACGACGGCGACTATGTCGCCATCAACCGCACGGGCGCCCGCATCTTCAACGCCGCCGGCAAGGCGGTGACGCGCGCCAAGCACATCGTGGCGGCGTCGGCGGCGCTGATGGAGAAAGGCAACTACCGGCACTTCATGGAAAAGGAGATCCATGACCAGCCGGACGCCGTGCAGCATACCCTCGCCGCCTACCTGGACCCGGTGGCCCTGCGCACGGCGCCGCCCGCCGGGCTCGACTTCGACAAGATCAGCCGCCTGCAGATCGTCGGCTGCGGTACTGCCTCCTACGCCGGGCTGATCGGCAAGTACCTGATCGAGCGGCTGTCCGGCCTGCCGGTGGATGTCGAGGTGGCCTCGGAATTCCGCTACCGCCAGCCGGCGCTGACGCCGGGCACGCTGGCGATCGCCATCTCCCAGTCCGGCGAGACGGCCGACACCCTCGCGGCGCTGCGCTATTGCAAGGACCATGGCCTGGCCACCGCCGCCATCGTCAACGTGCACACCTCGACGATGGCCCGCGAAGCCGACCTGCTCTTGCCCACCAACGCCGGACCGGAAATCTGCGTGCTCTCGACCAAGGCCTTCGCGGCCCAGGTTTGCGCTTTGATCTCGATGGGCGTCGCGGCCGGCGTTGCGCGCGGCGTGATCGACGCCGACGAGGAGAGCCGCCTGGTCTCGGTGCTGCTGGAGGCGCCGCGGCTGCTAGCCGACGCAATCCACATGGAGGAAGCGATTCGCGAGGTGGCGGTGCAGGCCTCGAAGGCGCGCGACGTGCTCTACCTGGGCCGCGGCCCGATGTACGCCCTGGCCTTGGAAGGCGCGCTGAAGCTGAAGGAAGTCAGCTACATCCATGCCGAAGGCTATGCGGCGGGCGAACTCAAGCACGGGCCGATCGCGCTTGTGGACGAGGCGACGCCGGTGATGGTGATCGCGCCCACCGACCCGTTCTTCGAGAAGACGGTCTCCAACATGATGGAGGTGATCGCGCGCGAAGGCCCCGTGGTGCTGATCACCGACGCGGAAGGCGCGAAGCACGCGCCGCCAAAAGCCAAGGTGGTGGTGGGTCCGACCTGCGACCCGCTGATCGCCCCGCTGGTCTACGCCGTCCCGATCCAGCTGCTGGCCTACCATGTGGCCGTGCAAAAGGGCACGGATGTGGATCAGCCGCGCAATCTGGCGAAATCGGTGACGGTGGAATAGGGGTCCGGGTAAGGGCCGCCGGCTTGCGGCGGCCCTCCCAGGATAGTCTCGCGACCTTAGTGAGCGGCGTTGCTCGGCATGGTCGTGTTGGTCGTCGTCGAATTGGTGACCGTGGTGTTGCTGGTCATCGCGCCATTCGACATGTCGGTGGAGTTCGACACCGTCGTCGCCGAAGCGTTGGTGGTCGAGTTGTCGGTCGTGTCAGCCGGCTTGCAGGCGGTGACGCTCGCGGCCGCCATGACGGCGAGCGAAGCGAAAACCAGGGTGCGCACACGCGTCATGTTGGATGTCTCCCGTTGCGAACGCGAAAAAGTGAACTGTCGTGAAGCTTACGACGCCGCAATGTCCTCAGACGGGGCCAGAAGTCAATCTCGCCGGCGCCGATAGCTGCGCTGGATTCGGCCGAAAGGCTCGTCTAGGGGCTGCGTCATGAAGCCAGTTCGTAAAGCGGTCCTGCCCGTGGCGGGGCTCGGCACCCGCGTCCTGCCCGGCGCCAAGACCACGCCGAAGGAGATGCTGAACGTCTTCGACCGGCCGATTCTGGCCCACGTGGTGGCCGAGGCGCGGGCCGCCGGGATCGAACATTTCTGCTTCGTCACCGGCCGCGGCAAGGGCGCGATCGAGGATTATTTCGATCACCACATCGAGATGGAGGCCCAGCTCGAGGCCAAGGGCAAGGCCGACATCCTGGCCGACATCCGCTCCGAGCTGCCGACGCCGGGCGAGATGAGCTTCGTGCGCCAGATGGCCCCGCGCGGCCTCGGCCATGCCGTCTGGTGCGCCAGGGAAATCGTCGGCGACGAGCCGTTCGCGGTGATTCTGCCCGACATGCTGATGCGCGCCAGTCCGCCGGCCCTGGCCCAGGCCATCGCGGCTCAGAGCGCCGTCGGCGGCAATGTCGTCGTGGTCGAGCCGGCGCCGCCCGGCGAGGCGCACAAGTATGGCATCGTTTCGCTCGCCGAGACCACGCCGGGCTTCGACGGGCGCCTCGCCCGCATGACCGGCATGGTGGAAAAGCCGCCGCCCGGGACCGAGCCGTCCAACCTCTTCATCTCCGGCCGCTACGTCCTGCAGCCCGAGATCTTCGAGCTGCTGGCCAGCCAGGAAGCCGGCTCCGGCGGCGAGATCCAGCTGACCGATGCGATGGCGCGGCTGATGACCTCGCAAAGCTTCCACGCCCTCACCTACGACGGCGTCACCTACGACTGCGGCGACAAGGTCGGGCTGCTGCGCGCCAATGTGGCCTTCGCCCTGGCGCATCCCGACCTGGGCGGCGATGCGCGGGCAGCGGTCGAAGGTTTGCTGCGCGGCTGAGGCGCGAGCATCGTGGCGCCGCGCAGCGCACTTCGCTAGTTTGGCGCGAGCCTCACCTCCAGACTCACCCTTAAAGCCGCAGTGTCAGGAGCCGATGAAGACCATCGCCAAGGTGCTGGTGATCAAGCTGGGCGGCATCGGCGAAATGGTGCTGTCCTTCCCGGCCTTCGAGCGCATTCGCCAGGAGCACCCGAAGGCGAAGATCACCCTCCTGACTACTGACCCGTTCGCCTCGCTCGCCAGCTCCAGCCCCTACTTCAACACCGTGGAGTCGGATGGCGCGCCGAAGGATCCCGGCTCGTGGACCGCGCTGATCCTGCGCCTGCGCCGCGCCCACTACGACCGCGTCTACGACCTGCAGAACGACGCCACCACCAACCTGATCTTCCAGGGCCTGCGCCCGCTGCCGCCGCAGTGGTCGGGCACGGCGGTCGGCTGCGCCCTGCCCCACCGCAATCGCGACCGCGCCCACATGCACCAGTTGGAGCGGCAGGCCGAGCAGCTGAAGGACGCCGGCATCTGGCCGGAGGCGTCGCCGCGCCCGCTGTCGGCGGCGCCGCCCGACATCTCGTGGATCCTGGCCCGTAGCGCCCAGCCACGCTCGATCACCGTCGCCGGCGGCCATCGCCCGCTGGTGCTGCTGGCCCCCGGCGCGCCGGCCCACGAGCCGGAACTGCGCTGGCCGCCGGAGCAGTATGCCGAGCTGGCCAAGCGCCTGCAGGACGCCGGCTACGACATCGTCATCATCGGCGCGCTGGGCGAAGCCAAGCTCGCCCACACCGTGCAGCGCATGGCGCCTCGGGCCCGCGACCTCACCGGCCGCACCGACCTGGTCCAGATCGCCGCGCTGGGCGCGCGCGCGGCGCTGGCGATCGGCAATGACATGGGCATGCTGCATCTGATCGCCGCGGCCGGCGCGCCCACGATCGCGCTTTTCGCCAGCGCCACCGATCCGGCCGTCTCCGGCCCCCGCGGACATGTGACCGTTCTGCACGCCCCGGCGCTAAAAGACCTGTCGGCGGCCTCGGTTTCGCAGGCAGCCCTGGCTTTGGCCGTCGCGCCGACTTGATTAGCCAGGCCCGCTTGTTCATATTTCAATCTAGGTGCGGCGGTTTCTGACCGCCGCAACGCTTTTACTGAAACAGTCTCAGGAGCCTGCCCTATTCGTCGTCCCATGCCCGCGCCCCCGTCCAAGGACGGTCCGCGCATCAACGAAGACATCCGCGTTCCCCGCGTTCTGCTGATCGACCAGAACGGCGAAAAACAGGGAATCATGCCCACGTCCGCCGCGCTGGAAGCGGCTGAGGAAGTTGGGCTCGATCTCGTCGAAGTCTCCCCCACGGCCGACCCGCCGGTGTGCAAGATTCTCGACTTTGGCAAGTTCAAGTTCCAGGAACAGAAGAAGAAAAACGAAGCGCGCAAGCGCCAGAAGCTGGTCGAAATCAAAGAGATCAAGCTGCGCCCCAACATCGATCACCACGACTACGATGTGAAGGCCAAGGCCATGCACCGCTTCTTCGAAGAGGGCGACAAGGTGAAGGTCACCTTGCGCTTCCGCGGCGGCGAAATGCGCCACCCCGAACTCGGCATGAAGCTGCTCGACCAGGTCAAGGTCGACTTCGACGCCGTGGCCAAGGTCGAGAACGAGCCGCGCATGGAAGGCCGCCAGATGGTGATGATCCTGGCGCCGCGTTGATGTTCCCGGGGCGCCCGCTGACCCGCGCCCCATCGTCGCATTGAGAATGAGTTGCAAAAACTTCGAGGCCTCGCTACATGAAGCGGGGCCACGGAGTGACGCGCCTTGTACGTGTGTAACTGCAACGGGATTCGGGAGCGCGACGCACGCGCCGCCATCGATGCGGGCGCGGTCAAGCCGGCCGAGATCTTCCGTCATTGCCAAAGCCACCCGCGCTGCGCCAAATGTGTCTGCGACATGCGGCGAATGATCCAGGAAAACCGGTCAGCGCTGCGCCACGCCGCGGAGTAGGAGCTGGCCGAAATGCAGGGTGATCGCGCCATCATCCAGCGCCTCAATGAGGTGCTGACCAACGAGCTGACGTCGGTCAACCAGTACTTCCTGCACGCCCGGATGCTGGACAACTGGGGCTTCAAACGCCTCGGCAAGATCGTCTACGACGAATCCATCGGCGAGATGAAACACGCCGACAAGCTGATCAAGCGCATCCTCTTCCTTGATGGCCTGCCCAACCTGCAGGACCTGGGCAAGCTGGCCGTGGGCGAGACGGTGATCGAGGCGTTGACCGCCGATCTGGCGCTGGAGACCAAGGGCCGCACCGCCCTGGTGGCCGGGGTCGCCCAGTGCGAGGCGGCCGCCGATTTCGTCAGCCGCCAGACGCTGGTCGAAATCCTCACCGACACCGAGGAGCACATCGACTTCCTCGAAACCCAGCTGGCCCTGGCCCGCTCGCTCGGCGAGCACAACTACCTGCAAAGCGCGACCGGTGAACTGGAGGGCTAGGGCGCGCGGCGCCCTCGCCGCGGTCTTCGCCTTCGCCGCGCTGGCGGCCGCCTCCCCTGCCCTCGCCGATCCCGAGGCGCTGTGGAAGATCGTCCACGACATCTGCGTGGCCGGCAAGCCGTACGATCCGAAGCTCTGCCTCGACGTCGACGCGGCGCGCGGCGATACGGTGATCAAGGACCGCGATGGCGCCACCCAGCTGCTGCTGATCCCCTCCACCCGCGCCACCGGCATCGAGAGCGCCGCCGTGCTGGCGCCGGATGCCCCGAACTACTGGTGGGATGCGTGGAAGGCGCGCAGCTATCTGGAAAAGATCGCGGGCCAGCCGGTCCCGCGCGACGACTTGGCGCTGGCGGTCAACTCGATCGACGGGCGCAGCCAGAACCAGCTGCACATCCACGTCGACTGCATCCAGCCGGCGGTGAAGACCGCCTTGGAGGCAGCGAAGAGCCAGATCGGCCGCCACTGGTCGCCCATCACCCTGGAAGGCCACCCCTACCGCGCCATGCGGCTCACCGAAGCCGAGCTGGCGCACCGCAACCTCTTCCGCCTCCTCGCCGACAGCGATCCCGAGGCGCGCGCCAACATGGGCCTGGAGACGCTGGTCCTGGCCGGCGCGATCTTCGAGGGCAGCGAACCCGGCTTCATCCTGCTGAGCGACCGCGCCAACCCTGAGGCCGGCGACTACGCCTCGGGCGAAGAACTCGAAGACCACGCCTGCAAGATCCTGCAGCCGGCACGCTGAGCCTTTCGCTCCCCAATTTCGTCATCGCCGGCCCTGTGCCGGCGACCACCACGCTCTGCGCCCGTGGCCGTGCCAGAGCGCGGCCACTCGTTCCACGGTGGTCATGGGTGGCCGGCACAAGGCCGGCCATGACGGGCGGGTGGGAGGATTGGGCCTAGGCCCGCGCGCCCTCGAGCCAGGCGTCTTCGCGGCGCCAGTGGTGGACTTGGCCGCAGCGGGTGCAGCGGAAGCCGTATTCGCCGTGCAGGGCTTCGAAGGCCGAGGGGCGCAGGCGCATGATCGTGCCCACGGCCTCGCCGGTCGCCGGGCAGGTGACCAGCACGCGGCTGACGACGGTGGACTCGCTCATCGGCGGGGCCTGTAGGTGCGGCGTGCGGGACCCGGGCCCACCGACTCGGCCTTCTGGCGGAAGATCAGGCGGCCGCGGGTGATGTCGTAGGGCGTCATCTCGATGGTGACCCGGTCACCCACCGCGGTGCGGATGCGGTTCTTGCGCATCCGACCAGCGGTGTAGACCAGCACCATGCGGTCGCCTTCGATCCTCACCCGGAACTGACCGCCGGGGAGGATTTCGTCCACGACGCCTTCGATTTCGATGGCTTCTTCCTTGGACATCAGCCTCCGGGGCGCGACGAGCAGAAATGAGGAAGGGTTCCGCGGCCGGGCGCGCTCCGACGCTGCGAAACCACGAAAGTAATCAGGCCGACTTCAGGTCGACCGCGGATTCGCGGCCGGTCTTGCGATCACGCTGCAATTCGAAGGCCACCTTCTGGCCTTCCGACAGCGAACCGAGGTCCGAGCGTTCGACGGCGGAAATGTGGACGAAAACGTCCTTGCCGCCGGTGTCGGGCTGGATGAAGCCGAAGCCCTTGGTCGAATTGAACCACTTAACGGTTCCGATGGTCATGTAGTCACTTCCCAATTGCGCTTCCGAGACGCGCGACCGCGCGGCACGATCTAATACTCGGAGGGGGTCGAAGGCAGGCTCGGGCTAGATCCAAATTGGTCGAGCAGAGGATGCAGCCGAACCGCAGCGATATTCGATGGCGGCTGATGTAGGCGGCTTTTCGGCTTTCTACAAGCTGGGGCGGGACGGGCGCTGGCCCTGGCGACGGTGATTCGGCCCGTCGTTGGCCTTGCGAACCGCCGCCTGGGCGGCGGGCTTGGGCGTCCAGCCAGGGCGGCTGCCACGCCGGCGCGGCTTGTTCGCACCGCCGCCGGGCGCCGGCGCCTTGACCGGGGTCAGCGGCGCGCGCTGGTCGGCGCGCATGTCCTCGGCCGGGATGCTCATCCGAGTCACGCGCTCGATGTCGCGCAGCAGCTTCAGCTCGGTGCGGTCGCAGAGCGTGATCGCGGCGCCTTCGTTGCCGGCGCGGGCCGTGCGGCCGATGCGATGCACGTAAGATTCGGGCACGTTCGGCAGCTCGAAGTTGATCACGTGGCTGACGCTGTCGACGTCGATGCCGCGCGCGGCGATGTCTGTGGCGATCAGGGCCCGGACGTGGCCGGACTTGAACGCCGCCAGCGCCCGCTCGCGCTGGGCCTGGCTCTTGTCGCCGTGGATGGCGGCGACGTCGATGCCGGCGGCGGCCACGAACTTGGCCAGCCGGTCCGCGCCGTGCTTGGTGCGGGTGAAGATCAGCACCCGGCTGACCGAGCGCGGGGCGATCAGATCGACCAGGATATCGCGCTTGCGGTCGGCCTCGACGTGGATGACGCGTTGCGAGACGCGCTCGACCGTGGTCGATTCCGGGGTGACCCGCACTTCGGCGGCGTCGTGCAGGATCTCGCCGGCCAGGGTGGCGATGGCGGCCGGCATGGTGGCCGAGAAGAACAGGTTCTGGCGCTTGTGCGGCAGCTTGCGCACGATCTTGCGGATCGGCTCCAGGAAGCCGAGGTCAAGCATCTGGTCGGCTTCGTCGAGCACGAAGACTTCGGTCTCGTCGAGGCGGATGACGCCCTGACCCATGTGGTCGATCAGGCGGCCGGGCGTGGCGACCAGCACGTCGACGCCGGCGGCGACCGACTTGACCTGGGCCCCGTACTTCACGCCGCCGACGAAGACGGCGACGGTGACGCCGGACTTGGCGCCGTAGGTGCGGAAGCTCTCGGCGATCTGCTGGGCGAGCTCACGGGTGGGCGACAGCACCAGCACGCGGCAGGCCTTGCGGCTCGCGGGGCGGCGATTGGCGGAGAGGCGATGCAGGATCGGCAGGGCGAAGGCCGCGGTCTTGCCGGTGCCGGTCTGGGCGACGCCCAGCAGGTCCCTGCCCTGCATGATCGGCGGGATGGCCTGGGCCTGGATCGGGGTGGGGGTCTCGTAGCCTTGGGTGCGGAGCGCGGCCAGCAGGCCGGCCGAAAGGCCGAGATCGGTGAACTGAGTCAAAACGGAACGTCTTTCATAAGGTCGAACGCCGCGGTGCGGCCGCTTTTCGGGCGCGCTCGGAGCGTTGGCGATAAAGCGCCCCGCGTGAATCGGGCGCCTCTGGGGGAGATGCAGGCGCCGGGCGAGAGGTCTGAACCAGACCCACACGCGACCCAGGCGCGAGATAGCGACCCGGAACGGGGCGCGAGCCGCATATGGAGGCGTCGGCGGTTAATGTCCAGCTAAAGCGTTGCGCTTGATCGCCGCGGGCCCGGGCGCCACCATGCGTGTGGGGTCGGGGGAGTGTAACCATGCCGAGAGCCTGCATCGGATCAGCGGCGGCGGCCGCACTGGCGCTCGCCTCCCTGGCCTCGCCGGCCCTCGCGGCGCCGCTGGCGGCCTATGGGGCCCTGCCCACCATCGAGCAGGTGGCGATCTCACCCAGCGGCAGCCAGCTGGCCCTGGTCGTGGTCAAGGACGACCAGCGCACCATCGTCATCGAGGACGTCGCCAGCCACAAGCCGGTCAACGGGGTGCGCATGGGCGCGGCCAAGGTCCGCTATCTGGAGTGGGCCGGCGACAACCACGTCATCGTCACTACATCGGCCTACGCCAAGGGCATTCTGGGCGTGATGGTCGCCGCCAACGAGTGGTTCGTGGCCTCGGACTTCAACCTCGCCGCCCACAAGGTGACCCCACTGCTGGGCGACGTGGATATGGCCGGCAACATGATCTACGGCCAGCCGGACGTGCGCTTCGAGAACGGCAAGCCGGTCCTCTATGTCGAAGGCGTGCACCTGACCCAGGAGGACGGTGGGGTCAGCCTCTTCAAGATAGATCTCGACATCGATCACGCGTCGCTGGTGACCGACGCCGCCGCCGGCGTCGACGACATCATGGTCGGCGCGGACGGCCATCTGTTGGCCGAGACCTTCGACGACGCGCTCTCCAAGAAGTGGGTGCTGAGCGTCATGACCGACGGGCGCTGGCGGCCGGTGCAGACCCGCAGCGCGGCGATCGAGACCCCGGACGTGCTGGGCCTCGGCCGCGACGGCCACTCGATCCTGCTGGGCGAGCTGCAGGACGGTCACTACGCGGTCCGCGAAATGGCCCCGGACGGGACGATGGGCGATCCCCTGCCCGGCGCGTCATCCGGCGATCCGATCCACGACCCTTCGACCCACCAGCTGATCGGCTGGAGCGTCCTCGACGGCGACGACCTGGACACCCACTTCTTCGACCCGGGCGATGAGATGGCGTGGCGCGCCGTGAAGGCCGCGTTCGTGGGCCAGGGGATCACGCTCGAGTCCTTGTCCGCCGACCACAAGCGCCTCGTCCTGCAAGTCGATTCGCCGACCGACGGTCTCGGCTACGCGCTGATCGACCTGCGCTCCGGCGCCAACACCTGGCTGGGCGAGGCGTACGCCGGCCTGCGCAGCGCCGACATCGGCAAGAAGACCACGGTCTCGTTCAAGGCCGCCGACGGCCTGCAGTTGACCGGCTACCTCACCCTGCCGAACGGCCGCGATCCGAAGAACCTGCCGCTGATCGTCTTCCCGCACGGCGGCCCGGCGGCGCGCGACGAGCCGGGCTTCGACTGGTGGGCGCAGGGCATGGCCTCGCGCGGCTATGCAGTGCTGCAGGTGAACTACCGCGGCTCCGATGGTTTCGGCTGGGACTTCATGGCCGCCGGCTTCGGCCAGTGGGGCGGCAAGATGCAGACCGACCTCTCCGACGGCGTCCGCTACCTGGCCGCGCAGGGGACCATCGACCCCAAGCGCGTCTGCATCGTCGGCGCCAGCTACGGCGGCTATGCGGCGCTGGCCGGCGCGACCATCGACCTGGGCGTCTATCGCTGCGCCGTCGATGTCGAAGGCCCTTCCGACCTCGCCAAGCTGATCGAGTGGGACAAGGCGCGGGTCGGCGGGCGTTCGGCGGTCGAGTACGACCGCTACTGGGGCCGCTACATGGCCGCGGCCGACTCGCACGATCCGCACCTGGCCCGGATCTCGCCGGCCGACCTCGCCGACAAGGTGACGATCCCGCTGATGATCATCCACGGCAAGGACGACAGCGTCGTCCCCTTCGAACAGAGCCAGATGATGGCCGACGCCCTGCACAAGGCGGGCAAGCCCTTCGACTTCGTGGTGCTGAACCACGAGGACCACTGGCTCTCCACCGGCGCGACCCGCCTGCAGATGCTCCAGGCGACGATGGACTTCGTGGAGAAGCACAACCCGCCGGGGTGAGGCTGAGGCGCCGCACCGCGGCACAGAGCGCCCGGGCCGGGTTGCCCTGCCCGCCAAACCAACCTATCAGCCCGGCCCATGACCGCCGAGCCGGATGCTGCGACGGGCGGGCGGGGGACCGCTGCGCTCTACACCCTGCTGTCGGTGATGTTCATCAACATGCTGGGCTTCGGCGTCATCGTGCCGTTCCTGCCCTTCTATGCGGCCTCGTTCCACGCCACCGGGTGGCAGATCGGGCTGGTGTTCTCGGCCTATTCGATCGGCTCGTTCGTCGGCGAACCGTTCTGGGGCAAGCTGTCGGATCGGATCGGCCGCAAGCCGATCCTGATCTCCACCGTCACCGCCAACTGCCTCTGCTACGGCGCCCTGGCCTTCGCCCCCAACATCTGGTTCGCCATCCTGATCCGGGTCATTGGCGGCATGGCGGCCGGCAACGGCTCGGTGGTGCAGGGCTATATCGCCGACGTGACGCCGGTCGAGCTGCGGGCGGGGCGGATGGCGCGGCTCGGCGCGGCCTACAACCTCGGCTTCATCCTGGGGCCCTTCGTCGGCGGCACGCTGGTGGGCAACTCGGGCACCACCGGCAGCTATCACCTGCCCCTGCTGATGTCGGCGGCGCTGTGCGGGATGTCGGCGCTGGGCATTACCCTGGTCGTCAAGGAAAGCCGCAAGCGGCGCCAGTACATGGGCCGCCAGCCCAGCCGCTGGGTGATGTTCGGCTATGCGGCGCGCCACCCGGTGGTCGGGCGGCTGATGCTGCTGACCTTCGCGGTGGGGGTGGCCTTCACCGCCATCGAGAGCACCTTCGCGCTCTGGGCCCAGCACCGCTTCGGCTGGCAACCGCGCGACGTGGGGCTCTGCTTCGGGGTCACCGGCGCCGTCTCGGCCTGCTGCCAGTTCCTGCTGACCGGGCCGCTGTCGCGCCGTTTCGGCGAGGGAACCATGCTGGCGGTGGGAATGGCCGGCACGGTGATCTGCACCGCCTTGCAACCGTTCTCGCCCGGCGGGTTCGTCACGGTAGGCCTGATGGCGCTGATGGCGCTCTCGCAGTCGGTGGCCTTCCCGAACTCCGGCGCGCTGCTGAGCCGCAGCGTCGATCCGGACCACCAGGGCCAGATCATGGGGCTCAACAACGCCACGGGGGCCCTCGCCCGCATCACGGGGCCCCAGCTCGGCCTTGGCCTCCTGGCTTTCAATATCAACGGCGCCTTCTACCTTGGCGCGATGATCGTCGCGCCGGCGATCTTCCTGGCGATGGGGGCCGGACGCGCCGCCCAGCGCACCAGCCACGTGTTGCGGCCCGTCGCGGCGGAGTAGCTATCGCCGCCCCAGGCGCATGCCGCGGGTGGGATCGAAGCCCAGCGCTTGTGGCTGGCGTCCGGACGCTGCGTACGCGGCCAGCCCGGGCCTCGCCCACATCCTGGCGCGAAAAGCCGCCAGGCTGGGCGCGGCCTCGAAAGCCTCGGGGAAGTAGGCGGCCGCCTCGTCGAGATAGGTGAGCGCGTAGTAGTCGGCGAAGGTCGGCGCGGCGCCGGCAAAGTAGGGCCCCGCGGCCAGCCAGCCCTCCAGCTGCGCCAGGTTTTCGGCCAGACGCCCGGCCTCGAAGGCGCGCGCCGCCTCGGCTGTCTCCGGCCCCGGGGTCCAGAAGTAGTCCCAGAGCGCGTTCTGGGCGTCCTTCACCGCGTCGGCGGTGGCGTCGGCGCGGGTGCGGGCCGCCTCGTCCCGGCCGTAGAGATCGTGGGTGCGGGCAAGGTGGCGCAGGATCGCGTGGCTCTGCACGACCGTGAGGCCACCGGCCTCGAACACCGGCATCTGGCGGAACGGCAGCCGCGGCTTCAGCGCCGCCCAGTCGTCGTCGAAGCCGAGCCGGCGCTCGTCCAGCGTCAGCCCCAGGTCCGCGAAGACCAGCCGGATCGGCTCGCCCAGCCCGCGAAAACCGAAATAGGTGAGCCGGGGCGCCGCGTCCGTCATGTCCGATCTCCCGATGTGGCCACGCCGGCCCTCCCCTTCTAGACGCCCGAGACGGCCCGGAAACGACAGCAGCCGCGCGATTTCTGGCAGCTGCGGCATTCCGCGAAGCATTGGTTGACCCCATCAACCACCTCGGCCAAGCTGGCGCCATGCAGGATGACGCCATCGAGGCCGTGCGCCTTTTCAACCGCTTTTACACGCGCCGGGTCGGGGCCCTGAACGCCCGGTTCCTGGGGACCGACGCGACGCTGCCCGAGGCGCGGGTGCTGTTCGAGGTCGCCAATGGCGAGCGGCCGGTGGCCGCCGACCTACAGAAGGCGCTCGACATGGACGCCGGCCAACTCAGCCGCACCCTCGCCCGCTTCGCGGCGCGGGGCTGGATCGAGCGCGCGACCGGTGAAACGGACGCTCGGCGCCGGCCGATCGCCCTCACCACGGCCGGCCGCGCGGTCTTCGACCACATCAACCAGCGCCAGCGCGACGAGGTGGCGGCCATGCTGGCGCCGCTCGATGCGATGCAGCAGGGCGACATCGTTTCAGCGCTCGGGACGGCGCGGGCGTTGCTGGGCGAAGCGCCGACCCCGAACTCCCTGATCCGCCCCTTCCACGCCGGCGAAGTCGCCCGGATGGCGGCGCGCCAGGCGGTGTTCTACCGCGACCACTACGGCTGGGGCCGCGGCCTCGAGATCAACATCATGCAGGCTTCGACGCAGTTCCTCGCCCACTTCAAGGAGGGTCGCGACCAGGGCTGGATCGCCGAGGTGAACGGCGTCCTCGCCGGCCAGGTGCTGCTCACCGACGAGGGCAAGGGCGGCTGCCGCCTGCGCCTGCTCTACGTCGAAGCGACGGCCCGCGGTCGCGGCATCGGCGACGCGCTGGTCGCCGCGTGCATCGGCTTCGCCCGCGACGCCGGCTACGCGCAGATGACGCTCTGGACCCACGCGGTGCTGACCAGCGCCCGCCGCATCTACGCCGCCCACGGCTTCGAACTGGTGGAAAGCGCCTGGCACGACGACTTCGGTGAACCGGTCGAAAGCGAGACCTGGCGGCTGAAGCTGTAGGCCGCTGGCGCGAAAGGTTTCACCACGGAGGAGCACGGACGACACGGAGAAGCGCCTCCGTGATCTCCGTGGGTCTCCGTGTCCTCCGTGGTAGAAACCCCTTCGGCGTTCGAACGAAACGAGAGTGCCCCATGCCCAGCCGCGCCACTGTCGACGCCTTCGTCGCCCAGGTGATGAGCGAGGACCATGTCGGCGCCATCCGGGATTGGTATGCGGACGACGCGACCATGCAGGAGAATCAGGCGGCGCCACGGGTCGGCCGCGAGACGCTGATGGCGCAGGAACAGGCGACGCTGGACCGGGCCGAGAGCGTCGTCACCGAACTCCTCGATCCCCCACTGATCGACGGTGACCGCGTGGCCCTGCACTGGCGCTTCACCTTCAAGTTCAAGAACGGCGCCGGCCTCGTGCAGGAGGAGATCGCCTGGCAGACCTGGCGGGGCGACAAGGTCGCGCGAGAAACCTTCTTTTACGACTCCAGGCAGCGCAGCGGCTGACCCAGGCGTGAGTCCCGGTCACATCGCGTTCCCAAAGCCATCTTTTCGCCACATTTCGCCCATCCTCCAGCCCTTTGGGGGAGTATCGGTGTTGCGGGCCGGCCAGGCGTGGGCCGACGCAGCGTTGAGTGTCGGTGGCTGGGGACGCGATTGGTCGATGTGCCGCGAGAGGGGGCGCCGGGGGGCGCGCGCCGGCTCTCCAATTCCATCAAGTCCACGTTCTCGGCGCCTACGGTGCGCAAGCGCCGGCGTGCGACGACACGTTGGCTGCCGGGGCTGACGCTCTCGCTCAGCGAACCGGAGGCCGTGGCGGCGTCGAGTTCGGCGGTCGCCGTGCAGTCGGTTCCGCCGACGGCGCGCCTGTCGATGCCCAGGCAGGATCTGCGCCGGGCCCCGTCCCGCAGGTTCGCACAGGCCCCGTCGGGCCTGGGAGGTCGGCGCGCGCTCGTCTTCCTGGGCGCCCTCGCCTTCGCGGCCCTGTTCGGCGGCGTGCTGATGCGGGTGCTGGGCCGCGACGGCGTCTCGGCGCTCGAATGGGTGACGATCGCCATCTCGGCCGTGCTGGGCGGCTGGGTCGGGCTGGGCTTCATCAGTGCGACCGCCGGTTTCATCGCCGTGCTGCGAGAGCGCGCCCGACCCGTCGCCCGCGCCCTGGCCGAGCCCGTGGGCCGTACGGCCATCCTGCTACCGGTCTACAACGAGGACCCGGGCATGATCCTGGCGGCCGCCCAGGCCATCGCCGAGGATATCCGCCGCGTCGGCCACGCCAGCCTCTACGACCTCTTCATTCTCAGCGACACGCGCGACGAGGTCATCGCCCGCGACGAGGCTACCGGCCTGCTGCGCCTGCGGCTGCGGCTCGGCGACGGCGGACCGGGGGTGTTCTACCGCCGGCGCCTGCAGAACACCGACCGCAAGGCCGGCAACATCGGCGACTGGACCCGGAGCCACGGCGGCGCCTACGACTACATGCTGGTGCTGGACGCCGACAGCCTGATGACCGGCGAGACCATCGCCGCCCTCACCGCCGGCATGGACGCCGACCCGCGGCTCGGCCTGCTGCAGACCGCGCCCACCATCGTCGGCGGCGAGACGCCGTTCGCGCGCCTGCAGCAGTTCGCCTCGCGCCTCTACGGGCCGGTGTTCGCCCGCGGCCAGCAGTGGTGGTCCGGCGACGAAGGCAACTATTGGGGCCACAACGCCATCATCCGCGTCGCCGCCTTCGCCGAGAGCGCCGGCCTGCCGCACCTGACCGGACCGCGGCCCTTCGGCGGTCATATCCTGAGCCACGACTTCGTCGAGGCCGCGCTGCTGCGCCGCCGTGGCTGGGCGGTGCGCACTGACGCAGCCCTGGGCGGCAGCTACGAGGAAGCGCCCCCTACCCTGCTCGACACCGCCGCCCGCGACCGCCGCTGGTGCCAGGGCAACCTGCAGCATGCCCGGGTGCTGGGCGCCGCGGGCCTGCACTGGCTCAGCCGCGCCCACCTGGTCATGGGCATCTTCGCCTACCTGACGCCGGCGCTCTGGCTGATGCTGCTGGTCACCGCGGCCTTCGTCTGGCCGTGGCAGCAGCTGGAGACCGACTCGGCGGAGTTCCACCAGGTCACCGCCCTCTTCGAACTGGCGCTGGCGCTCTTGATGGCGCCGAAGCTGATGGCGCTGGGGCTGGCGCTGACCTCGCCGCGGCTTCGCGCCGGCTTCGGCGGCGGCCTGCGGCTCTGCCTCGGCTTCATCGGCGAGAGCCTGGCCGCCATCTTCACCACGCCCGTAATGATGGTGATGCAGAGCGTCGCCGTCGCCGAAGTGGCGTTGGGCCGCGACAGCGGCTGGAAGCCGCAGCGCCGCGAGGGCGCCGAGCTGAACCGCCGCGACGCCTGGCGGGCGCACCGCGGGCACGTGCTACTGGGTGTCGCGGGCGGCTTGGGCGCGCTCTTCCTCAGCAAATACCTGCTGGTGTGGGCGAGCCCGGTCTTCCTCAGCCTGACCCTCTCGGCCCTGCTCTCGCTGCACACCTCGAAGCCGCGGCAGGGCGGCGGGGCGCGGCGGCGCGACCTCTTCCGCATCCCCGAGGATGAAACGCCCCCGCCGGTGCTGACGCGCGCCACCGAATTGCGCCGGCGCCATGCCGGCGAAGCCGGCCTGCGCCGCCGGATCGAGGTGCTGTTCCGCGCCGCCGTGCCCATGTACCAGTTCACCGCGCCCCGCCACGCCCGCCGCGAGACGGCGCCGCTGGACGAGGCCGCCTGAGTCACGCCGCCCGCGTCACGCCGCCATGATCTGGTGGATCCAGGTTTCGGTCAGGGCGTCGCCGCGGCGGCGCAGGAAAGCGCGCAGGTCGAGCGATCCCACGCGCGGCGCCGCCACATCGAACATCAGCCGCCAGGCCGGCTGGCCCTCGACCGGGTAGGCCACCGCGTCGATCGCCGCCCCGGCGCTCAAGGTCACCACGGGTTCGACCCCGCTCTGCCGCGTCAGGCCGGCCAGGCTGTCGCCGGCGAAGTCGATGACCAGCTTGCGCCGATCGAGCGGGTCCGGCGTCGCCGGCCGGCCGCCGCGCCCGCTGCGGGTGGCGATCACCCTCGCAACGCCGATGGGTCCGGGCTCCTCAGCCGCCCAGTGCAGGCGGTAGCCAAGCGACAGTGTCTGTCCGGCGGTCACCGGGGCCGCGGGCGACCAGAACGCCACGATGTTGTCGTCGACCTCGCTGCGCGTCGGGATCTCCACCAGTTGCACCGAACCGGCCCCCCAGTCGCCGATCGGCTCGACCCAGGCGCTGGGGCGGCGGTCGTAGAAGACGCCGTCATCCTGGTAGTCGGCGAAGTTGCGGTCGCGCTGCATCAGGCCGAAGCCGCGCGGGCCGTGGTCGAGGAAGGTGTTGACGGCGACGCGGGGCGGGTTGGCGAGCGGGCGCCAGATGCGCTCGCCCGCGCCGGTCCAGATCGAGAGACCGTCGGAATCGTGCACTTGCGGGCGCCAGTCGTCGGCCGGGGTGCGATCGGTCTGGCCGTACCAGTACATGCTGGTCAGGGGCGCGAGGCCCAGCCGCTCCACCGGCGCGCGGAAGCGGAGTTCGGTCTGGATCTCCTGCACCAGGCCCGCCGGCGAGCGCTGGTGGGCGATCCGGAAGGCGCCGGCCACGCTGGGCCCGTCGAGCAGGGCGTAGACGATGAGGCCGGCCGGGTCCGGCTGCAGCCAGAAGGCGGTAAAGGCGGGGAACTCCTCCGGCCGGCTGGCGGCGGTGTCGAGAGCGATGCCGCGCGCCGAAAGGCCGTACTGGTTGAACGGATCGGCGGAGCGGAAATACGAGGCGCCCAGGTAGGCGATCCAGTCGGTGCGGCGGTCGGCGTTCATCACCCTAAAGCCGCCGAAGCCCGCGTTGGGGCCTAGCCGGCGCAGCGGCGAGTCGGCCGGCATGTCGAAGAGGTCGTCCGCATAGGTCACCGCGCGGGCCTGGCGGCCGCTCACCACCGAAACCGCCACCGGGATCGGCGCCGCGAACCCCATTGGGAAGAAGCGCACGGCCTCGTCACCCGGCTGCCCGTCCCACAACGTGGCGTCCGGCCGATACACGGCGTGGCCGAAAGCGTCATAGTCGACCGCGTGGGTCAGCGCCGGCGGCGGGGCCAGCGGCGGCTGGTAGCGCTTCTGCGCCATGGCCCGCACGACGGCCCGCAGCCGGTCGAACGAGAACGGCCGCGGCGGCCCGAGCTTCGCTTCGCCGGGCCAGTCGGTTGGCAGTGCAGCCAATGCCGGGTCCGCCGCAAGAGTCGCAGCGGCGGCGAGCAGCGTCGCTATGGTCGAGCGGCGGGTCGGCGGGAAGCTGGAGGGCGGGCGCGGCATGCGACGCATGACTAGCGCCTGGAACTCGGCGTCGCCATGGCTAGCCCAGCGCCGCGGCGATCCGCTCGAGGCCGGCGCGGGTCATGGCCACGTCGCCGCCCAGACCGATGCGCACGTGCTCGGGCTGACCGAAGAAGCTGCCGGGCACGACGCTGGTGTCGAACTCGCGGGTGAGGCGCTGGAAGAAGGCGTCGCCATCGCCCTCCAGCAGGCGCGGGAACACCGTCGTTCCCTGGTCGAAGATGACCTGGTCCAGCTTCGGGTGGCGGCCCAGGATCTCGCGGTAGGCGGCGCGGTTGGGCTCGGTGAGGGCGGCGGCGCGGGCCCGCAACTCGGGCAGGCGGTCGAAGGCGATCAGCGCCATGCGCTCGGCGACGTGCGGCGGGTGGACGCCGAAAAGATCGTTGAGGCGGCTCATGCGCTGGGCCATCGGCGGCGGGGCCAGGATCCAGCCGCAGCGCAGGCCGCTGACCCCATACCCCTTGGTCAGGCTCGAGGTGACGACGATGTTGCCGTCCGCCGTGAAGGCGGTGCGGGTCGGCCCGTCGCCGACGGTGAGTTCGAGATAAACCTCGTCGATGAAGACCCGCGCGCCGACCCTGGCCGCCACCTCGGCCACGGCGCGCACGTCCGCGGGGTCGGCCGGCGCGCTGGTGGGGTTGTGCAGGTTGGTCAGCACCACGACGCGGGTTGCGGGCGTGATCGCGGCGGCCACCCGCGCCGGATCGAGCCGCCAGCCGTCCGCGGGGCCGCGGGCGAAGGTGCGGACGCGGGCGCTGAGGTAGCCCAGGATCGAGGTCAGCAGTTCGTAGGTCGGCGCCTCGACCAGCACCTCGTCGCCGGCCGAGAGCATGGCGCTCAGCGCCAGGTGGTTGGAGAACGAGCAGCCGCCGCCCGGCATCACCACGCACGCCGGATCGACGCCGTAGCGCTGCGCCACCCGCGCCATCAGCGGGCCGTAGCCGCCGGCGTTCGGGCCATGCAGGGCGAGGTCGTCCAGGGTCAGCCGCAGGTCGTCGATCGTGCAGTCGGCGATGCCGCTCGACGACAGCCGGTAGCGGGCGTCGGCGCCGAACTTGGCGAAGTGCATGTAGTCGGACTGGAAGAGGCGCTGGGTCATGTCGCCGGCGCACATGGCACGGGCGCTGTGGCGCGGCCAGACCCGGCGCATCACTCTGCCGCGGGGCGCGTGGACTCAAGGCGCCGCAGCGTTAACGACATCCCAGCTATTCTGCCGTTGGTTGTCCGCAAGCAAGAAACGCACGCGAGGAAATTGGCTTGGCGAGTCCATCGCAGACCGAGGCCCCGACGGGGCTCCTGGACGTGCTGCTGCGGCTGGCCGCGCGCCAATGCCGCACTCCCGTCCAGCTATGCCTGTTCGAAGGCCCGCACACCGGCTCCTCGACCACCGATCCCTGCGCGCCCGACCTCAGCGACCTCGCCCGCCAGGCGGCCGACAAGGGCGGCGCGGTCTGGGGGCTGAAGGCCTTCGGCGCCGGCCCGCCGACACCGTCGCTGGCTGTGCCGGTGATCAGCGGCGGCCGCGCCATCGGCGGGCTCTGCGCCTACGGACCCGAGGATGCTGACGCGGCCGAGGCGGCCCTCGCCGATGTTGCCTTCCTGCTGGGCCGCGAAGGCGAGACGCGCACGGCCAGCGAGCCCGCGGCCGGCGACGTGCCCGCCGCCATCCTCGAAATGATGGACGGCGCGCCGCTGGCGATCGCGCTTTACGACCGCGACTTGAAGATCCTGAAGGTCAACGACCGCTGGGGCTTCGACTTCAACCTGCGCCCCGAGCGCATGGTCGGCCGCTCGCTCTACGAGATCGACCCGGCCACCAAGCAATGGGAAGCCCAGTACCGCAACTGCCTGCAGGGCGAGCGGCTGGTGTCCGACCGCGCCCCGCTGCGCCTGAAGGACGGCCGCATGGCCTACCTGAACGCGGTCACCATCCCCTGGCGGCGGGCCGACGGCGAGATCGGCGGCCTGATCGGCATGTACCGCACCTCGATCGACGACGTGACCGACGAATACGCCCTCGACCAGGCCCGGCGCCGCCTGGAGACGGCCGTGCAGCTGGCCGGCATCCACGTCTGGGAGATGGACTACCGCGCCAAGTCGGTGTGGGGCATGGGCGAAGAGGAGACCTACACCGGCAGCGGCGTCGGCTTCCTCGACCTGGCGCAGGACATGGCCGCCGGCGTCCACCCGGACGACAAGCCGGCGATGGCTGCGGCGTTGGAGGCGGCGCGGGCCGAGAAGCGGCTGTTCCGCGGCGAGTACCGGCTGGATCGCAAGGACCAGGACCTCTGGGTCTCGGCCGCCGCGGCCGACGTCTACAGCGAGGACGGCACGCTGGAGACGCGCCTCGGCGTGATGACCGACATCACCCAGCGCAAAGGTGTCGAGCAGGCGCTGGTGCGCGCCGTGGGCGAGGCCGAGGCGGCCAACAAGGCCAAGAGCGACTTCCTCGCCACCATGAGCCACGAGATCCGCACCCCGCTCAACGGCGTGCTCGGCATGGCCCGCGCCATGGCCACCGACCAGCTCTCGGACCTGCAGCGCGAGCGGCTGGAGATCATCCGCCAGTCGGGCGAGTCGCTGCTGGCCCTGCTCAACGACGTGCTCGACCTTTCCAAGGTCGAGGCCGGCAAGCTGGAGCTGGACGAGGCGCCGTTCGACATCGGCGAGCTGGCGCGGCAGGCGCACGCCGCGTTCGGCGCGGTGGCGCAGGGCAAGGACCTGAGCTTCGAGCTGACGGTCAGCGAGGCGGCGCGCGGGACCTACCTGGGCGACGCGGTGCGCGTGCGCCAGATCCTCTCCAACCTGATCGCCAATGCCCTGAAGTTCACCGACCACGGCGGGGCGCGGGTGATGATCGACCGCACGCGCCGCGGCCTGACCCTCCAGGTCAGCGACACCGGCATCGGCATACCGGCCGACCGGCTGGGCGCGCTCTTCCACAAGTTTGAGCAGGCCGACCGCTCGACCACGCGCCGCTTCGGCGGCACCGGCCTCGGCCTCGCCATCTGCCGCGAGCTGGCCGAGCTGATGGGCGGCCGGGTGAAGGCGGCCAGCAAGGTGGGCGCCGGCACGACCTTCACCGTCAGCCTGCCCCTGAAGCGCCTCGGCGGCGAGGCGCCGGTCTCGATGCCGCAGCCAGTCGCCGCCGAACCCGCGCCGCCGCCCGCCACGGCGGGCCCGCCGCTGCGCGTGCTCGCGGCCGAGGACAACAAGGTCAACCAGCTGGTGCTGCGCACCCTGCTCAATCAGGCGGGCGTGGAGCCGGTCATCGTCGACGACGGCAAGGCGGCGCTGGAGGCCTGGGAGCAAGGCCCCTGGGACGTGATCCTGATGGACGTGCAGATGCCGGTGATGGACGGCCCCACCGCCGCCACCGCCATCCGCCGCCGCGAGCGCGAGACCGGCCGCCCGGCCACACCGATTATCGCGCTGACCGCCAATGTCATGTCGCACCAGATCAAGGACTACGAACGCGCCGGCATGAACGGCTGGGTCGCCAAACCGATCGAGGTGGCCGCCCTCTTCGCCGCGCTGGAGACGGCGCTGGCGCCCGACGCCGGCGAGTCGGACGCCCGCCGGGCCTGACCGCCCTCGCCTACTTCGCCGACAGTGACAGCGGCTTGCCGAGATCGTCCGTGGTCCAGCCGCCGCCGAGGGCGCGGATCAGGCCGACGCTGGCCTCGAGGCGGCGGGTCTGGATGCTCAAGGCCGAGCGCTCGGCCTCGAGGTGGGCCGTCTGGGCGGTGACCACTTCGAGGTAGTTGACCGCGCCCTGGCGGTAGCGGGTCAGCGCCAGATCCTCGGTGCGGCGCGCGGCGGTGACCGCGGCGGCCTGGGTGTCCGCCTCGGTGGCGAGGTGGTTGAGGCGGGCGAGGTTGTCCTCCACGTCCTGGAAGGCGCGCAGCACCACGGCGCGATAGGCTGCGCTCTCGGCGCTGAAATTGGCCTTCGACGCGCGGAGCGCGGCCTGGCGCTTGCCGCCGTCGAACAGGGTGAGCGCCATGGCCGGGCCGAGGGTCCAGTAGCTGTTGGGCGCCGTCAGCCAGCCGCCGAGGCCAGTGTCCTGGAAGCCGGCCAGCGCCTGCAGGCTGACGTCCGGATAGAAGGCCGCGCGCGCCACGCCAATCTGCGCGTTCGCCGCCGCCGCGCGCCGTTCCGCCGCCGCCACGTCCGGCCGGCGCTGCAGCAGGGTCGAGGGCAGGCCAACGGGGATTTGCGGCACATGCAGGTCCGGCTCGGCGGCCGCCAGGTCGAAGCCGGAAGCGGGCGTCCCGACCAGGCTGGCGATGGCGTGCTCGTAGAGGGCGCGCTGGCCCGCCACGTCGGCGGCCTGGGTCTTGGCGGTATCGAGCTGGGTCTGGGCGCGGCTGACATCGAGGCCGGTGGCGAGGCCGCCGGTGTGGCGCACTTCGGTGAGGTTCAGCGCCTTATGGTAGGCGTCCACCGTGCCGGCCAGCAGCTGAGCTTCGGCGTCCAGACCGCGCAGCGAAAGGTAGTCGTCGGCGAGCTCGGCCTCGAGGCTGAGGCGGATCGACGCGAGGTCGCCGGCAGAAGCCTGGGCCTGCTCGCGGCCGGCCGCCGCCTCGTTGCGCACCTTGCCCCAGAGGTCGAGGTCGTAGCCGACGCCGCCGCCGAAGGTGTCGGCGCCGTAGTAGGTCGGCTGGCTGGCGCTGCGCAGCGGGCGGTTGTCCGACTGCCGGTTCTGCGTCACCTGCACCCCGAAGCTGGCGTACGGGTAGAGGCCCGACGCGGCTTCGGCGGCGAAGGCGCGGGCCTGGTCGTAGCGGGCGATGGCTTCCTGCAAGGTCGGATTGTCGCCCTCGATCCGGGCTTCCAGGCCGGTCAGCGTCGCATCGCCATAGAGCGTCCACCAGGCGCCGCGTTGCAGGGCGTCGGCGGGCGTCGCGGCAGTCCACGGCCCGGTCTCCTTGAACGCTGGCGGCGGCGTGGGCGTCGCGGGGACCTGGTAGGCCGGCGCGAGGTTGCAGCCGGCCAGCGCCACGAACGCCAGCGTCGCCGTCGCCGGCAGGAGCTTGCGGCGCATGGCGCTCAGCCCTGCTGCGGACGCGTGGCGCGGGCGATGCGCACCCGTTCGCCGGCCACCAAAGAGTCAGGCGGGTTGTCGATCACCGCGTCGGATGGGCTGAGGCCGGTGGCGATCTCCACCGCGCTGCCGAGGTCACGGGCGATGGTCACGGGCTTCAGCGCCACCCGGCCGTCCGCGCCAACCACGGCCGCGGTCATGCCGCCCGAGCGGAACATCAGGGCGCCGGCGGGCAGGCGCAAGGTCCCGGCCATGGGGGGCAGGTTGAAGCTCGTCTGCACGTATTCGCCCGGCTTCAGCGCGCCGTCGGAATTGTCGATCTGCGCCTCGGCCTGCAGGGCGCCGGACTGGGCGCCGATGGCGTCCGAGGTGCCGACCAGCGTCGCCTGGAAGGTGCGGCCCGGATACTCGGGGGCCGTCAGGGTGATGGTCTCGCCGGCGTGGATCTGCGCCGTATAGGCCTGCGGCACGCTGACATAGATGCGCAGGCGGTGCACGTCGGCCACCGTGAAGAGGCCCGGGTCGTTCGGGTTGCCGACGGTGATCAGCTGGCCGACGTCAGCGGTGCGGGCGGTGACCACGCCAGCGAAGGGCGCGGTGATCTGCTTGAACGATTCCAGCGCCGCCAGCCGGTCGACGTTGGCCCTGGCGGCGGCGACCAGGGTCGTTTTGGCGGCGAGGTCGCCGTTCTTCTCCTCGGCCTCCTGGCGCGAGACCGCGTCCTGCGCCAGGAGCCCGTTCCAGCGATCGGCGGTGGTCTTGGCGAGCTGTTGGTTGGCGACGGCGGTGGCTAGGTCGGCCTTGGCCTGGGCCATCTGCTGGTCGAGGTCGGGCGTGTCGATGGTCGCCAGCACCTGGCCGGCATGCACCTGGGCCCCGATGTCGTCGTACCAGGCGTGCAGATAGCCGCTGACCCGGGCATGGATCGGCGCGTCGTAGAAGGCCTGCACCTGGCCCGGCAGCACCAGCGCCTGGGCGCCTAGCGCACTGTCCGGATGGCTAACGCTGACCGTCGGGACGGCCTCGTCGTCGGTCCAGTGCTTCAGGCTCTCGCTCGCCATGCCGCGCGTGACGAGCCCCGCGGCCACGACCACCACCACGAGGCAGCCGCCCACGATCGCCGCCGGCTTCAGCCAGCGGATCGGCTTGTGGTGCAGCACCTCGGCGCCGGGCGTGTAGGCGTTAGGCGTGGGCAGGTCGGATGGCAGGGTCACGGGCGGTGTCCGGAGCGGAAGCTTTGCGGGCGTGGGCGATGGAGAAGATCACCGGCACGAAGATCAGGGTCGCGCAGGTAGCGAAGATCAGGCCGCCGACCACGGCGCGGCCCAGCGGCGCGTTCTGCTCGCCGCCCTCGCCGAGGCCGAGCGCCATCGGCGCCATGCCGATGATCATGGCCAGCGCCGTCATCACGACCGGGCGGAAGCGGGTGAAGCCGGCCTCCAGCGCCGCCACCACCGGATCGCCGGTGACGGCCAGCCGCTCGCGGGCGAAGGAGACCACCAGGATGGAGTTCGCGGTCGCGACCCCCATGCACATGATCGCCCCGGTCAGCGCCGGCACCGACAGGCTGGTCCCCGTCGCGAACAGCATCCAGACGATGCCAGCCAGCGCGGCCGGCAGGGCGGTGATGATGACGAAGGGGTCGATCCAGCTTTGGAAATTGACCACGATCATCAGGTAGATCAGCACGATAGCCCCGGCGAGGCCGAAGCCGAGGCCGGCGAAAGCCGTGTTCATCGTCGCCACCTGGCCGCGCACGGTGACCGTCGCGCCCTTCGGCAAGTCGTTGGCCGTCGCCTTCAGCACCTGATTGACCGCCGCTGACAGGCTCCCGAGGTCACGGTCCTGCGGCGCGGCGTAGACGTCGAACGAGGGCTGGATGTTGTAGTGCGAAACCACGGCGTCGGAATCGTCGCGGGTGATCGAGGCGAGGCCCCCAAGCACCTGCATGCCGCCGGACCCGGCGCCCGTGAGCGGAATGTTCCCGAGCTTGGACAGCGTATCGACATCCTGCTGCGGGCTTTGCATGACGATCGGATACGAGTTGCCCTGGCGCACATCGAGCCACTGGGCGGGGGCGGTCTGGAAGCTCCCGGCGAGCGTCGTCACCAGCGCCTTGGTGACGTCGTTCTCGGTGATGCCGAGCCGGTCGGCGCGGGTGCGGTCGAGCGCGATCCGGTACTCAGGATAGTGGGCAGACTGTTCGAGCCGCACGTCGGCAAGGCCGGGAATGTGGGTCAGGTCGCGCGTCAGCTCCTCTGCGTAGGCTTCGTCGGCGGTGCGGGCCGGACCGGCGACCTGCACGTCGATCGGCGCCGGCGCGCCGAAGTTCAGGATCTGGCCGACCATGTCCGCCGGCAGGAACGAGAACGTCGATCCCGGGAACTGGCGGGGCAGCAGCGCGCGCAGCTGCTTGGCGTACATCGCCGTCGGGCGATGGCCCTCGGCCAGGGTGATGTAGATGTCGCCGTCCATCGGCCCGATGCCGCCGGTGTTGAGATAGGCGCGGTTGATGCCGCTGACCGGCAAGCCGATGTTGTCGACGATCGAGACCAGGTCCTTCGGCGGAATGGTCTGGCGAACCGCCTGCTCCACGTGATCGAAGAGCGCGGCCGTCTCCTCGATGCGGGTGCCCACCGGCGCCCGCACATGCAGCGTCATCTCGCCGGCATCGACGGTCGGGAAGAAGTCGGCCCCAAGAAACGGCAGCAGCAGGAACGAGGCCAGCACGCAGACCAGGAAGCCGCCGACGAAGCGCCCGCGATGCTGGAGCGCGAGCGAAAGGACTCCGCGGTAGCCCTCCCGCAGCTGGGCAAAGCGCCGCTCGAAGCCGTGCTGGAAGCGCGCCAGCGGGTTGCGGGGCGGGCGCGCCGGGCCGGCGGTCCCGTCTCCGTGCGCCTCGAGCGCGAACTGGGCATGGCCGGCGTCGTGGGGCTTCAGCAGATACATGGCCATGACCGGCACGAGCGTTCGCGAGAGCACGAACGAGGCGGCCATGGCGAACATCACCGCCTCGGCCATGGGCACGAACAGGAAGCCGGAAACGCCGGGCAGCTGGAACATCGGCACGAAGACAATGCAGATGCAGCAGAGCGAGACGAACGCGGGTGCTACGATCTGCTGTGCGCCATCAAGGATCGCGGTCTTGACGTCCTTGCCCTGCTCCAGATGCCAGTTGATGTTCTCGATGGTCACCGTGGCGTCATCGACCAAGATGCCGACGGCGAGCGCCAGGCCACCCAAGGTCATGATGTTGAGCGTCTGGCCGAATGCCGACAGCAGTGCGATGGCCGAGAGCACGGCCAGGGGAATCGAAGCCCCGATGATCAGCGTCGAGCGCCAGCTTCCGAGAAACAGCAGGATCATCAGGCAGGTGAGCGCCGCCGCGATCGCTCCCTCCCTCACCACGCCCGAGATGGCCGCTCTGACGAACACCGACTGGTCGTTCAGGATCGACACCTTCAGCGATGGCGGCAGCGCCGCCTCGATGCGGGGCAGCGCCTGCTTCACGCCGTCGATGATGGCCAGGGTCGATGCCGAACCGTTCTTCAGCACGTTCATCAGCACGGCCCGCCGCCCGTCTACCCGCACCTCGTTGCGCTGCGGCGGGGCGCCATCGCGCACATGCGCCACGTCGCGCATGTAGATGGTCGCATTGCCGACCGTCTTGATCGGCAGATCGTTCAACGCCTCGGCGGCGGCGGGACTGTTGTTCAGCGTCACATTGTATTCGAACGGCCCGATCTCCGCTGTGCCGGCCGGGATGATCTGATTCTGCGCCGAGAGCGCGTTGGCTACATCTTCCGCCGAGAGCCCCTTGGATTGCAGGGCGGCCGGGTCGAGATCGATCTGGATCTGGCGTTCGCGTCCGCCGTACGGCGAGGGAATCGCCGACCCCGGCACCGAGGCCAGGGCGGGCCGGATCTGGTTCTGGCCGAGATCGCGCAGCTTCTGCTCGCTCAGGCCCGAACCCGATAGCGCCATCTGCAGGATAGGAACGGTCGAGGCGTTGTAGTTGAGGATCAGTGGCGGCGTTATGCCCGGGGGCAGCCGCTTCAGCACCGTTTGCGACAACGACGTCACTTGGGCGGTCGCGGTGCGGATATCCACGCCCGGCTGGAAGAACACCTTGACGATGCCGAGACCCGGCAGCGACTGGCTCTCGAT
>DATAVF010000262.1:0-7832 GCA_036267835.1 Caulobacteraceae bacterium | reverse complement strand
TCACGCGAGGAGAAGATCCGCCGCCAGGAGAACGCCAACATCGACCAGATGATGCGCATCCACCGGCGCATCGAGGAGGTGGTCGAGGACAAGGCCACCGCCGAGGCGCTGAAGCCCTGGTACATGTTCATGTGCAAGCGGCCGTGCTTCGACGACGAATACCTGCCCACCTACAATCGCCCCAACGTGCGGCTGGTGGATACGGCCGGCAAGGGCATCACCGAGATCGCCCCTGAGGGGCCGGTGTTCGAGGGGCAGACCTACCCGCTCGATTTGCTGATCTACGCCACCGGCTTCGAGGTGCAGAAGACCGGCATCTACAACGAGATAAGGGGGCGGGACGGCCGCGAGATCAACGAGACCTACGCCGAGGGCATGCGCACCCTCTTCGGCGTTCACACCCACGGCTATCCCAACCTCTTCATCATGGGCGGCTACCAGGCCTCGTTCCAGTTCAACCTGACCTTCATGCTGCAGACCCAGGGCGACCACATCGCCGAGTGCATCGCCGCGGCCCGCGAGGGTGGCTACGCCGAGATCGACGTGGCGCCGGACAGCGAAGAGTGGTGGGTGCAGGAAGTGATCGCCCACCGCGGCAAGACCAGCCGCAACGCCGACTGCACGCCGGGCTATTACAACTTCGAAGGCGAGTTCAACCGCCGCCAGGACGGCAATTACAACGGCGGCTTCCTGCAGTACTTCACCCACATGCAGTCAGTGCGCGGCGAACTGGACAAACACTTCCTGTTCGCGCGCTGATCACTGCGTCGGAAAGCCGGTGGCGTTGGTGCGCAGGTAGGTGGTGCTGCGCCCGTCCGGCCCGAAGGTGGTGATGATCATCAGCCAGGACGGCAGGTTCCAATTCACCGCCGTCGACCACCTGCCCACCAGCGCCTGCGACTGAGCCTGGGGCTGCGGCTGGACTTGACCCTGGACCGGTTGAGCCGCCGGCGTCTGCGTGCAGGCCGCGAGCGCCGGCGCGGCCAGCATCGGCAGAAGCTGGCGGGCGATCATGGCAGATGCTTGAGCGCGGCGGTCACCTCCGTGATCAGGGCGGTTTCGTCGCGGGCGCTCTGCTGCACCTGGGCCTGCGTCAGGCAAAGCCCGGCGGTCTGGTTCACCTGGCGGCTCTCGACCGGCAGCACCTCCAGCGCCCGGGCGGTGGCGGCGCGGGTGGCGGCGGCGCCGCGGCGCCGGTTGCGGGCGCCGCGCAAGCCGGCGGCGAGGTCGGCCACGTCCTTGACGTCCATCACCTGGTCGGAGACCTCGGCGGCGGCCTCGCGCAGGGTTTCCAGGCAGTCGAGGGCCTGCGGGTCGCCGGAGGCGTTGAGCTGCGAGACGCCGCCGCCCTCGGCGCTGGTGATCGACTGGGTGACGTCGAGCGAGCGCTTGTAGAGGCTCTCCAGCGCGTGGGCGTCGCGGCGGGAGACCGCGCCGGCGCTGGTGGCGATCGACACGAGGACCAGGGCCAGGGTCAACGTCCGCATGCGCCGTCCTTCCGGTCGTTGCTGCGCCGACGCTATCGGCGGCAAGGCGCCCCCACAAGCGGAATCCAGGGCGCGCAAGAAGAAGTGGGCAGTAACCTATCGATTTCGAGAGGTGTTCGGCGCGGTCGACTGGCTCTCCCACCTTGCCTTGCGCCACGAATTCCTCTTCCTAGTCTGTAACCTTGCAGCCAGGACTGGCCGATGCCCCACGTGATGGTCTCCTATAAGCGCGAGGACGAGCCGCGGGTCGCGGTGCTGGTGCGTGCGCTCAGGGCCAACGGCCTCGAGATCTGGTGGGATCAGGCCCTGCCCGGCGGCGAGAGCTGGCGCGACAACATCCAGGCCGGGCTCGACAAGGCCGGCGCGGTGGTCGTGGTCTGGTCGCATGGCTCGACCGGGCCCGACGGCGGCTTCGTGCGCGACGAGGCCGGCCACGCCAAGGCCCGCGGCATCCTGGTGCCGGTCCGCTTCGACGACGTGCCGCCGCCGCTGGGCTTCGGCGAGCTGCAGGCGATCGACCTCAGACGCTGGAAGGGCAATCCGAAGGACCCGTTCCTGCTCGACGTGGTGGCCGCCTGCCGCGCCAAGCTGGAGGGCAAGCCCGCGCCGCCGGCCAAGGCGCCGTCGGTGCGGCTCTATCGGCGACTGCGCGCCGGAGCGCTGGGCGCGCTGGCCACGGGCCTGTTCTGGTCGCTCGCGACCAACCTCGGCGGCGCCCAGACCATGCTCTGCACCATCCCCGTGGGCCAGCCGGTGCTCTCCGATGCGTGCGGCGCCTTCGGCCTGGGCGGGCGGCCGAGCCGCGACGAGCGGATCGCCTGGGAGAGCTTGCGCAAAGGCAGTTGCGACGACCTGCGCGGCTTCGTCACGCGCTATCCGAACGGCGCCAACCGCCGCCTCGCCGCCGACCTGCTGACCGCCGCCACGAGCGAGCGCTCGGCCACCTGGTCGCCGGCGCCGCGCACGGCGCGCGGCTATGTGCGCCAGGGCGTCGCCGGCATGGCCTCGGCCGACGCGGCCCAGGCCGACGCCCGCACCCGCGCCCAGGCCGACGCGGCCACCCTCTGCGCGCCGATCGACGCCAACGAGCGGCTGGCCGGGGTCGACGTCACGCCGGGCGCCTACGACTGCCGCCCCGGCATCGGCGGCACGGTCTGCGCGCTCGACTACACGGCCAACTGCCGCATCGAGACCCGCCCGCTGGTGGAGCACTGCGGCGCCTAGTCTCAGCGCGCGAGGATGATGTTCCTAACGAATCTCGCCTAGGCTGCCCGCCAGTAACCAGGGGGAACCGCCAGCATGCCGACGTCCAGCCGCCCGAACCTGCCTGCGATGCTCGTCGCCCTGATGCTCGTCGGCTTCAGCCTGCAGGGCTGCATCGCGACGACCGTCGCCGGCGCCACGGTCGGCCTCGCCACCAAGGTCACCAGCTTCGCCGTCGGAACCACCTTCAAGGTGGCCGGCGCAGCCCTCCACATCGGCAAGCACACGGCAAAGAAGCCGGCCGCCGCATCGCGGTAGCTTGCCGGCTGAGCGCGTCGGCGCAGTCGTAAGATTGACCACGAACCTCACGAACCACACGAACAGATCAGAACCGCTCGCGACGTCGCCGCTGCAGTTCGTGTCGTTCGTGAGGTTCTTGGTTAAACTAAGCGGCTCAGTTCACCTTTTCGAGCACGTGGATGGCGCAGGCGGAGCCCATGCCGACGACGTGGGTCAGGCCGATGCGGGCGCCTTCGACCTGGCGGGCCCCGGCTTCGCCGCGCAGGTGCTGGGTGATCTCGTAGATGTTGGCGATGCCGGTGGCGCCCAGCGGGTGGCCCTTGGAGAGCAGGCCGCCCGAGACGTTGACCGGCACGCGGCCGCCCAGCGCGGTGGTCCCGTCATCGATCAGCTTGCCGCCGTCGCCATCGGCGCAGAGGCCGAGGTTCTCGTAGTGGACGATCTCTGCGGTGGCGAAGCAGTCGTGCAGCTCGACCAGGTTGACGTCCTCCGGTCCCAGGCCCGCCTGCTCGTAGGCTGCCTTGGCCGCCAGCCGCGTCACGGCGTTGAAGTCCGGCATCACCATGTTGCGCGGCGTGTAGGGATCGCTGGTCATGGCCGAGGCCCGCACCCGCACGGCGCGGCTCATCAGGCCCAGGCGCTTGGCCGCGGCTTCCGAGCACAGCACCGCGGCGGCCGAGCCGTCGACGTTCACCGAGCACATCAGCTTGGTGTTGGGATAGGAGATCATCTCCGCCCCCATCACTTCCTGCAGCGGGGTTTCGATCTGGTACATCGCCTTGGGGTTCAAGGTGGAGTGGTGGTGGTTCTTCACCGACACCTTGGCGAACTGCTCGAAGGTGGTGCCGTACTTGCGGGTGTGCTCCATGCCGACGTGGGCGAACACGGCGGGCATGGTGCCGGAGCCCAGCAGGCCCTCGGTCGAGATGCCGCCGCCGCCACCGCCGCCGCCCAAGAGGCCCTTGCCCATCTGCTCGACGCCGACCGCCAGCACGATGTCGTAGACGCCGGCCTTGATGGCCATGAAGCCCTCACGGAAGGCGGTGGCGCCGGTGGCGCAGGCGTTGGCGACGTTGACCACCGGAATGCCGGTCTGGCCGATCTCCTGCAGCACCCGCTGGCCGACCATGGCGCCGGCCTGGCCCAGGTTGCCGCAATAGAGCGCCTGCATGTCGTGGATGGTGAGGCCGGCGTCGTCGAGCGCCAGCAGCGCCGCCTCCGCGCCGATATTGGGGACCGTCCGGTCGGGGAACCGACCGAATTTGATCATGTCGACGCCGACCACATAGACTTCGGACATAGCCGCTGCTCCTGGCGCTAGTTGGCGGGGGTGAAGAAGTAGGACAGGTAGGAATTGCCTTCCTTGTCCTTCCGCCCGGCGTCGCGGAACACGACGTTGACGGGCATGTCGAACTTGATGGCCTCGACGCTGGGCAGCATGTCGACCAGATTGCCCTTCACCGTGCCGCCGCCGTCGAGATCCACGATCGCCGAGATGAAGGGCACCGGCACGCCCGGGAAGTTCCGGTGCACGACGGTGAAGTTGTAGAGCTTGCCGGTGTTGGCGAGCTTGGTCGCCTTCATCTGGTTACGCGTGCCGCAGGCCGCGCAGACCATGCGCGAGCCGAGGAACACCTCGCCGCAGTGGCCGCACTTGTAGCCTTCCAGGTAGGGCTCGCCCTCGTCCGGGATCTTCAGATACGCCACCACCGGCAAGGGTTTGGCTGTCTCGGTTTCCGGCATGGGCTCCTCGCGGGCGGGGCTTTTGGGATCGGCGGGGACCTTATACCCAGGCGGCCGGTTGACAACGCCGACCCGACGTCAAGCCTTCGCGATCCGCGTGACCTTGCCGAATTGTCATGCGCTCGGTGCTTGCTTTCCCCGAGCGGAACATCGTTCTGTTCCCCCGGTCCGTTCTCAAAGAAGCGGCGCCGGAGGATTATCGTTGAGCAGCAATACGGCCGGGTCCGGGCAGCGTACGCCGCTTTCGACGATCTTCGCCTTCGGGGCGGGTTCACTGCCGCTCTCGGCCCTCGGCATCGCGATGGCGATCTCGGTGCAGCCCTATTTCGCCCAGAACCTCGGGGTCAGCCTCGTCGACATCGCGCTCGCCTTCACCTGGGTGCGGGTGATGGACATGTTCGTCGACTTCGCCCTCGCCATCGTCATGGACCGCACCCGCACCCCGATCGGCCGCTATCGCATCTGGATGATCGCGGGCGCGCCGATCCTGATGCTGGGCGTCTACATGCTGTTCATGGCCCCCAAGGGCATCGACCGGAACTACCTGATCCTCTGGTTGCTGGTCTATGCGCTCGGCACCTCGATCGTCGGCCTGTCGCGTGCCTCGTGGAGCACGTCGGTGGTCACCCGCTACGACCAGCGCTCGCGCTTCTACGGGTACCTGACCCTTATCGGGGTCATCGGCACCCTGATCGCACTGGGCACGCCGGTGGTGTCCGGCTTCTTCGTCAAGGGCGCCAACAACGTGCAACTGATCGGCTGGACCATCCTGGTGCTGACGCCGTTCGGCATCGGCGTGACCGCCCTCCTGGTGCCCGAGCGGATCAATGTCGACGCACCGCGGGTGAGGCCGCCCTGGCACGACTATTGGGACCTGGCCAAGCGGCCGGAGGTGCTGCGGCTCTTCTTCTCGTCGTTCTCCCTGACGCTCGGCCCGGGCTGGATGGCCAACCTCTACCTTTTCTACTTCGTCGCCGCCCGCGGCTTCACCGAGCAGTCGGCCTACCTGCTGCTCATCTGCTACGTGCTGGCCGGCGTGCTTGGCGCGCCGCTGATCGGCTGGATCGGCGGTCGCTTCGGCAAGCACCGGACGATGATCGTGGCGACCGTGCTCTATTCGCTTGGCCTCTGCACCGTGGTGATCATCCCCAAGGCAGACTTCCTGGCCGGCCTGCCAGTGATGGTCTGGTGCGGCTTCATGGCCACCGGCTTCGATCTGATGAGCAGCGCCATGATGGCCGACGTCGGCGACCAGGTGCGGCTGGAGCAGGGCAAGGAGCGCATGGCGCTGCTGTTCGCTGCGACGGGCCTGGCCGGCAAGCTGGCGGCGGCCGGCGCCCTCATCATCTCCTACCCGCTGCTGCAGGCGGTCGGCTACGTGCCCAAGCTTGCCGGCCACAACACGCCCGCGGCGATCACCGGCCTGCAGCTGGTCTTCATCATTGGCCCGATCTTCTGGGTCACCCTCGGCGGCATCTGCTTCCTCGGCTGGAAGCTCGACGCCCGGCGCCACGGCGAAATCCGCGCCGCGCTGGAGGCGCGCGACGCGGAGCTGATTGGGGCTGTGCGGGACGCGAGCGAAGGCCTGCTGCCGGGAGGCCTCGTCCGCGACGGAATCGGCTAGCCTCGCACCCCGCGACAGTCCGGCGTGTTGACCTTGGCCGCGACGCCCGGTCATGTGTTCGCGGCACGGTGTTGGTAATCGGGTGACTGCGATGATGCGGGCGGTTTTTCGGGCGCTGGGACTGGCGGCGTCATGCGCGGCGCTTAGCGGCTGCCTATCCACGGGTGCGATCGGCAATCGCGGCACCGCCCTCAACGAGGGCGTCGGCGACTGGCAGAACCGGGGCATATTGCTCAACCTGGTGCGCGCCAGCCGGGGCGAGCCGCTCTACTTCCTGTCGCTGAACAACGCGATCGGCTCGGCGACCACAGACCTCAAATTCGGCTACCCGCTGTTCACGCTGGGACCGCACCTGACGCTGCCGCAGAAGCAATACAGCTTTGGCGGCGGGGGCACCAACGTGCTCGATAATTCGACCTACACCCAGTTCCAGGTCAACGTCTATTCTAACCAAGCCTTCTACCAGGGTATCATGCAACCCCTGAGCCTTGGTGAGGTCAATCTGCTGCTGAACCAGGGCTTCTCGCGCGAACTGATCTTCTACCTGGTGATCGACAAGGCCAAGCTGACCGACAAGAACGGCAATGCGTTCTTCGTCTACAATAATCCCTCAAGTCCGCAGTACCAGATGTTCGTCCAGGCCATTCAGGCGGCGATGGTGCACGGCCTGACCACCGAGGTGCCGAACCCCGAAATGCATGCGACGACGCCGCCGGCGCCGCCGTCCGTAACCGGGACCACGCCGGGGCCCACGGCGGCGCGCGACGCCGGCAGCGCCGGGCAGAACGCCGCGGCGGGCGGTGGCGGCAGCGCCGCTGCCCCGTCCAACCCGGCCGCGCCCGGCCTCACCGTCAACCACCCGCCACCGCCCGAGCCGCAACTCTGCTTCGAACAGGCGCTCGCCACCGACGCCGCCAAGAAGGAGTTCGCCCAGCTCACCGCCGAGGGCAAGCCGCCGAACTACTGTGGCCAGGGCGTGAACTCCCATCGCCAGCTCACCGTGCGCCTGCTGGGCCAGGACTATGAGGTGGAGGTCTTCACCCGCTCGGTCAGCAGCATCTTCCGCTACCTCGGCGCGGCCCTCGCCCACCCCGACAAGATGCCGGTGCTGGTCGACTACGGCGTTCCCTCGGAGGTGACGCCGGCCGGCCCGATCCTCGACGTGCAAGACAGCGGCGCCTTCACCGGCATCGGCTGCTTCGCCCACGTCGACTACGCCGACCGCTCCTGGTGCGTGCCCGAGAACGGCCAGCAGGTCACCCGCGACCTCTTCAACACCCTGACCATGCTGGTGGCGCTGAAGCAGCAACCCGGCGACCTGCCCTCCTCCTCGACGGTGCTGCTCGGGGGGTAGTGGTTCGGGCGCAGGCGGGTTCAAGAGTCGATCTCCTCGGCGCGAAGACCGCCGAGTGAGCGCTTGATCGTTCAATCCCATCTTTGACAGCAAGCACACCAAGGAAAGCCAAGAGCACCAC
>DATAVF010000261.1:0-4173 GCA_036267835.1 Caulobacteraceae bacterium | reverse complement strand
CAGATGGCGCTCTGGGGCACCGCGCTGGCGGTGATCATCGCCATCCCGTTGGGGCTGCTGGCGGCGCGCAACGTGACCCCGATCTGGGTGCAGCAGCCAGTGCGCCGCCTGCTCGACATATTGCGCTCGGTGCCGGACCTGGTGATCGGCGCGATCTTCGTCGCGGCGGTGGGCCTCGGGCCGTTCGCCGGGGTGATGGCGCTGGCCATCAACACCGGCGGGGTGCTGGGCAAGCTGTTCTCCGAGGCGGTGGAGGCAATCGACCGCGCGCCGGTCGAGGGCGTGCGCGCCACCGGCGCCGCCCCGCTGCAGGAGGTGGTCTGGGGGGTGATGCCGCAGGTCGCCCCGCTCTGGACCAGCTATGCCCTCTACCGCTTCGAGAGCAACGCGCGCTCGGCCACCGTGCTCAGCCTGATCGGCGCCGGCGGCATCGGCCAAGTGCTGTTCGACTCGATCAACAGCTTCGCCTTCGACCAGACCAGCGCGATCGTCATCGTCATCCTGGTCGCGGTCTCGGCGATCGACCTGCTCTCCCAGGCGATCAGGACGAGGCTGGTATAGCGAACCTCCCCCGTAGGGGGAGGGGGACCACGAAGTGGTGGAGGGGGTATGGAGCCGCGCGCAAGCATCGGGGATTGCCTGTGGTTCTAGCTAGTCCGGAGAGTCGTGCGCGCTGCAAAGTACCCCCTCTACCGCCTTCGGCGGTCCCCCTCCCCCTACGGGGGAGGTGCGCTAAGCCACTGGCGGGGCTGTGTTTTCTTCCGTCCGCCGAGGTCCGCGCCGCAACCGGGCGAGCCGACGCAGCCGCCGCCAGAAGCGGCTCTTCTCCGGTTCGGGGTAGGGTTGCAGGTTGCGGCGGAACTCTTCGGCGCAGGCGCGCCAGGAGAATTGTTCGCTGAAGGCGCGGACGGCGCGGCGGTCGAGGTCGAGGCAGGCGAGGCAGGCTTCCTTCAGCCCATTGATCTGGTCAGGCGCCACGAAGCCGGCGCCGGAGCCCGGAATCAGGTCGATCGGCCCGGGGGCGGAGAAGGCCGCGACCGGGGTGCCGGTGGCCATGGCTTCGAGCAGCACGAGGCCGAAGGTGTCGGTCAGCGAGGGGAAGACGAAGACGTCGGCCGCCGCAAAGTAAGTCACCAGCTCGGCGCCGAACCTGGCCCCCGGAAACACGGCCTCCGGATAGCGCGCCATCAGTTCTTCGCGCTGCGGCCCGTCGCCGACCACCACCTTGGTGCCCGGCAGATCCAGTTTGACGAACGCCTCGATGTTCTTCTCCACGGCGACCCGGCCGACATTGAGGAAGATCGGGCGCTGCAGCCCCGCGAACGGGTCAGGGCCGTCCGGCGCACGCGGCCGGAACACCTCGGTGTCCACGCCGCGCGACCATTGCGACAGGTTGCGGAAGCCGTGGCTGGCCAGTTCGTCGCGCAAGGTGGGGGTGGCCACCATCAGCCGCCCGGACGGGCGGTGGAACCACTTCATGTAGGCATAGCCCGCCGCCAGCGGCACCGGCAGCCGGGCCGAGACGTACTCGGGGAAGCGCGTGTGGTAGCTGGTGGTGAAGGGCAGCTTCCACTCCAGGCAGATGCGCCGCGCGGCCAGCCCCAGCGGCCCTTCGGTGGCGATGTGGATCGCCTCCGGTTCGAACCATTTGAACTTGTCCTGCACCTTCTCGTAGGCGCCGACCGCCAGCTTGATCTCAGGGTAGGTCGGCAGCGGGAAGGTGGAGAACTGGTCGGGGCTGATCACCTCGACGTGGTCGCCCATCTCGCGCAGCTCAGCGACAATCCGAGTGAGGGTGCGCACGACGCCGTTCACCTGAGGCTCCCAGGCGTCCGTAGCCAAGAGGATGCGCATCAGGCGACTAGCGGCTCCGTCAGCTCGCCCTCAAAGGTGTCCCGGGCGCGCCTGATCATGGACCATGAGCGCAGCTTCGCCCACTCCAGAATCTCCAGCCGCCCGTCGGCGTGCTCGACCAGGGCGGTACAGCTCTCCACCCAGTCGCCGTCGTTGATGTAGAGTACGCTGCCGATCTGGCGCATCTCGGCCTTGTGGATGTGGCCGCAGATCACCCCGTCGACGCCGCGCCGGCGCGCCTCATCGGCCACCGCCAGCTCGTAGTTCTCGATAAATTGCAGGGCGTTCTTCACCTTCGCCTTCAGGAAGGCCGAGAAGCTCCAATAGCCGAAGCCGAGACGGCGGCGGACCAGGTTGAGCAGGGTGTTCAGCATCAGCACGGTCCGGTAGGCCCAGTCGCCCAGCACGGCCAGCCACTTGGCGTACTGCACGACGCCGTCGAACTCATCGCCGTGGGTCACCAGGAAGCTGCGTCCGTCGGCGGTCTCGTGGATCCAGTCGCGCGCCACCACCACGCCGCCGAAGTGCACCCCGAAGAAGCCGCGCACCACCTCGTCATGGTTGCCGGGAATGTAGACCACCTCCACGCCCTTGCGGGCCAAGCGAAGGATCTTCTGCACCACGTCGTTGTGGGTCTGCGGCCACCACCAGCCGCCCTTCAGCTTCCAGCCGTCGAGGATGTCGCCGACCAGATAGAGCTTCTCGCATGAGATTTGCCGGATGAAGTCGAGCAGCAGTTCCGCCTGACAGCCGCGTGTTCCCAGATGCACATCCGAGATGAAAACGCTGCGGTAGTGAAGCTCCCCGTCCATGGCGCTTTCCCAGGCCCTGACGACGCGGCGATAGGCTGATTGCTTGTATCTTTTGTGACTCTGGCCCGAGTTCCGCGGCGTGACGCTTGGCGCTGCGGCGATTCGCGCCATAAAGGCCCCCTGTTCCGATACCTTTCCTCCCCGATTGGTTGGCGTTTACTTGAGTAAGGACACCCCGAAGTCGCGGCGCACCCGGGTTCGCATCCTGGAGGCGGCGATGCGGCTCTTTGCCGAGGCCGGCTACCACGCCGCCACCAACGCCATGATCGCGGACGCCGCCGGGCTGACGCGCGGGGCGATGCTGTACCATTTCCCGACCCGCGACGACCTGGTGGCCGCCGCCATCGAGCACATCCAGGTCGAGCGGCTGGCGCTCTTCGATGCCGCCGCGGCCAGCCCGCCGCCGGGCGGCGACGCCACCCACCACGCCATCGTCGCCTACTGGTCGCTGCTCGGCGAGCTGCCGTTCGTGGCTTTCGGCGAGCTGGAGGGCGTGGCCCGCACCGACCCGATGGTGCGCAGCCAGCTGGCCACGGCGCAGGCGGGGTTCGACCAGGCGCAGGTGGGCTCGACCTTCCAGGCGCTGGCCCAGGCCGGCAGCGGGCCGCGCTTCCAGGCCAGCCGCGACCTCGCCCGCTTCCTGCTGGAAGGCCTCTCGCGCGCCACCCTGGCCTACGACCGCGACGCCCGCGTCGCCAACCTGATCGCGGTGGTCGACCGCGCCGTGCGCATGCTCAACCGCAAGGGCGACGTGCAGGAACTCTGGCCGGACTGAGGGCGGCTGGGCGTCTTTCGTCCCTTCTCCCCTCGCGGAAGGTGTCGCCGAAGGTGACGGATGAGGGGCCGCGCGATGAATGCCGCATAATCTCAGAGGCTTGTCGGAGAGTGCGCGCGGCCCCTCATCCGGCGGTCTCCGACCGCCACCTTCTCCCGCGAGGGGAGAAGGATACGCCGCGTGGGGGGAGCGGCCAGGGTGGTCGCACGCGAACTCGCTTCAAGCAGCGAGATCGCGCTCTTGCTGCGGCTCCGGCGCGCGCGCCACGGTCACGGCGCGCGGCGGCCGGATCGGTTTGGAGCGCAGGCGCACCCCCTTGGCGATGAGCTTCACCGCCTCCAGGTGGATCGCTGCGACCACCTTCAGGGTCAGCAGCGGGTGGCGGACGAAGGCGCGGGCCAGCTCGGCGTCGGTGAGGGCGCGGCGGGCGCCGGCGAAGACCGCGGCGATGATCGGCGTGGCGTCTGGCCCGCGTCCCAGGATCGCCGTGGCGACGCGCTCACCGGGGATGGAGAGGCGGAAGTCGTAGGTCATGTCGAGGCTCAGGAAGGGCGAGACGAAGAAGGCCTTGGCGCAGCCACGATGGATCAGCTCGGCCCCCGCGCCGGCGGGCGCCTCGACCAGATAGCAGTGCCGCTCACCGAAGGTGTTGTTCACTTCCAGCACTACGGCAGCCAGCTCGCCGTTCGGGCGGTGGCAGTAGAAGAGGCTGAGCGGGTTGAAGACGTAGCC
>DATAVF010000260.1:0-15098 GCA_036267835.1 Caulobacteraceae bacterium | reverse complement strand
GGTCACACCTGAGGAAGCCGAAAGCATCCTCTCCAGCAGCCAATCCGACATTGACGCACTCACTGAGCATGGCACTGTGCAAGGTGCTGTGGATGCGGGCCATGTGTTCGGCCAAGGGCAGGGCATTCCGTGGAACAAGCTGCATCTCCCCGGTGAAGTCGATGACTTCGTTGCACGGGTAGCCGACACGCTCCAGGCCAAGCTCGACGCAGCTAAAGGCGGGGATATCCTGAGTGACGCCACGGTGGCCCGGCAAGTCGGCGGCATGGCCAGCTATTTCAATATCAACCCGGCGGTAATCACTTCCAGGATCGCCCAGGCTGGTGCCGATGCGCCCAAGATGGTGGCCAACATGGACGCGGCATACCTCCTGGCCAACCGTATGCACCAGGACGCATGGGCACTTGGGCAGCGTATCAACCTTGGGGACTTCACCGGGTTCGCCACGCGGGATGATGCCGTGCAGGAGTTCCAGCGGCAAGTCACCATGGCAAGCTCGATGCTCGCCTCGGGGCAGTCCATGAGGGCTGCTGCTGGCCGCGTCATGCGGCACGGGCGTTCGGAATTCGCGGTGAACCCAGAGTTGGCCGCACAGGTGCAGCAGCTTGGCGGGGATAAGCTCCTCGCCCTGTTCAATGCCACGGCGGGCAACCCCAAGCTCTTGAAGCGGGTCACACAGCCGGGCTTTATGAAGCGGGCCATGGGGGACTTTGGGTTCCTCGTGCAGAACAATCTCCTGTGGAGTTGGCAGACGCACTTGGTCAACTTCATGTCCAACGGCTACATGCTGGCAGCAAGGCCGGCTGAGAGGATCGTTGGCGGGGCCTTGACGGGTGACGCTGCGTCGGTGAGGGAAGCCTTCGCCCAATACGGCTACTACGTCTCGCTATTCCCGCAAGCCTTCCCGAGCATGTGGCGGGCCTTCCTCAATGCCGACAGTGTGCTCGCCCCAAGAGCTACAGCCTTGGTCGGGGAAGCCTCCCGCCTCGGTCCACTCACGAGCGCGGCGACGGGCGACATAAGGGAAGGCTGGCGGCCCTTCGATAGCGTCCCCAACACCTTGTTCAACGGGTATCTCAGCTTGGCGAAGACCTTGGGCCTGCCCACCCGTGCCCTTGCCGCCTCCGATGAGATGATGAAGCAAGTTATCTATAGGTCCAAGGTGGCGGCCAATGCTTGGGTCAATGGCACTGGGCAGGGCCTTAAGGGCAAGGACCTGGCGGCATTCGTCCAGGGTAGGCTTGACGCCTCAGTGAATGCCGCGGGGCAAGCCGTAGACCAGGAGGCTGCCCAGGAGGCCAAGGTGGCGACCTTCTCTCAGGACCTACTACCAGGAACCTTAGGGCGGACAGTGCAGACCGCCGTAGGGCAACACCCTCTCCTCCGGTTGATCCTGCCCTTCACCCAGACTCCCGTTAACATCTTCCGGTACAGCCAGAAGCTAATCCCCGGCGTGAACATCGCCCAGACGGAGTTCCGCAATGCCCTCTTGGGCAAGGTTGGGCGGCAAGCTCAGAGCCAGGCCGCAGGGCAAATGGCGCTTGGCACAATGGCCTTATGGGGCATCGCCATGTCGGGCCTCAACATGACTGGAGGTGGACCGCAAGACCCGAATGTCAGGGCCGAGCTTATGGCCACCGGGTGGCGCCCCTATAGCCTGGTCTATCCGACGCCCAGCGGAGGCAAGGGGTATTTCCCCATCGGCAGGATTGACCCCATCGCCCTGCCGTTCGGGATCGTGGCCGACATTCAGGACTACCTAAACACAGGGGCAGACGCCAGCAAGGCCCAGGCCGCCGTTTAGGCGCTGGCTTTCAGTCTCATCAAACAAGCCGCCAACAAGACGTACATGACCGGCTTGGCCCATGTTGTGGACGCCTTCAATGATCCTGACCACTCTCTTGGGAAGTTCATGGGGTCAACACTCCAGGAGTTAGTACCCGCCTCCTCCCTCCTCCGGTCAGTGAACCCCGACCCGTACATGCGGGAGGCCAGGACGGTGGCGGACTACCTCGTGTCAATCACCCCCGGTATCAGCGAAAGGCTTCCGGCGCGGTATGACGCCTTGGGCAAGCCGATCCTTTCCCGGTCCTTCCTCTCAGTGCAACCCAATGATCCCACCGAGCGGGAACTGGCGAGGCTTGCCGCCCTCGGCTATGGGATCGAGCCACCCACCCCGACCATCAACCACGCCGACCTCAGGGACGTTACCCGCGCGAACGGAGAGCCTGCCTGGCCGTGGTATCAGCAGTTGGCCGGGCAGCCCACACCGCACATGCCAACCCTCAAGGATCAAATCGGCAAGATCATCGACACGCCGGCCTATGAGAAGGCTCCTGACGGCGCCATGGACGTGAAGGGCACCAAGCTATTCATGTTGCATGGTCCGGTGGTGGCTTACCATGAGTTGGCCAAGCGGGAGATCATGGGGGACAAGAACGTCCGCACCGCTTTACAGGCTGCCCAGATGAAGGCGGCGGCGGCCTATCAGCAAGTCCGGTCGGGTGGGGCTCAGGTAGTCAAGCCCACCCTGAACACGTTGAACAGCATCGTAGGCCAGTTTGGCGTGAACCTTGGGGCCAATCCCCCAGCCATTAACCCAGGGCCGTAGCTACCCCCGGCCACCGCAGCGTCAGACCCAAGAGGATCGCTGTGTGCGGGCCTAAGGTGGCGGGCGGGGGAGGTTGCACCATGGCTATCAGGAGGGGTCCTGAGGTGGTCATGCGCGCGCGTGCCTCCCCCGCCACGCTATCGCTTTGGGGTAGACCGAGCCTAATACCCGTGCAACTCCCTGTCCCCCCCCCCTGTAAGCGGACACGTGAACATGACGATACCTAACGGCATAGCTATCGTGTTAGGAGCCGCATTGGTGGCTGGCGCGATCCTCCTGTCCTCTCAAGCCTCGCCCTACCGGCTCATTATGCAGGACAACCGAGGATGGCGGCTTAACACGGTCACCGGCCAAGTGGACTTCTGCCGTGCAACTATGGAGCCAGCGGACAAGGGGACCCTCATATCCCTCAGGTGCGACGGTGTGCTCACCCCACGCAAGCCCTAAAGGCCCATCTACGGCTCAGGAGGCCACGCGGATACGGGGCAACCTCCTGATGGCCTCTGCCTGTGTCCTCAAGGTCACCTCCCCGTAGCTGTCCGCGACCGATGCCGGCGCCTGCCCCTGTATGGCGTCGAGGATACGTGGAGCTATCCCGGCTTCCATGCCCACCGTCTTAAAGCGATGCCGCCATCCATGGTTAGGGGCCACGCCGCGATCCGTGACGATGGCCCGCGCGAACTCTTGGAGGCGGTTCTTGACGCCCTGCCACGGGCCAAGCACGTCACCACCTTTGGCGGGCCTGAGGAACAAGTGCCCGGCGGGGGCCTTGGCGACAAACTCCGGGAAGCCTTGCTCGACCAAGTGCTGATGCAAGACCACCTCCCGCGCCTCGTTGGTCTTCACAGTGCCGGCCTCTGGGGTGATCCTCAGCACCCATACCTCACCATGTCGCCGTAGGTCCTGCTTCCGCAGTTGGACCATCTCCCCGACCCTGGCCCCGGTATAGGCGCAGAGCCACGGCACCCAGCGCTTTGCGGCGGCAGTCTGTGGCCTCTCCAGGACCTTGGGCACATACCTGAGGGCCGCCTTGAGGATCGCCGCCGCCTCGTCATCCGTGAAACCCTTGGACCGCAGCTTGACTTGCTTGCCTACCTTGATCGTGATCCCGGCGGCGGGGTTGCTCGGCAGCTTCCTATTTGCCACGGCCCACCCGAAGAGGGCCTTGAGCCCGGCCAGGTCATTGTCCTTGACAGTCTTTGCCGAGATGGGTTTGCCAGTCCTTGGATGAAGGTAGGCGAGCCGGTGGTCCTTGAACCGCAACACGTCCTCTGGGGTCACCCGTGCGGCGTCATCGTGACCAAGCAGAGTGACCAAGGCTGCGGCTGTGTTCCGATAACTCTCATAGGTGCTTGGCTTCAAGCCGCGAGCTTTCGCCTCCAGCCACCATCCATCGACAAGGCCCGTTATGGTGAGGCCACTGCGCGCGGCTTCACCCTTGGACCACATAGGGAACCGGGCGGCCTTGCGGTCGGGCGTGAAGTCGCCCGCTGCGTTCCTCTCCCGGTTTGCGAAGGCGTCCTGTAGGGCCTTGAGGAAGGCATTGAGCAGGACCGGGCGGCACTCGGGGTCTACCTCGGCGATGCCCTTCGCCAGTAGGAGGCGGTCAAGGATCGGACCAAGTGCGGCCTCAAGCTCATCGCTCTCGGCAGCCTCAGTGATACGCTGAGCCGCCGCAGCAAAGGCCGCACCCTCCTCATCCGGCGAGAGTTGGTTCGGGCGCGAGAGAACCCATCGCCCGGTTCGGGGGTCATGCTCGGCAGCAAGGTCACCTTCCCGGCGGCCATCAGCCCATGCTCGATAGAGTTCCCCGGCGAGCGCATGAGCGTCACGATTGGTCAACACCACCGGCCTGTCACGCCGTAGGGCTTGCCAGGTTCGCTCAAGGTACGCCGCCGCGCCGGCCTGCCTGGTCTTCACCTCAGTCGGGTCGCGCGAGCGGAGGGAGAAGCGGACTGAGGCCATGCGCTCGGTAATCACTACCCGCACGGTCCCCGCAGAGCCAAGGGGAATGGCGAGCGCTCGACCAATGGCGCGGGGTCGCACGTCAGTCGGGATGCGCTGCACGAATTGAGGGATGGCGGAGCCGGATCGCCGCATCGGCCTGACGAGCCCGTATAGCATGGCTTGTTGCGCCCCTTTGTAGCACAGTTGGGAAGACGCAACACGCTGAATAGGCTTAACTTATTGACCTAACACGGCAGTCAAAAAAAGTGGTGCCCAGGGGCGGAGTTGAACCACCGACACACGGATTTTCAGTCCATCTTGCACCGACAAATACCCATATTTCCCAACAGGATAGCGGCGTCATGTTGCAAACAACGCTGATCGTGTCGCAAGTCGCCCGAGCTGTTATCCTATGAGCGCACGTTCGCCAGCGGCAAATTTGGCGTGATCGTCCTCAAGACTCGGGAACAGGTGGCCGTACACGTCGAAGGTTATCTGGATCGAACTGTGCCCTAGCAGAGCCTGGAGTCGCTTGGGCGAGAAACCGCGCTCGATCGCCCATGACGCGAAGAAATGGCGCAGGGCATGAAGCCCATATTTCGCGGAGCCGTCGCCGTCGACCATGCCAGCCGCGATCTGGAGCGGGCCGAATCCTCGATTGGCGATATTCGTATGGCTCTCAACCTTCCCGTTGCCGTTCGGGAACACTAGCCAGAGGCGCGACTCACCTTCGTTACCAGGCGGCTTGAACCGTGGGCATGCCAACCGCCATTTCTTGAGCGCGTTGACCACCATTGGCGACATCGGAATGTCACGTTCGCCCGCCGCGGACTTTGGCGATCCGATCTCGCCCCAAAGGTTCGCCCGCTGCCGCACGCTGACCACGTTGCGATCGAAATCCACAGCATCCCAGGTAAGGCCCCGCAGTTCCGAGGCGCGCATACCGGTGAAGACCGCGACCACCAGCAGCGGACGCCAGCGCCCGCCGGCGCCGGCGAGGATGGCCTGCGCCTCTTCTTTCGAGGGAAAATCGCGGCCGGCGGTGATCTTCCGTTGGTCCCGCTTTTTCACGTCGACCTTGAGTGGTTGTGCAACATTCTGGGCCACGAGCCCGCGCCGCTGCGCCTCCCTGAGAATACTTTTGAGGCTGGTCAGAACCTTTCGAGCCATCGCACGCGAGCCTTTCTTCATCAGCTCGTCCCGGAAGGCCTCGATCGCAGGTGAGGAAAGCCGCGCCAGCTTTTCGCCGCCGATCAGCGGCTTAATGTGCAAGTCGGCATGGGTGCGATATTGGCGCAGCGTCGATCGCTCCAACTTCTCTAACTCGCCGGTTTTGATCCAAAGATCGGCCGCCTCGGCGACGGTGATGCTCGCGCTCTCCGCGGTGTGAACACCGCGCGAAACCTCGCCGCGGGCGCTAACGAGCCAGGCATCCGCAGCTTTTTTGGTCGAGAACGTCTTGATGTGGCGCTCACCATCCTGGTCGAAATAATCGGCAATCCAGGCGGTGTGATCGCCCTTCCCGTTCGTCCATGTGCGCTTTCGGATCGAGGCCATTAGCCCTGCTCCGAAGTGAGATCGCGAGGCAAATCGGGATCGTTTTCCGTCAGCCACAGCGCTATCCGAGCTGCGGCAACGGGGTCGAAATCCCTCTGTATGGCTGAGGGTACGTCGAGCGCGGACCGCAGCACCTCATGCACCCGGTGCTCACCGAAGCTGCGATCTGCGTCGGAAATGGCACCCGGTGCCAGCGGCGGCCGGCCTAAAAGCGGAATTATCGTGGCCACCGTGAGCGCGTATTCCGCTGTATTGTTCAGCCAGTCGAAGCCGATCGGCGCGTGCCGGATAACGTGCCCGACTAGCCGCATCACATCGCGGCCCTGGCGACCGTACGCGAGTTCCCACGCTTCTTCGAGCACCGCGTTGCCGGCAAGGGATCGTTCGATGCGCGCCTCGACCTCTTCGCTGAGCGAGCGCTGATTCCTGGCGGCCTCGCGTTCAAGCGCGGCCTTGGTGTCGTCGCGGAGCCGCATCGTCAAATTGTTGCGCTTGCGCGACTCGGGTGCCTTGGCCGGCCTGCCCCTTCCGCGCTTTCCATCCTCGGCCACGGTCCTTACCTCGCGATTTGTCGTGCAATTTTATGACCGGAATAGCATGTGCGAAAATTCCTTGCAATGGGCGGGAAAGACGCATACCAGAATTACGGCGCGGGTTTTTCCGCGCCATAATTAGTTTGGAATTCCAGCATGAAATTGGCCGACGACATCATCGAAGGTGCTGAGGCAATCGGCGCGGAGATTGGCGTGCGCCCACGCCGCGCGTTCTTGTTGATGGAAAAGGGCGCAATCCCGGCGTTCAAGCTGCTTGGCAAGTGGCACGTGCGGCGAAGCACGCTGAGAGCCTATATCGAAAAACTCGAACGCGACGCGATCGCCGAAGGCGCAGGCGGATCCGGAAGCCCCGTTTAGGCGGTCAGCTGCCAGATGGCAGAAGCACTCGACCTCTTCTCGCGGATCGGCGAGATCGGACAGCGTGCGCTGGGCGAGCAGCAATCAACTCGAGCCGGGCTCGGGTGTGGCACACGCACCCGTGAAAGTACCCGATGGTCTTAGGCGCCGAGACCGCCGCACTAACCGATCCAGGACGGCGAAGCGCAGGACGGCTGTCAACCATGCTCGCCTGCCTCCGGGCCTCCAGCAAGTCCGGCGCGGGCGGAGTGGCGCTGCGCGTCTATAACGCGCTGCTCATCTTCATCGATGCCGATGCCGGATGTTACCCGAGCCAGCGGACGCTGGCCGATATGACCGGCATGGATCGGCGGAGTGTGCGTCGAGGGTTGCGCGAACTGGAAGAGCTCGGTTTGCTCCGGATCACGCCGCGCCAGGGTGAGGACGGCGGACGGCGCAGCGACCATTACTCTCTTATCCCTGGGCGCGCCGATGCGCCCGGCATGGCGCAAACGGTGGGGACGCCTCGGCGCCCAGGGGTGGGCGCAATCGGTGGGCACACCGATGCGCCCGGAAGAGGTGAAACCAAGAACAGAACTGACTCAATAAACCCAGAAGAGGACGTTTCCGACGATGTAGGGCGCTGTGCGCCCTCCTGCTATCCAAGCGGAGAAGCGGCACCGCCCGAACCTCCGCCGGGCACCGCCTATACCGCTGCTGTCAAGGCGGCGAAGCGGCGGAACTGGCTCAGATCGCTCCATAAATGGGCCGGGCAAAATCTTACCGAGGCTGCGCTGTGGCGCTTCTGGGAGGCCGGCGACGCTGCACAGAGGGCCGGAAGTCGCGAAGCGACACCGGTCGCCGATCGTCAGATGCTCGATGAGGTCGACCGCCGGCGACGTGCCAGGGGACAAAAGTGATCCGGTCTTGGCGTGGTGCCGCCTCTGTCCGGAGACATGAACACACCGGCGCCCCGCCGGTCGGCGCGGCCGTTCAACATCCGAAGTCCACGGCTCAGAGGGGGGCCGGTTTCGAAAACCCATGCCCTACCCGTTCAACCGCTTGTGGCCACAGCCGCGGATATTTTTTTCCGTGGGCGGCGAAATTTGGGTGCGACGCGGCGCCAATCGTACTGAGTTACCGTATCTATCTGAAATCTACTACGTTTCTGAAGCGCACCTTGGCGATGTTCGGACGCTCAGACGCTATACCGGATTTGTTTTCGTCCAGCTCTTCGGCGGCCCGATGATCTGCCGGGCGAGTGTTGCACAGGCGACGGCGCCGCCGCGCGCCGGCGCGCCTGCCAAATGACAGGACGGGGTATGTCGGCGAGCCGGCAGCCGACGCCGGAAGCAAGCCGCTCGCCGTGGCAAATCGCAGCCCATGCGGTCGGCGCCATGCCGCTCGATGAGCGGACGCGGTTCGTCGAAGATTGTGTGCGTCAACTGCCCGTCAATGTCGTGGTGGCGCTGTATCGCCGTCAGTACGAACCGGCCGTGGCGCGGTGGAGGACCGAGCAATCCGAAGTACTCGGAACGATTCTGTCCTCGATCGATCCGGCTTGTGACAGCGCGCCCCGCGGTGCCGGCCTCGTGATGAAACAACTCCGCATCTACACGTCCAAAAAACGCGGCGCTCTCGGGCCGTGGTGGCGGGAGAGGCTTATGGATTTGCCCGAAGACGCGAGACACGTCGCCCTGCACAGGGCGATGAAGCTCTTTGATGAGGAGCTTCCCTCGCCAAGAACGATCGATCGGCGATTAGCGCGTTATCTTAAGGACTTGTGCCGGCCACAAACGCGCTTCGCTGCCGAATCGAGCGGCGTCAAAATGGCCTCGCATGGAAAACGAGGTGGCGAGGATGCCTAGCCTGGAGAAGGTCCGCAGACTGTTCGGACAGGAGAAGGAGATTTCGACGCGGGCGAACAGTTCGCCGGAGCCGAGCCGGCTGGATCAGGCGCTCGCCGAACTGGCAGCGATGCGCGAGCGCGCGACAGGGGCGCAGGACCACGTCCGCAACGCCGAGGCGCGGCGCCGGGATGTGGCGAGCTACACGAACGCTCGCGCGATCGAGGAGGAAATCGCCGAGGCCCGCTGGGAGTGGGACCACGCCGCGGCGGCAATCCCGTCCATCGAGGCTAAGATCGCTCGGCTCCGCGAGGACCTGCGTGACAGCCAGTGGCGGTACTCCAGGTTCCCGGAGGTGTTGCGGCTGGCGCGCGGCTATGCCGAAGCGGGACGAGATGCCAAGCGGAAATTCGATGCCTTGCAAGCCGCGATCGGCAGCGCTCGATCGAATGGTTTTGAGGCCGAGGCTCGAATTTTCTTTGGCTTTGCGCCGGCAATCAGCGAGAGCTGTGCGGTGCTCGCTGACGACCTGCTCGACCGCTTCGAGGCCGAAATCGCACGCCTCGGCGAAGTCGGCGCGCCGACCCGCCGGCGCGAGGCGCGGCCACCAGTGATCGCGCCGCCGGCGCCTGGTCTCGACCGGGGCGGCCCCATCGAAGGCGCTGCACCCGCGCCTGTGCATAGGACCGCACCGGCAAAGACGGTCGACAGCCGCGCCGCAGGTTCTCCGCAGCATGCGATCCGACTCGGTGAGCCTTCGGCGGAAGCACCTTCGCGCCCGCGCCGTCCTGACGATCTGTCGCCGCTGGGCGCGGGCGAGGTCCGTGTGCGTGTGCTTCGGGCCGGGTATCCAGGCGCGGACGGTCAGCAATGCGACGGCGGGCAGCTCGTGAAGCTGCCGAAGCAAATCGCCGAGACAGCGATGATGCGGACCGGTGCGGTCGAGATCGTCGAAGTCTTCGATGCCGATGCGGTTGCCGAAATGATCACTTCGACACTGCCCGCCATGGCGGCGCCCTCTACGGTCGAGGGAGACGCCCGATGAGGCGCATTTCGTTCGCCGCGAACATCCGGGCGCTTGGTGAGGGTGAAGTCGAGGCGATCATCTCGACAGGCAATCTCGTCGAGCAGGACGGGCTGTGTTTGGTGCCGGCGGGGTGCGAGCTCGGCGACTATCTCCGAAACCCGATCTGCCTCTGGTCGCATGACCCGTTGGTGCCGATCGGTCGCGCTGTCGATGTCCGCGTCAGTGGCGATTCGCTGCGCGCCCGTATTTGCTTCGCGAAGCCGGGTATCTCGGCAAAGGCCGACGAAATCTGCGGCCTCGTCAAGAACGGCATCATCTCGGGCATCTCGATCGGCTTCGATTTCGACCCGGCTGACGCCGAGCCGATCACTCCGGGGCGCCCGCAGGCGGGCAGGCGTGTGCGCCGCTGGGTCCTTTTGGAAATCTCGTTCGTCAGCGTACCTGCCGACCCCGCCGCGCTGGTGACCGCGCGGAGCCGGGCGCTGACCGCGACTACGAGCCATCGGGTTATCGGCCTGCTGGCCTTGCTTGGCGATGCGGCCGAACATGCAGAGGATGCCCAGGCCGCGCACGAGGCGCGCGATCGGCCGGCGGTGCGGCAAGCTCATCTGCGGCTTCACCGAAGGCTCAGCGGCGCGGAAAAGACGTGTGGCGCCTTGGCGGATCAGGCAAGCCGGGACGAAAAAGCCGCTGTCGGCGGCGTCGATCCGCGGGGCCTGATGAACGCCGAACAGATCAAACTCGCTCGCCGGCTAACTCAACTCGTCGACGACGCGCTCGATCACGCCGGCGACGCGGAGGCCGCTCACGATGGGCGCGATGACTCGGGTGTCACTCGCGCGCATCGTCAGCTCAGGGGTTGCCTTGATCGCGCCCTACGGTCCGCGACGGCATTACATTTGAGTGACCCGAATCCGAGCGCCATCGTCCAGACGAGCGCCGGCACCGTGGTCGACGCCGGCTCGTCGCCATCGAAGGAACCGGGGCGCGCCGCCGATCCCTATAGGTATGATCCCGGCCATCCGTTGTCCCTGGGGGAGCGTGTCGCGCGAGCGGCGGCGGCGCATGCCAATGCGGTCTGGACGGCACCACGCGGCGACCCCGATTTTGCGCAGCGCCAGGCCGACCTTCGGGAGCTGGCCGCAAAGGCAGGGCGCCGGTGACCTGCCTCGGCTTTCAAATCCTCGCGCCTGATCGGGCCGTCGCCTGGGCCGATTCGGAGGTCTTTGTCGACGACGAGCCCGATGGCGACAGGTGCAAGCTGTTCGTCAACCCGCTGGCCCGGTTTGTGGTCGTCGGGTCTGGCCGGATGGCGATCTTTACCGACGCCGTGGAGGCAATGACCCGGTATCTCACGTTCGACGAAGCGGTGTCGGAACTTCCCGGTGCGCTCCGCCGGTCAGCGCGCCACTATTCGGATACCGAGATCGCCGCCAGGGCTCCTCTCGACAGCGCAACCGTGGCTGTGGTCGGGTCGTCGCAGCAATACGGTCGGATCGTCGGCGCTGTGCTCCATCTTCATCGCGATTTTGAGCCGTTGACACCCCAGCCATCCTATCTCTCGCCCTACGTGGCCGGGGCCGGTCGCCTTACCACTGACCGGCACGGAATAATCTCAATCGCTTCCGAGCAGCTCGTCGAGCTGCGGCGCTTTCTTCCGCTCGCGAGCGGTGGTGCGCTCGTCACGGCAGAGGTGACGCGCGAGGGAGTGCGTTGCGGTCCGACCTTCGACTTGCGCCAGGGGCGTGAGGTGACGGCCGGGTGGTGGCCGCAGCCGGTCGAAGGCGAATAGATGGACGGCGGCGCGAACGGCTTCGTCGCCCCGGCGATCGCCGACCGGTCGCGAGTCGACTTGCGGCTCCTGGGCAGCTTGGTCGACAGACTGCGCGAGCGGGTCGAGCGCATAGAGCAACGCCTCAGTGATGATGTCGCGGACCTGTCCGCCCAGATCGCCTCTATCCGGCAGCAGGTAGACGAACTTGGCGCCACTTTCCGCGCCAGGGGTGCCAAATCCCGCCAAGTTCGCGCTGCACTGGACGCGCTGAGCGACCGGGTCGACGCGATCGGCTTTGCGCCGAACGCCGCCGGCCTACTCGCCGGCGAACTGAACGCGATCCGCGCGATGATCAGGGGCGAGCTTCGTGCCCATGTGGACCAAACGTCGCGCCGCGTTTCGACGTGACGTAGAGCCGGGGCGCGCGGCCGGTGAACGTGCTCGGACAGGTCGGCGAGTGTCCGTAACAACCCCGAAAGCCGGCGGCGTGATCCTAGGTTCCCACGCGCGGCCGGAAACTTTCCTCACGGCAAAGGCAGCGGGGTAGATGACGTAGATGACCAGATCGTCCGACACCGAATGGGCGCATCATTACGCGAGTGTTCTCCGCGAAAACTTGCCGCTGCACCCGCTCGATTATTTCGAGCGGTTCGTTGAGGGTGACGAGTGGATCGGCGCTTCACTTTTCACCGTGACGCCGAGCGACTGGCGCGGTTATTTCGTGCTCTGGCTTTATCACAGCTTCAAAATCGGCCGAGTCTCGCAAGCACTGTTCCGCGATCTCTTGGCGTATGCCTGGGAGCATGATGACATCCCGATAAAGGCGGCGGCCGGCTTTGCCTGGCACGGCGAGGTCCCAGTGAAGGCCGCAGCTCTGCCGCACGATCTCATCCAATCGATGTTTCGAGCCGCCGAATTCCCGATCCGGCCCGACCTGACGCCCACCATTGGCGTCGATGTCTGGCGGGGCACCGCGGAGACATCTTTGTCCGCCGCTCAGCGCGGGTTTTCGTGGACTACGCACCGCGACTACGCTTGCTGGCACGCCCTTGAACATATCGCGCTGCGCGGCAGCGGCGCGTGGGCAACGGCGCGGCGCCCCCTCGTCATCAAAGCGCGCGTCGCGGCATCGGAGCTGATTTTCCTGCCGAACGAGCGCAGCGAATGTGAAGCCCTGCATTTCGGTGGCGCTATCGGGGAAATCGACGGCTCCGGAGCGGAATGGCGGCTGAGCGCAGAGCGATGGCAAGACACTCCCCGTGCTCGATCCACGCGCCAGCTACCGATGCCCATACCGAGGGCGCTGCAAATCTCTTCGGGGCCGATCTGGCTGACCGACGATCGTCCTGTGCTTCGGTAACCGCAGTCTGTCAAATGACAGCCCGCCTCCGGGAGGGATGGGCGCCGGGGTAGGTTGTCCATAGGAAGCTGTCGCATTGTCACCAAAATGGTGATGTCCCCTGCTCGATCCGCGCGCCAGCTACCGAGACCCATACCGAGGGCGCTGCAAATCTCTTCGGGGCCGATCTGGCTGACCGATGACCGCCCCATGCTTGGGTAACCGCAGTCTGCCAAATGACAGCCCGGCTCCGCGAGGGATAACCGCCGCGTAGGATGTTCACAGGAAGCCGTCCCGTATCACCAACATGGTGATGTACGCTGTGCCGGCGAGCGCCCTATATAGCGCAGCGTCCTGTCACGTCCACGTCGGATTATAGCACCATTTCAGTCGCGCTGGAGCGGTGGCACGACGATCTCAAAACCGGGCTTTTCCGTGTGGTGCCTCGCCCGGCGCCCAGGGGAAGTGAACCTTGGGGGCGGCGCATCGAAGTGCCGCGCGCCAGGTAATTCCGCCCCGGCAAGTTATCCCCAGGAAACCGGCAAATATCACCATCTTGGTGATGGACGCGCCGAATTGGCAGCTCGCACAATTCGTCCACTTTATCGAGAGGGAGGACCGAGATGAGAGCAGGTGTTAATAATGATCCGGTGCTGATCGCGCTTGGCCGGTATCGCCGCACGGTCGCGCAAGCCCAGGCGGCGGGCTACTACGATACGGCCGATGGCGGGAAAGAACTGAGGCGCTTTCGTCGCGCGCTCTTAGAAGCTGACGAGCGGGTCGCTCGCACTACCGCCACGACGCTTGCCGGCCTCCGAGAACAAGCCCGCTATCTCGCTGAAATCTACGAACACGACACCGAAGATTGGGAACTGCGCCTGATTCGAAGTGTGTGCGCGGGGATCGAGGCAATGGTCGCGAACACGGACGCCGGTCTCACCGGCTCCCGCGCGACAACCGGGTCAAGACCAAAGGACGAGCCCGCACCGCGGTCCTCAGCAGCTTGATACGTCTAGCACGGCGATTTCCGGTTGTGGGGCATCGGGCGAAGCGCTGGCGATTTCGACCGTAAGCCGTCGCAAATGCGCGACGACCTCGTCAAACCGGAGAACGGTCTTCGTGCCGGGGAGCCGCCACCCTTGCGGCCGCGCGTGCTGATGCACCAAGAGCAGAATGCCATGACAGGCACCGGGCGCGCGCAGATAGCGACCGCAGAGCTGGTCGGTAAGAGCCTTTTCGAGCTGCCGGAGTGTCCAACTTTCGGCAACCTTGATCTCGACTGCCACGCTGGCGTCAGTGGCCTTCGCTCGGAGCCGCACGTCGGGTTCCTTTTCCTCGACGACATGCGGCTCCCGCTCGACGGAATATGCCCGTCCCTGCTCTGAACGGAGCCGATCGGCGATCCAATTCTGGACGGCGGTCTCATCAGGCAGTGCCTTTAGAGTGGGGCCTTGGGCAAAATCCCCGTGAAGAAGGTCGAGCTGCAGGTCGTCCAATCGGCGTAGGGCCGTCCGCTGCAAGTCCGCTGGGGTTCTCGGCGCCGCTTCTGCCGCGCCTTCGAAAGCGGCGACTTCGCCGGGCGGCCACGGAGGGCATTCAGCATCTTGAGCCGCGCGCGAACGAGCCAGTTCATGGAGATGCTCACGATAGCCAGGAAGATTGGGGTTTTCGGCTAGCCGATGTAGCGCCGCGAATGTCGCCCATCCGGGGGTATTGGCGAGTTGGTTTAGGGCCGCGCCGCGCGCTTGTTCAGCATTGTCCCGGTTGTTGGGGGTAAAGACCCCGCTTCCCCGGTGCCTGTCCTCAGCAGGCCGGATCGCTCCGAACGCGATGTTGACGAGGCGCTCAAGCGTCGCGAACGGGAGAGGTACGGTCTGCGCTTCCGGGTGGCCGAACCTAAAACCGAATATGCTGGGCAGCAGGGCCTGCGCGAGCTCCGTTTGTACTCTCGCCTCTAGACTTGTGAGGCGCTCAGATAGCGCATCCGTAGCGCGATCTGCGTCGACGCCGAATGCCGTGCCCAGGTACAGCGCCGCGACCTCGATCTCGGTCGCACGGAAGCGCTCGAGTGCCAGCGAGAGGAAATCGGCGCGCTCGGTGCTTAGT
>DATAVF010000259.1:0-3218 GCA_036267835.1 Caulobacteraceae bacterium | reverse complement strand
AAGTCGTCGGCCAGCAGCCTGGCGCGCTCGGCCAGGCGCCGGGCGTCGGCGGAGTGCACCAGCAGATCATCGAGCACCACGCGCTCGGTGACGCCGCGGCGGACGCGGGAGAACAGATAGCCGGCCTCGGCCTTCTCGCCGGACCAGGGGCCATCGCCCTCCTCGGCGTAGAGATCGAGGCGCGCGGCGGCGACGGCCGGGTCGGGCCTGTCGCCGAAGAGGCCGGCGAGCGCCGCCTGCTCGATGGCGAAGGCCGGGGCGCGGGCGGCCAGGCGGTCGACGTTGGCCTTGGCCTGGCGGGCGGCGACGACCAGGGTCTCCAGGTCGCGGCCGGTGCGCCGCTCACCCGAGGTGAGGTCCAGTTCGGCGCCGTCGAGGCCCTCTTCGACCAGGAATGCCTCGTACTCGGGGTCGTCCTTCAGGTAGCGCGAGGACTTGCCCTTGCTGGCCTTATAGAGCGGCGGCTGGGCGATATAGAGATAGCCGTTCTCGATCACCTGCGGCATCTGCCGGTAGAAGAAGGTCAAGAGCAGGGTGCGGATGTGGGCGCCGTCGACGTCGGCGTCGGTCATCACGATGATCCGGTGATAGCGGATCTTGGCGATGTCGAAGTCGTCGCGGCCGATGCCTGCGCCCAGGGCGGTGATCAGGGTGCCGATCTGGTCGGAGCCCAGCATGCGGTCGAAGCGAGCCCGCTCGACGTTGAGGATTTTGCCCCGGAGCGGTAGCACGGCCTGGTTCTCGCGATTGCGCGCCTGCTTGGCCGAGCCGCCGGCCGAGTCGCCCTCGACCAGGAAGATCTCGGACTTGGCCGGATCGCGCTCCTGGCAGTCGGCGAGCTTGCCGGGCAGCGAGGAAATATCGAGCGCGCTCTTGCGGCGGGTGAGTTCGCGGGCCTTGCGGGCGGCTTCGCGGGCCGCTGCGGCCTCGGAGATCTTCTGGATGATCAGCCGCGCCTCGGTGGGGTGCTCCTCGAACCAGGTGGCGATGCCGTCGCCGACCAGGCCCTCGACCGCCGGCCGCACTTCCGACGAGACCAGCTTGTCCTTGGTTTGCGACGAGAACTTGGGGTCGGGGATCTTCACGGAAAGCACGCAGGTCAGCCCCTCGCGGGCGTCCTCGCCGGAGAGGCTCACTTTCTCTCGCTTGGTCGCGCCCGAGCTCTCCGCATAGTTGGTGATCACCCGCGTCAGGGCGCTGCGGAAGGCTGCCAGGTGGGTGCCGCCGTCGCGCTGCGGGATGTTGTTGGTGAAGCAGAGGACGTTCTCGTGGTAGCCGTCGTTCCACCAGAGGGCGAGATCTAGATCGACCCGCTCGCGCTGGCCGCGAATTACGATCGGGGTCTTGATCAGCGGGGTCTTGGCCTTGTCGAGGTGGCGCACGAAGGCCTCGACCCCGCCGTCGTAGTGCATGACCTCTTCGTACGGCTCGGCGCCGCGCAGGTCCCTGAACCAGATGGTGACGCCGGAATTGAGAAACGCCAGCTCGCGCAGCCGGTGCTCCAGCGTCTTGCGGTCGAATTCGGTGCCGGTGAAGGTCTCGCTGGAGGGCAGGAAGCTGACCTCGGTGCCGGTCAGGAACTCGCCGTTCTCGCGGCGCGGGGCGACGCCAGTGATCACCAGAGGCGACACTGGATCGCCGTGGCGGAACATCATCTCGTGCCGATTGCCGTTGCGATAGATGACCAGCTTCAGCCATTCGGAAAGCGCGTTGACCACCGAGACGCCGACTCCGTGCAGGCCGCCGGAGACCTTGTAGGAGTTCTGGTCGAACTTCCCGCCCGCGTGCAGCTGGGTCATGATAACCTCGGCCGCCGAGACGCCTTCGCCTTCGTGGATATCGGTCGGGATGCCACGGCCGTCGTCGGTGACGGTGGCCGAGCCGTCCGGATTGAGGATCACCTCGACCCGCGTCGCCCAGCCGCCCAGCGCCTCGTCGATGGCGTTGTCGACCACCTCGTAGACCATGTGGTGCAGGCCGGAGCCGTCATCGGTGTCGCCGATGTACATGCCCGGGCGCTTGCGCACCGCATCAAGGCCCTTCAGGACCTTGATCGAATCCGCGCCGTAGTCGGCCGAGCCGTCGTCGTATGTTTCGTCGGTCATCCCTGATCCAGTCGGGTGAGCTTCGAGGCGTCCACGCGAACACCGAGGGCTCGTCCCTTGAAGGGATCGAAGAGCGCCTCGTCCGTGCCGGTCAGGAAGGCTTGCAGGCCAAGCGCCTCGATTTCTCCAGCGAGGGCGGCGCGCCGGATATGGTCCAAATGCGCCGCGACCTCGTCCAACAACAATATAGGATTCGGCTGCGATTTTGCACGCGAAAGCCGCGCTCCCTGGGCCAAAACCAGGTTCAAAATCAGCGCTTTCTGCTCACCTGTGGAGCATTCGGCGGCGGGGCGCCCGAGGGCGGCGTGAACCACCGCCAGATCGGCCCGGTGCGGACCAGTCAGCGCGCGTCCAGCGGCCGCGTCGCGGGGCCGGGACGCGGCCAGATCGGCGGCCAGGCGGGTCTGGATGTCGCCGAGCGCGGCGCCGCCGAGGGCCATCTGCTCGAAGGCGCCGGTGAGGGCGAGGCGGGCCTGCGGGAAGGGCCGGTCGCCGCGCTGGTCGATCTCGGCTTGCAGGGCCGAGAGAGTGGCGGCGCGCGCCTCGGCGACCCGGGCGCCGGCGTCGGCCATGCGCGCCTCCAGTGCGGTCAGCCAGGCCGGATCGGGCGCCGCGTCAGCCAACAGGCGCGAGCGTTCGCGCAGGGCCCGCTCGTAGGCGCCGGCGTGGGCGGCGTGGATCGGCTCGGCGGCGAACACCAGCCGGTCGAAGAAGCGTCGCCGCTCGGCGGCGCCTTCAAGAAACAGCCGGTCTTGCGCCGGCGTCAGCCAGAGCGGCCGCACGTGCTCGGCGAGGCGGCCGGGCGGCATGGCCTCGCCCTCGACCCGGACCAGCCGCCGCGCCGCGCCAGGGGCCTCCACGCCGGTGCCGAGCCGCACCTCGCCCTCATCGACACCGATGCTGGCCGAGATCGCCCACGCCCGCCCCTGCCCTTCGCCGGGCAGTCGCCGGCCGAAGTCGCCGAGGCTGGCCGCGCGCATGCCGCGGCCGGGCGAGAACAGGCTGAGCGCTTCCAGGAGGTTGGTCTTGCCGGCCCCGTTGGCGCCAAACAGGAAGACGCTGCGCCCCTCGGCCGCCAGCTCCGCCCGTTCGTAGGAACGGAAGTCGGTGAGG
>DATAVF010000258.1:0-1937 GCA_036267835.1 Caulobacteraceae bacterium | reverse complement strand
CGTAAGCGGACGCGGCTTGTCAGGCGGGTCGCCCGACGCCACCCTGCGCCGATGAAAACCGCGATCGCTTGCCTGGCGTTGTTGGCGTTGGCCGCCGCGTCCGTGGCGCTGGCGCAGGAAGAGGTGAGCGCGCGGCTGGGTAACAACTCGGTCTCCACTGTCCGCCCGGCGGCTCAGCGCAGTGCCGAGCTGGACGCGCTGGTCGCGGCCTACCCGGACTTCCTGAAGGGCCATGATGGCGACGTGCTGGTCTGGCGGGACGGAACCCGCACGCCGACCACCGACCCGAAGCCGACCCGGACCCCGGCCGAGCTCGTCGGCTCACCCGACATCGCCGACATGTTCGTCTGGACCTATCCGCTGGCGCGCATGCCGATCGCGCCGCCGACCAACGATGCGGGGCGCACCCGGCCGGACGCCCTGTTTCTCAAGATGTACGGCCACTGCGGGACGGGGCAGGTGTCGCGCAACCTGGTCAAGGTGCCGTGGATCGGCGGCGGCTCGGTGATGTTCACGCGCGTCAACGGCGCCGCGACCCAGCTGGCGGCGGTCGCCGATGATTTGCGCAAGCTGGGGCCCGACTTCGTCCGCTACGCCTCGCCCAGCGCCGGTACGTACAACTGCCGCGTCATCGCCGGCACCTCGCTGCGTTCGATGCACAGCTACGGCGCCGCCATCGATCTCAACCTGCAGTACAGCGCCTACTGGCAGTGGGCCGACAAGGCCGCGCACGGCATCGCGCCCTACCGAAACCAGATGCCAATCGAGGTGATCCAGGCCTTCGAGCGCCACGGCTTCATCTGGGGCGGCCGCTGGGCCGACTTCGACACCATGCACTTCGAGTACCGCCCCGAAATGATCGCCGTCGCCGAGGCGCGCGCCGGGCGCTAGGCCGACCCGAAATGGGGAAGGGATGACGCGGATGAGGCGTGGCGACGCCAGAAGGCTGACGTTGCAGACTTCCGCGCGGAGTCGAAAGCGGACTCAGTGAACTGCCGTCCCGATCAGAAGAGCCGCGCCAGTGCCGGAAGTGAGCGCGAGGAAACCATGGATTGTTACCCAAGCCGCAAACCACGCCGGTTGTTCGCGCCGGGAAGCCAGTTGGCCACCAAGTTTCGTCCAGCTTTTCGTTTCAAGGAGGCCATAAGCTCCACAGCCTTGGACTACCGCACTGCCCACCAGGCTAATGGCCAGAGCAACCAGCCCTGCTCTGCGGAATAGATGGATGTGTGAAAAGAGCGCGGTCAGGAGCAACACGCCCGCGAGCATCCCGCCAAGCCCGATCGAGAGCCCAGCGACCACACGAACGCGCAGGACGCTCAACGTCGCGGAACGGGTGAAGCTCATTGTAGCCATTCTGGGTTCAGTCCCACCGTATCTGCAATGGGGCAAACCCGGTCATCCTGCCCGCGTCGGTAGCGGACCCTAGCTCGACTGGAGTTCACGCGTCCTCCACCCAGGGCTTCACCCGTCCGTGGTCAGCCACATGGCCATGGCATCGTAGTGGTTGAAGCCGGGGTCGGTTTCGCCGACGAAGCCGGGGAAGGTGCGCAGGTAGTCGACGAAGGCGGGGCTCACGGCCTCGGCGCGCAGGTATTTGGGCGAGACCGGCAGGGGTGGGGAGGCGTAGGCCGGATCGCGGCGCACCCGCTCGGGAAAGTCGTGGCGCAGGATGGCCGCCCGGCCGATGACGACACTGCCGCTGCGGGAGCGAAGAGCCCAATTCGTCCGGCAGAATTGATCGCGCGTCCGACCGCGGGTCTCGTCCGGACGATGTCCTGCGGCGCCCCGAGCTCAGGAGCGGCGGGGCGCCGCAGGCAAGCGTGGCCGGATTGCCTTTAGCCGGCCACCCGCATGGGTTAACCCAATCAGATGCCCACCCGCCGCCGATCCCTGAGGTTCTGGCTCGCCACTTTCGGCATCGGGTTTCTGGTGCT
>DATAVF010000257.1:0-3390 GCA_036267835.1 Caulobacteraceae bacterium | reverse complement strand
TGGGTCGCCGAAGCCCTGGGCGTGCAAGGGCTGGCCCGCTTCGGCGCCCTGCCAACCGCCGCCGATGAGCCGCCCCGGCTGACCCCCGAGGTTCGGCGCCTATACGACGAGGTGGGCTTCCGCCCCCGCTCGGGACTGCGCCAGGCGGTGGCCCGAACCGTAACCGAGCGTGTCGCAAGGCGCGTCTAAGCCGACTGGCTAACCAGCACCGCCAGGTTGTTGTTCCAGGGCCGGACCCGCTGCTCCCGCAGCAGCGCGGCCGGGCCGAAGTGGCGGGCGAGCAGGTCGCGCATTTCAGGGCCGGTCAGATAGGCGACATTGTCGCCGGTGATGTAGCGATCCGACGCCTCGCACGCCCAGTGGATCAGCGAGCGGTCGACTACCCAGTCCTTGAACGCGAAGATCCCCTTCGGCGCCAGGGCGCGGCCGATCCCCTGCATCAAGGACTCGCGCAGGTGCGTCGGCACGTGGTGCAGCACGTCGCTGAGGATGATCAGATCGAAGCTCGCAGGCTCGCTGGCGGCGATCTGCTCGGCCGGCGCCTGGATGAAGCGCACCCGCTCGGCGTCGCCGCGGAACAGGCGGCCCAGCCGGGGCGTCAGGTCGATGGCCGTGATGCGCGCCTCCGGATAGCGCGCGCACAGACGCTCGGTCATGGCGCCTTCGCCGCAGCCGACTTCCAGAATCCGCACGGCGCCAGGCGCCCACTGCCCGATCACCTCCACCCAGGCGGCGAGATCGACGAAGGTCGCGCGATAGGCATTGGTGACCTGGCGCTCATAGGGCCCGAAGAGGCGGCGGACGGCCGATCCGATCGGAATTTCAGCGATCCCGCGCCAGGCCAGCCCGCAGGCGGGGAAAGACCCGCTCCGCCAGCCGGGAATCTCTCAGGTATTCGAAGGCGCGCCGGGGTCCCAGCCCAAGGATCGCGCCCAGCGCGCTCAGCCCCGGGCCGATCCGATTGCCGCCGCTCGCCGCCAGGGTCGAATTGATCCGGATCGAGGCCTGGGCCTGCTTCAGCACGCCGGCGCGCTCGGCCGGGGCGACCTGGCCGATATGCGCGGCGAGCACTGACTGCATCTGAGCCTCGAAGTCGCGCGGGTCGCGGCTGCCGGTCATCGTCAGGGAGTCACCATGGATGCGGAAAGAGCAGAGAACTTCGCGATGATAGGCGAAAGCGCCGAGAGCCGCGAGCTTAAGGTAAAGGTCCCAGTCACCCGTATACCAGAGCGGCTCGTCGATGCCGCCCACGGCGAGGAAGGCGTCGCGGCGGATGGTCGGCGTCGGCACCGAGATGAAGTTCTGCACCAGCAGTCGGCGCAGCAGCAGGTCGCGCGAGATGGGTGCGCCGCCGGCGGGCAGCGGACAGGTCCAGAGACCCAGGCGCCGGCCGGACGCATCGACGAACTGGGCCGGATGCAGGTGCACGGCGATGTCCGGCGCGGCGGCGATCCAGCGGTGCACCGCCTCGCCGCGCCCGGGCAGCCAGAAGTCGTCCTGGTGCAGCATGCAGACGTGCGCGGCGCGGGCCTCCTGGAAGCCGAAGTTGGTCTTCGAGCGCCAGTGGTTGAGATCGGGGCGCTTGAAGAAGCGCATCGTCAGCCGGTCGTCGTAAGACCGCGCCAGACCCAGTGTCGCGTCATCGGGGCTGCTGTCGATGACGAGGCATTCGAAGCCGCGCACGCTCTGGGCGGCGAGCGAGTCCAGCGTCGCGCCCAGCCAGCGTTCGCCCTGGTGGGTGGGCATGACGATCGAGAGCCAGGGCGGCGCGTCCGCGGAATCGGGCGGCGCCTGGCTCATGGCGCATCAGCCGGGCCGTCGGCCAGCTCCAGGATATAGCGGCCGTAGCTGGTCTTTGGGTAAAGCTGGCCGCGGGCCCGCAAGCCGTCGCGGTCGATGAAGCCGTTGGCGAAGGCGATCTCCTCCAGGCAGGCGATGTGCACCCCCTGGCGCTTCTGCAGGGTGCGGACGAACTCGGAAGCCTCGAGCAGGCTGTCGTGGGTGCCGGTGTCGAACCAGGCGTAGCCGCGCGACAGCCGCTCGACGTAGAGATCGCCGGCCTCCAGGTAGAGCCGGTTGAGGTCGGTGATCTCCAGCTCGCCGCGCGCCGAGGGCTGCAGCGAGCCGGCGAATTCCACGGCGCGCTCATCGTAGAAATAGAGCCCGGTGACGGCGTTGCGCGACTTCGGCCGCGCCGGCTTTTCCTCCAGGCTGACGGCTCGCCCGGCTCGGTCGATCTCGACCACGCCATAGGGGCTCGGGTCCTCGACCTCGTAGGAGAAGATGGTGGCGCCGCGCGGCCGGCCGGTCGCCCGCGCCAAGAGGCCGGTCATGCCGGCGCCGAAAAGGATGTTGTCGCCCAGCACCAGAGCGCTGGCGTCGCCGTCGATGAACGGCGCGCCGATCACGAAGGCCTGGGCAAGGCCTTCCGGGCGCGGCTGCACCGCGTAGGCGATGCTGAGGCCGAGCGCGCCGCCGTCGCCGAAGAGGCGCCGGTAGTTGTCGATGTACTCGGGCGAGGAGATGATCAGGATGTCGCGGATGCCGGCCAGCATCAGCACCGACATCGGGTAGTAGATCATCGGCTTGTCGTAGACCGGCAGCAGTTGCTTGTTGATCGCCAGCGTCGCCGGGTGCAGCCGCGTGGCCGCGCCGCCGGCCAGGATGATGCCCTTCACCGCCATCAGCCCGGCACTGGCGTGAGCGGCTCGAGCGGCGCGCCGTCGTAGACGAACGGGCTCGCCAGCTCGGCCAGGCACGGCAAGGCGGCGTCCCTCGCCGAAAGCGCCGGGGCGCCGACCTGCGGCGAGGGCCAGGGAATGCCCAGCGCCGGGTCGTTCCACAGCACCCCGCGCTCACAGGCCGGAGCGTAGAAGTCCGACACCTTGTAGTCGACCTCGGTCCCCGGCTCGAGCGTCATGAAGCCGTGCGCGAAGCCGGCCGGCACGAAGAGCTGCAGCCCGTTCTCGGCGCTGAGTTCGTGGGCGACCCAGCGGCCGAAGGTGGGCGAGCCGGCGCGGATATCGACGGCGACGTCGAACATCCGGCCGGCAAGGCACCGCACCAGCTTGGCTTGGGCGTGGGGCGGGACCTGGAAGTGCAGCCCCCGCACGACGCCGGCAGCCGCCGAGTGCGAGTGGTTGTCCTGGACGAACGCCACGTCGATGCCGAGCTCGGCGTAGCGGCGCGCGCTGAACACCTCCGCGAACCAGCCTCGAGCATCACTGATGCGCCTGGGATGGATCAGCTTGGGCGTCATCCGGCGGCTGCCTGGCGGATCGGCAGGCCGCAATGCAGCTGCGCCATCAGCGCGCGCATCGCCAGCACGTCGGGATCGGGCGGCTGGTCGACGGTGTCCATGCCGAGCGCCGCGGCGTCGCGCCCGGTGAA
>DATAVF010000256.1:0-15062 GCA_036267835.1 Caulobacteraceae bacterium | reverse complement strand
CAGACCTGGCCGAACGACCTCGACTATCGGGGCAGGCGGGTGATTGTCGTGGGCTCCGGCGCCACGGCCGCGACCCTGGTTCCCGCCATCGCGGCGGACTGCGCGCACGTCACCATGCTGCAGCGCTCGCCGACCTATTTCTTCCCGCACCCGAACCGAAACAGATTGGCCGAGACGTTGCGGGCGCTCGATCTGGACCCTTTGCTCGTCCAAGACATCGTGCGGCGCAAGGTGGTCTACGACCAGCAGCGGCGGTTCGTCGATCGGGCGTCCAGTGAGCCTGAGACGGTCAAAGCGGAGCTGCTCGCCACCGTCGCGGCGCACCTTCCGCAGGAGGTCGTCGACGAGCACTTCACGCCGACCTATCGGCCCTGGCAGCAACGCATCGCGGTGGTTCCGGACGGGGACCTGTTTGCGGCCGTCCGCAGCGGACAGGCATCGGTGGTGACCGACCAGATCGCGCGCCTGATCCCGACCGGCGTCGCGCTGGCATCGGGGCGCGAGCTCGAGGCCGACATCATCGTGGCGGCCACGGGATTCGATCTCTCGATCCTGGGCGACATCGCCTTCAGCGTCGACGGTCGCCCGCTCACGTTCGCCGAGACGGTGAGCTATCGCGGGCTGATGTTCACAGGGATCCCTAACATGGCGTGGGTCTTCGGCTACCTCCGCGCCGCCAGTTGGACGCTCAGGGTCGACCTGGTCACAGACTTCATCTGCCGGTTGCTGAATCACATGCGGGCGATCGGCGCGGCGCGCGTTGGCGTCGAGCTGCGTGCGGATGACGCGCAGATGCAGCTCGCCCCGTTCATTGACACCAGCGTCTTCAATCCCGGTTACCTGATGCGGGGCCTCGAGCTGCTGCCTCGGGGCGGCGACAAGCCGGAGTGGCGCCACAGCCAGGACTATGTCTACGACCGAGGCGTCCTACCGGCGGTCGACCTGGACGACTCCTGCTTCGCCTACGCGGACCGCGAGGGTGGCCGCCTGCGGGGAGGCGAGGGGTGAACGACGTCATTCGAATAGGCGTCCTGGGATGCGCGCGCATCACGCAAGCCGCCCTGCTCGATGCGGCGCCCGCCGCCGGGAACATCGCAGTCACCGCCGTCGCCTCACGCGACCTGGCCCGGGCCCGTGCCTACGCTGCCCAGCACGCCATTCCGACTGCCTACGGCGACTATGCGGATCTGCTTGCCGATCCCGAGATCGACGCGATCTACAACCCGCTGCCGAACAGCCTTCACGCGCGGTGGTCGATCCTGGCGCTGGAAGCCGGCAAGGCGGTGCTTTGCGAAAAGCCTCTCGCGTCCAACGCGGCCGAAGCGCGAACCATGGTGGCGACAGCGCAGCGCACCGCGACGCCGCTGATGGAAGCCGTCCACTACCGCCATCATCCGCTGGGCGCGTTCATCGCCGACGTCACGCGGTCCGCGCGATTAGGCCGCCTCATCGACCTGCAGGCGGGCTTTGAAGTGCCCGCGGCGCTGGTCCCGAAGGACGACATCCGCTTTCGCTTCGATCTTGCCGGCGGCGCCATGATGGACGTCGGGTCCTACTGCCTCAACGCGCTGCGCCTGGCGTCCGGCGAGGAGCCGCGCATCGAGTCCGCCACGCCGACGCTTGTGGCGCCACGCGTGGACGGCGCCATGAGCGCCGAGGTGACGTTTCCGAGCGGCGCGACCGGATCGGTCTCGGCTTCGCTCATCGCGGACGGCCTCCGCGCCTGGCTGAGGGTGGAAGGTGAGCGCGGACGCCTGGAGGTGTCGAACCCGTTCATTCCGCACTTCGGGCACGAGGTTGTCCTCGAGGTGGACGGCTCGGTGCGCAGGATGCAGTTCGAGGCGACGCCGACCTACGTCTACCAGGCCCGCGCCTTCGCCGCCTTCGTCCAGAGCGCAAAGCCCACGGCGTCCCCGGCGGAGGACGGCCTGGCGAATATGACCGCCGTCGACGCGGTCTACGCCGCCTCCGGCCTTGGGCCACGTGGACTGCCTTAGCGAGCGCGCTGCGCCGAGGAGGGCCGTGCAGACTCGCGCGCCGTGTCAGCCTTTGCAGAAGGCGGCAAGGTCGCGGGCGGTGTCGCGGCTGATTTCCGGGCAGCAAGCCAGGAAGATTTCCGTGGCGTGGACGGTGCCCATCACCTGGCGGCAGCGGGCGGGAACGCCGCTGCCGAGCAGCAGACGATAGAAGTCGACCCCCTCGTCGCGCAGCGGGTCGCATTCGTTGACGCTGATCACCACGGGCGGCAGACCCGCGACGTCGTCCGCCGTGGCGAAGCCGGGCCACGCCAGGGGGTTGCCGGCCTCGAACGCCTCGATGCCATAGCCCACGGCGCCGCGGTTGTTGTGCAGATCGAGCATGATGCCGTTGTTCTCGCTCGACGAGGGGCTCTCGGGGAACGGCCAGCGGCCGGCGAAACAGGGGCACAGCGCGTAGAGCCCTTTGATCAGGCCGATGTCGCCATCCTGCTTCAGCTTCAGGCCCGTGGCGATCGTCAGATTGCCGCCACCGCTATCGCCGGCGACGATGATCCGCGCGGGATCGAGGTTGAGTTCGGCGGCGTTGGCGTGGAGCCACTTCACGCCCGAGACGCAGTCGTTGAGCCCGGCTGGGAAGGGCGCCACCTCGGGGACCGAGGAGGGACGGATGGCATTGCGGAAGTCCACCATGGCGACCGCCACGCCGTTGGCGGCGATCATCCGTCCCCAGGCGCGGTAGTTGCCGTCGTCGCAGGACAGCGTCTGCATGCCGCCGCCGTGGATGTAGTAGACGCACGGCGCCGCCGCGGACCCTTCCGGCCGAATGATGCGGATGTTGATGGTGTTGCCGTCGGGGTCGGAGACGACCCTGTGCTCCGTCGTCGCCAGGCCCGCCGAGGGGGCGATGAGGTCGCTATCCAGGGAATCGACCATGGCTGCGAACTGCGCCCAGCGGGCGTCGCCTTCTTCGCTGTTCTCCAGAACCAGCAGCTCCTCGCGGCTGGCGACGTCGCCAACCGCCATCAACTCCCGCTCCCCGAACATCGCCTTCAGGCGGGGGTCGATACGCGGGTCTTCGGCGAGCCTGGAGGCCATGGGCGGGTTTCCGGAATGGCGCGGGCTGACAGCCCGTTGGTTACGTTTAGGTGCAATACGATACTGACGTGTGGGTGCACGTACGCACTTGCGTGTGCTAACGTCAAGCTGGCGGGTTGTGCTGCGGCGCAGAGCTGCTGCGCAAAGGTGTTGCGGGCCGCGGCGCAACCACGGGTGAGCGAGAGGAGGCAGTCATGGCTGATGGTTCGGTGGCGGGGTTCGCCGGGGACAGATTCGCGTCGGTGCGAGAGGCCTTCGCGGCCAACCTCGAGCGCGGCGCCGACGTGGGCGCCTCGTTCACCGCCACCCTCGAGGGCGAGACCGTCGTCGACCTGTGGGGCGGTTGGGCCGACGAGGCCAGGACGCGGCCCTGGGCGCGCGACACCATCGTCAACGTCTACTCGATCACCAAGACGATGACCGCGCTCACCGCCCTGCTGCTCGCGGATCGTGGCGAACTCGACTTCGATGCGCCCGTCGCAAAATATTGGCCTGAGTTTGCGGCGGCCGGCAAGGCGGGGGTCAAGGTGAGCCACCTGATGAGCCACTCGGCCGGCCTGGCCGGGTGGCGCGAGAAAATCACGCTGCAGGACCTCTACGACTGGGACAAGGTGACCGCCCTGCTGGCCGCCCAGGAGCCCTACTGGGAGCCGGGGACCGCGGTCGGCTACCACGGCGTGACCCAGGGCTTTCTGGTCGGCGAGGTGGTGCGGCGGATCACTGGCCGATCCCTGGGAACCGTGTTCCGCGACGAGATCGCATTGCCCCTGGGCGCGGACTTCCACATCGGGCTTGCCGCCGAACACGATGGGCGCGTGGCGGATCTCATCCCGCTGCCGCCTCAGGAACACGTCGTCGCCGAGCCCAACGAACTGATGATCAGCATGCAGACCAATCCGCCGATGGACCCGCTGAACACCCGCACCCGCGCCTGGCGTGGGGCCGAGATTCCCGCCGCCGGAGGCCATGGCAACGCGCGCTCGATCGCCGAGATCCATATGCTGCTGGCCAATGGCGGCGTCGCCAAGGGCAAGCGCCTGCTGTCCGAAGCCGGCTGCCGCAAGGCGCTGGAGCCGCAGATCGAGGGGATCGACCTGGTGATCGGGGCGCCCACGAAATTCGGCCTGGGCTTCGGCCTGTCTGGCGAGTTCTTCTCCATGCCCAACCCCAACAGCCTGTTCTGGGGCGGTTATGGGGGCTCGCTGGTTCTCATCGACATGGATGCGCGCACGACCATCGGCTACGCGATGAACAAGATGAGCCCCGCGCTCATGGGCGATGACCGATCGTTGACCCTGGCAAAGGTGTTCCGGGAGAGCCTATCCGCTTAAACGGCGTTGGCGTGGTCTGGCCGATAAAGCGGACCGTGTCATAGCTGAAGCCGATGCCGCGCTTCGACATCCGCTGGATATTATCTGTCGGCGCGACCATCGCTGCTTCGGACGGGCCATCCGTCCCGCCGCCTATCCGGCAGTCCTTACCGAGCGGTGCATTTATTCTGACAGTGCCCTCCAGCCCAGTTCGCCTCACGCGGAGACCGCTTGCCGCGCAGAGAAGACCCCTGAGCGTCTCTCCGCGTGGGCTAGCGTCGCGGCGGCCGGCGCCGCCACTCGTGCAAGATCAGCTGTAGATCTCGAACAGGCCGGCGCCGCCCTGGCCGCCGCCGATGCACATTGTCACTACGCCCCACTTGGCCCCGCGGCGCTTGCCTTCCTGCAGGATGTGGCCGGTCAGACGGGCGCCGGTCATGCCGAACGGGTGGCCGATGGCGATGGAGCCGCCGTTGACGTTGTACTTCTCCGGATCGATGCCCAGGCGGTCCCGGCTGTAGAGGCACTGGCTGGCGAACGCCTCGTTCAATTCCCACAAGTCGATGTCGTCGACCGTCAGGCCCTGCCGCTTCAACAGCTTCGGCACCGCGAAGACCGGGCCGATGCCCATCTCGTCGGGTTCGCAGCCGGCCACCGCCCACGACACGAAGCGGCCCATCGGCTCCAGCCCGCGTCGCTCGGCTTCCTTGGCTTCCATGATCACCACGGCGGCGGCGCCGTCCGACAGCTGGCTGGCGTTGCCGGCGGTGATGTACTTGTCCGGCCCCTTCACCGGCGCGAGCTTGGAGAGGCCCTCCAGCGTCGTGTCCGGACGGTTGCACTCGTCGCGGTTCACTTCGTACTCGACGATGGTCTCTTCCTTGGTGTCCCGGTTGACCTGCTTCATCCGGGTTTTCATCGGCACGATCTCGTCCTTGAACAGGCCCTTCTGCTGGGCCGAGGCCATGCGGCGCTGCGATTCCAGCGAGTACTCGTCCTGGTATTCTCGACTGACCTTGTAGCGTTCCGAGACGATGTCGGCGGTGTCGATCATGGCCATGTAGATGGCGGGCGCGATCTTGGCCAATTCCGGGTCCGAGGCGTCGCGCGGCACCCCGCCGCCTGGGATCGAGATGCTCTCGATGCCGCCCGCGACGACGCAGTCGGCGCCGTCGGCGCGAATGTGGTTTGCGGCCATCGCGATGGTCTGCAGCCCCGACGAGCAGAAGCGGTTGACCGAGACGCCGCCCGTGGTCACGGGCATGCCGGCCAGCAGCGCCGCTTGGCGGCCGATGTTGGCGGCCGCGTGGGCGTTGTTGCCGAGGTAGCAATCCTCGACGAAATCCGCCTCGACGCCCGAGCGCTGGACGGCATGCTTGATCGCGTGCGCCGCCATGGTCATGGGCGGGGTGATGTTGAACCCGCCGCGGGCGGACTTGGCCAGGCCCGTGCGAGCGTAGGAAACGATGACGGCTTCACGCATGTCGGATTTTCCTCGGAGGTGAGTGCTTGCGGCGGCGTCCCAGGCGGAAGCGCGATGGGCGAGGTGGTCTAGGCTTGCGGAGCTTAGACCTGCGTGGTTTTGTCGACAATCATATTAAAACGGCGGCGCGTCGCCGATGCCGCGCTGCCGGGCCTGGACCAGATTTTCGAGTGATCAGTATGTTCAGTGGGTCTGGCCTGGCGGCGCATCTCGCGCATGATGCGCGATTGTCGAATGGCGACTGGCCAGTGAAGGAGCTCATATGCAGTCCTGGGCCCTCGGAACCTCGGAACACGCTGACGCGGTGATGCGCGAGATCGAGGCCTACGACCTCTACCGGCACGTGGTCGAGCTTGAGGCCTATGGCGTCACCGTCGTGCCGCCGCAGGCGCTTCGCGCCGGGCCCGACTTTGCCGGGCGGCTGCGCGCCGCGATCCTCCGCGTTTGCGAGCGGCGCAGCGGCATTGCCTTCGAGGATTATGAGGACGGGGTTCCGCCAGTTGGGAAGCTGACCCGCAACACCTGGGACCTGCTCGAGGAAGACGACGTGTTCGTCGAGGCCGCGATCAACCCGGTGATGCTGGCGCTGGTGCGCTGGCTGCTCGGCCGCAGCGCGGTCTTCTCTGGCCAGACCTGGATCATCAAAGGTCCTGACGGCCGCAGCCTGGGTCTCCACAGCGACTCGCACGGCATCCCGCCAGGTGCGGGACAGATCGCGCACATGTGCAACGCCTCGTGGATCTGCACCGGCTACGCCTCCGCGGCGGACGGGCCGACCGTCTTCGTGCCCGGCAGCCACAAATACGGCCGCGCAACGCTGCCGCACGAGGCCAACCTCGAGGCCTCGCCCTTCAAGACCGCGGCGCTCGTCGCCGAGGCCGGCTCGCTGGCGCTCTGGAATGGCGCCACCTGGCACGGCTCGGTCCCACGCACCAACGCCGGCCTGCGGGTCACGCTGGTGCAGAATTACATGCGCAGCTACATGCGCCCGCAGCACGTCTACGACGTGGATACCTCGCCCCAGCTGCTGCAGAAGTATCCGGAGCTGGAACGGGTGATCGGCAAGCCGCTCTACCCCTACCAGAACCCGCAAGCGCCGGAGCCATCGCGGATTGGCCCGTTCATGCGGTCCGGCACGGATCCGTTCGCCTAAGCGTCGCCGAGCCATAAGTCGCCGGACCGCCCAGCGCTTTCCCGACATAGTAGCGCTCGCCGCCCCGGCAACTTTTCTGACGCAAACGTTGAATCTTGGCGCTTCGTCGCGCGATATCGCTCACCTGCACGTCAACGTTGCTACGGTCGCGTTGCCGACAATCGGCGAATGTATCGCATTGTGTGTCGTGTTGGGCACATCTCGGCCATCGGGCTCAGACAAAAAATCATTGTAAAATCATAGCTTTATGAAACCACCTGGCGGGCGGCCGGCTCTGAGTGCGTTCTCGATGCAAGAATGTCGACAATTTGTCTTGCCAACCCCAAACCGCCGCCATACCGTACGTGCAAAATAACGGTCACGCAGTGGCGGAACAGGGGCGGGAACAATGAAACTGTCAATTGCGCCAGATGTCTCTGATTGAGCTGCAGCACCTGCGGTCTCGCCGGGCGACCTTCATCTCTAGTTTGAAGGTCAAGGCGCTGCCGTCGCCGCATCGCCATCAATGAAATCCTTTCGGGGGAGTCTATCTATGCTTCATGTGCTGAAGAACCGCCTGGCCTGCACCAGCAGCTGGCTGACCCTGACGCAGCTCGTCGTGGCGACTGCGGTGCTCGCCGGCGCCTCGACGGCCTCGGCCCAAGCGGCGTCGCAGACGCTCGCAGCGAACACGCCGCCGACAACGTCGCCGGTCACGGCATCAGACGCTGGGGCGTCAGATGCCGCAACGTCGGACACCTCGACTTCCTCGCAGGTCGGTGAGATCACGGTCACCGCCCGGCTGCGCGAAGAGAATATTCAGAAGGTGCCAGAGACCATGGTGGCGCTCACGCCCCAGGTTCTGCAGAACAACAATATCGTCAATTTCTACAACATGGTGGGCATGGCGCCCTCCGTGGATTTCTACCCGAACTGGGTTCGCGACTACGGTTCCATCGAAATCCGTGGCTTCCCGGCGGCGGCGTATTTCAACGAGCTGCCGGCGCAACCGTACTCGTTGTTCGACATCGGCGACGTGCAGATCCTCTACGGGCCGCAGGGAACACTCTTCGGCTATTCGGCTCTCGGTGGGGCAGTGCTCTACACCTCGAACCATCCCGAGCTGAACCACTACGGGGCCAGCATCGATCTCACCGAGGGCAACCTCAACCAGACCAATGTTCAGGGCTATGTGAACATCCCGATCATCCAGGATCACCTGGCGGTGCGCATCTCTTTCGAGCGCGACCACACCGACGGTTACACCCACGTCCAGGGCACCTCGGAGAATCTCGATTCGAACGACAACGAGGGCCTGCGCATCGGCGTGCAGTGGAACCCTGGCAACGGCCGCTTCACCAACTACTTCGTGGCGCTGGCCGACCACCAGGGCGACACCGAGACGTCGGAAATTCCGACCTACTTAAATCCGCTGTACGCGCCCTATCAGCTGGCGGGCGTGACCGGCAGCGGGCGTGCGTACAACAATGCGGGGGCCGAAGCGGCCAACATCGCCAACCTCTGCACGACGCAGATCCTCACGACCTACTGGGCGCCCGGCACGACCGCGGCCCAGTGCCAAGCGCAGCACGAGGCGGTCCTCAACACCTTCTACCAGCAGACGCTGCAGGGGATCGCCTTAGCCCAGTCGTCAGGCTACCGCACCGTCCCCGCGCCGATCGAGAATGCGCCGGTGAACGACGAGGCGGACGACTATCAGGTCGAGGACATCGCCAACTACGACGTCACCCATTTCTCCGCGCTCGGCGGCGGCGACATCTCGGTCCACAACATTGCGCTCTACCGGTGGTTCCACAACCAGGTCGCCAACTTCACCACCGGGGCGTTCGATTACTACGCTGCGTCTGGTTACGGGAACAACATCCCGGTCCCGCCGACCTCGCTGCTGACCGCGGGCTCGAGCGTCAATCCGATGAATGGGTTCGGCGAGCCGTCCCTGGGGTCGCTCAGCCATGACGCCAGCGACGAGTTCCAAATCCACGGCGCGCTCGATACGTCGCTCGGCTCGTCGCCTGGCCTCGCCTGGGTCGTGGGCTTCTACAACTATTGGGAGGGTCCGTGGATCGGCAACGGGACCAGCCCGAACATTCCGATTTCCAACGACGGCGGCCTGCAGGCCAACGAAGGGCCGGAGCCGTCGTATTACCCGAAGAGCTACTATGCCAGCAATTACGGCCAATACCTGAACGCAACCCTCGACGCGGGCATGTTCTTCAAGCCGCTGCAGGGATTGCAGTTCACCGGCGGCATCCGCGCTAACGAGAACCACAGCAACTACTACGGCTACCCGATCGCAGTTGATTACTCGTCGCCGCAACCGTATTCGCCTAACACCGCCGCGCCGTTGATTCACACGGTGACCAACAACCATCCGGTCAACTGGTCTTGGCAGATCAGCTACGTGACTGACTCGAACCTGCTCTATGTCAGCTCGGCCTTCATTGTGGTGCCCGGTTTCGCCAACACCCCACCGAGCACGGTCCCGACCTCCGCTGTTCCGGGCTTCGTGCCGGCCGCGCTCGACGAGGATCTGCAGGACTACGAGGTCGGCGACAAATACCACTTCGATTTCAACGGCGTGCGCGGCTACGTCGACTTCGACGCCTATCACGAGGCGCTGACGCACGTGCAGATCGGCGAGACGATCTTCGTTCAGACCCCGACCGCGACCGCGTACGTCAGCTACACCACCAATCCGGCCGACGAGGTGAGGGAAGGGATCGAGTTCCAGGGCGAGGTCTTCCCAATCCCGAACCTCGATATCTACGCCAACTTCTCCTATGCGCACGACTTCTACACGCAGTACCTGTCGCCGGATCCGACCTACACGGACTTTTACTACAACGGCGCGCCTGGCGCGACGAACCCGGCGGCTTGCGTGCCGGGTCCCTCGAAGGCCACGATCTCGCCGGGTGCACAGTATGGCACTTGCATCATGGACTTCAAATCGACGCCGCTCCCCTACGCGCCGAACGTGCAGGCGAGTGTTCGGATCAACTATACCATTCCGATGCCAAACAACATCGGCGACTTGGTGGCGAGTTTCACGGCCAACTACACTGACAAAGCGTTCGACTACGGCGGTTACTCCAATGTCCCGCTGATCCGCGAAGAGGAACTGCTGGGCCCCGGTGTCGTGGCGGCCAACGTGTCGCCGGCCCATACCCTGATCAACCTGCGCCTGACTTGGAACAAGCCTCTGGGCCAACAGAACCTGACAGCCGCCCTGTTCGTGACGAACCTCACCGACGTCACTTACAAGACCGGGGTGCTCGACTTCTTGTTCGCGACTGGTGTCGACACCGCCAACTACGGTCCGCCGCGCCAGTTCGGCTTCGAGGTCATCGCGAAGTGGTGACCGCGGCGGTTTGATCGTCCGGCTCGCTGCCACGGATTGACGGCGAGCCGGTGAGAGCGATGGTTAGTTCGATTGGGGCGTCTCGAATGCGTTGCGAGGCACGAGCACAGTCGAACGCGGCCGGACCCCGCGCCGGGTCAACGCCCAGGGCCGCCGCGTGAGCGCGGACCAGACCCGGACGGCGCGCGTTCGCCAGATGGACGAACGGCTACGGCGCGCGGTGCCGGCCTTCGGCGCCCGCGCCGCCCCGCGCCCGCTACGGGGCGATCCGAGCGGGGAGGGCGACACGGTCGCGCTGGTGCGGCGCGCATGGCCCTACATCTACCGATACATCGGCGGCCGCTGGATCGGCCTGGGCGCGGCGGCTCGGAACTCTGAGCCCGGCGAGAGCGGCTTACTGTATGCGCCGTTGCTCGTGAGCGTGCTGGCCGCGCTCGCCTGGCTGGCCGCGGCGCGGCCTGGGGGCGCGCAGGCGCCGGCAGCAGTGTTCTGGGGCGCGGCCGGGCACGGGCTCGGCGTCGGGCTGGCGCTGCTGACCTGGGCGGTCTGGGCGGCGCGGGGGCGCGTGCGGACCGGGCTCGGCCTGGCCGGCGCCGTAGTCGGCGTGGCGTCGGCGACGCTGGTATGGATCGCCGCGCCGGACCTGATCTCCAAGGTCCTGGGGCTCGCCGCGCCCGGTGCTTACCTCGCCGGCACATCAGTGCGGGTGCGCTTCGCAGGCGGCTTCGCGCTGTGGCTCCGCGTCGAGAGCCATCTCGTCTATTACTATGCGCTCTACGCGGGCTGCACGTTCCTGATCGCGCTGAACACCGCGTTCCTCACCGACCTGCTCTACCAGTCGATCCTGACCGCCAGGCCCATGAGCGAAAGCTTCGCCAGCCTGATCGGACGTCCCGACCTGGCGCACGGCGCGCTGGCGACGGCCGTCGGCGTCCCCACGGCCCATGTGACGGCCAACCTCAGCGCGTCACAGCGAGGCGCCCTGCAAGTCTACTATATCGCCCTGTATTTCGCCGGGTTCCTGTTCAGCCTTCCCACGATGTACGTCGGCCTGCCGTACTACTGGACGTTCATCCACCAGCGCATCAACCAGAACCTCAGACTCGACCTGATGGATCACTGGCACAAGCTGTCGCCGCGCTATCACACGTCTCACCGGGTCGGCGACTCGATCTACCGGATCTACCTGGACAGCGCCCAGATCAGCAACATCATCAGCCGGTTGCAGATCTCGTTCATGAGCGCGACCAGCTGGCTCACGGCCTGCGTCATCGCCCTCTTCTTCGACTGGCGCATCGCGGCGCTGGTCGCTGGCGTCGCAATTCCCACCCTCGCCTGGGCCGCCTGGTACACCCCTCGCCTGAAGCGCCATGCGCTGGAAGCGCGCGAAACCACCAGCGATCTCACCTCTCGCGCCCAGGAGATCATCACCGGCGTCAAGGTAATCAAGGCCTACGCTCAGGAGGAGCGCGAGCAGGCGCGCTTCGAGGCCGACTCAGTGGCGGCGTTCGACGCCGCGTTGCGCGCCCGCTGGCTGTTCGTGCTTGCCGGCGTCGTCGCATTCACCATCGGCGCGCTGTTCATGCTGCCCGCGATCTACCTGATGTCGACCTGGGCCAGCGCTGCCCGCGCGACGATGGCGGCAGGCCTGATCGGCCTGATCGGCCTGTCGTTCTCCCGATGGAACCTGGCGGCCTTCACCTGGTCCAACGGACGTTTCGGCGGCGCGGTGGTCGCGTTGCGCGACCTCAACACCGAGTGGGCGTCGGCGCAGGACAACACGATGGGCCTCGCCCGCGTGTTCGACATCCTGGACACGGCCCCAGAGGTCGTCGACGCCCCGGACGCGCGGTCGCTGCAAGGGGTCTCGCGTGAGGTCAGGTTCGAGAACGTGGGCTTCAGCTACGAGCCGGGTCGGCCTGTCCTGACGGACATCTCGTTCTGCGTCCACACCGGCTCGGTCACGGCGATCGTCGGGCCTTCGGGCTCCGGCAAGAGCACGCTGATGGCGCTGCTGCTCAGGCTGTTCGATCCGGACCAGGGCCGGATCCTGATCGACGGTAGTGACGTGCGGGAGTTCACGATGGACTCGCTGCGCGGGCAGATCGCGATCGCGCCGCAGGAGCCGGTGCTGTTCGCCGCGAGCGTGGCCGAAAACCTACGCTACGCGACGCCGCAGTCGGACGCGGCCAAGCTGCGCGCCGCCGCCGCCGTCGCCTGCGCTGAGGCGTTCGTGGACGAGCTGCCCCAGGGCTGGGACACGGTGCTGGGCGAGCGCGGCGCGGGCCTGTCGCCCGGCCAGAAGCAGCGGCTGTGCATCGCCCGCGCGCTGATCAAGGACGCGCCGATCCTGGTGCTCGATGAGCCGACCGCTTCGCTCGACGCCGAGACCGAGCACAGGCTGATGCAGAACCTCGGCGCGTGGGGCGCGGGGCGGGCGGTGTTCATCGTCACCCACCGGCTCTCGACCATCCGCCGCGCCGACCAGATCCTCTTCATCGAGGACGGTCGCGTCGCCGAGGCCGGCGCGCACGCGGCGTTGATGGCTGACAGCGCCGGCCGATACTACGCGATGGTGTCCGCCGAGCGGTCACTCGCCCTGACCGCGGAGGCGGCGACGTGACGGCAGCCGCGGAACGGGTGACGACGATCTCGGCTGCGGCCGCCGACTCCCGCGTCAGTCTGGGCCAGGCGTTCTGGCTGATCGGTCGTTCGCTCGCCTACGTGCGTCCGTTCGGCGGCCGCTTCTTCGCCAAATGGTGCTTCTACGTGCTGTCGATGTTCCCGGCGCTGATCCTGCCGTGGCCGTTGAAGCTGCTGACCGACAATGTGGTCCTGCATCATCCCATCACCGCCCGGACCGTCGCCCAGTACCCGGGCTACATCCAGTGGGCGATCCAGCCGATGACCGGCTGGTCGCCGCCGGAGATCGCCCTCGCGGTGGTGCTCACCGGCGTCGGCACGGTGCTCTTGCTGGGGCTCTACGGCCAGAGCCCGAGCGAGCGCAACGTGGTCGGCGGACCGCTCGGCGCCTACGAGGTCAACGGCACGCGCACGATGATGAGCGCGGGCAACGATACCGCGACTAACAGCGAGAACGAAGCCAACGCGTCGTGGAGCCTGGCCTCGGGTCTGTTCGGCCTGATCGACTATCGCTGGCAGCTCAGGCTCTCGCAGGCGCTGAACCACTACTACCGCTCGCAGCTGTTTGAACGGATCAAGGCGCTGCCGATGGTCACGCTCGAAGACCGGCGCACGGGCGACCTGATCTACCGGGTGATGTACGACACGCCGATGATCACAGGGCTGGTCTACGACCTGCTGCTGACCCCGGTTTCGATCTTCACCTTCTTCCTGATCCTCTACGTGATGAGCACCTCGTACGGCCATGCGCCGGAGGTGGTGTGGCTGGCGCTCGCGCTGCTGCCGGCGCAGTTCCTTATCACCTTGCCGTTCTCGGCGTGGGTGCGGCGGCGCAGCGCCGCCTCGCGCATCTCCGGGGCCAACACCACGAGCTCGATCGACGAGACGATGACCAACGTCTTCGCTGTGCAGAGCCTTGGCGGCTGGGTGCGCGCCCGGGCCAGGTTCGCGGCCGCCAGCGAAACCTCGTTCCGGCAAAGCCGGCTGCAGGTGCTGGTCGGCCTGTTGGTCGCCGCGGCCGCCGCAGTCGCCTACACCGTGTTGCTGCTGGTCATGTCCTACCAGGTGGCCGGCCATGTCATCGGCGGCGACTATACCGTCGGCGACTACGCCGTGCTCGGTTTCTACTACGCTTGGATGGCCGGCTCGACCGCCTACGTCTCGCAGATGTGGATGCGGGCGCAAGACAACGTGGTCGGCCTGCGCCGCGTGTTCGCGCTGATGGACCTGCCGGCGGAGAGCGACCTGGGCGCCGTCACCCTGGCCCCCGTATCCCAGGGCGTGCGGTTCGAGGACGTATCGCTGGTCTACCCCGACGGCCGGCAGGCGCTGGAAGGGGTCAGTGTCGCGGCAAAGGTGGGCGAGGTCACGGCCTTCGTCGGCGCGACGGGCGCCGGCAAGACCAGTCTCGCCTACCTCGTGCCGCGCTTCCACCGGCCGAGCAGCGGGCGAGTGCTGATCGACGGCCAGGACGTGGCCGACGTCACGCTGGGCAGCCTGCGCAGCCAGGTCGCGTACGTGTTCCAGGAATCGCAGCTGTTCTCGATGTCGGTGGCGGACAACATCCGCTACGGACGCCAGGTCGCCACCCTGGACGACGTGGTGGCGGCGGCGCGCACCGCCGGCGCCGACGACTTCATCCGCGCCATGCCGGCCGGGTACGACACGGACCTCGGCGCGCGCGGCGCCAAGCTGTCGGTTGGCCAGCGCCAGCGCATCGCCATCGCCCGCGCGCTGATCATGGACGCCCCGATCCTGATCCTCGACGAACCCACATCGGCGCTCGATCCGGACACGGAGCGATACGTCGTGGATGCGCTGCACACCGCCGCCAAGGGCCGCTGCGTGATCGTGATCGCCCATCGGCTGAGCACGATCGCCCACGCCGACAAGGTGGTCGTGCTCGAAGACGGCCGGCTGCGCGAGCAGGGCCGTCCCGCCGACCTGATGCGCCAGCCGGGCTCCGCTTACGCGCGGTTTGCCAGGCTGCAGGCCGGCGCGTAGCGCTGAGCTTAACCCGGTCCCGTACGGCAAGATGAGC
>DATAVF010000255.1:0-12525 GCA_036267835.1 Caulobacteraceae bacterium | reverse complement strand
GGAGGTCGTGCGGGCCAAGGCGGATGGGCGCTGGGACGGCGCCTATGCGCCGCAAGGCCGCGCCACGCCGGACGCCGACCTGCTGGCCGCGCTCGATGCGGCGCCCGGCGCACGCGGGTTCTTCGACAGCCTCGACGCCGCGAACCGCTACGCGGTGCTCTACCGGGTGCAGCAGGCGAGGACGCCGCAGAAGCGCGCGGCGAAGATCGCCGAGATTGCCGCGCGGCTGGCGGCGGGGCGGGCCTTCCATGCGCCCCGCAAGCGACCGGCGGCGGGTGAGTAGGGCGGATTGGACTTGGGCGGAATCGCCGTCTTCCCACTGCCCCGGTCCCTCTACGTCCTGCTCCCTGGGGGAGAAGAACGTCGGGCTAGATAGTTCCGTCACGTGGGTCCAGGGCCGTTGACCGTGTACACTACCGTGGGTATCGCATGATCGCGACGGCGGCGCCGTGCGGTCTTTGACATCGTAGATTGGAGCGAAGTTGCCCTTCCCGCCGGTGAAGCGCTCGAGCTGGTGGCGCTAGTTATCGGTGATTTAGGGTGAAGCAGCGCCGATCCCGGCGTGTTTCACGTGAAACACTTTCGGTGACGGGGGCGCAAATTCTTGCATCCCCGCCCTCCCCGCGCTTTGACCCGCCGCATGCCAAAGCCGTTCTTCGATCTGCGCGCCACGCACAACCCGCACCGCTGGTTCATGCACGTCAGGCCCGACATCTGCGTCGGGCCGCCGGGCGCCGCGTTCATGTTCGGCGGGGTGGGGATGGCGTCGGCGGTGGCGGCGCTGGAGCGGACCACCGGGCGGCCGCTGATCAATGCGACGGCGCAGTACCTGGGCTATGCGCGCCCGCCCAGCGTGGTCGACATCGACGTGTGGACGCCGGTCGAGGGCAGGCACGTCACCCAGGCCAACGCCAAGGTGCATGTGGACGACCGCGAGATCATCTCGGTCAGCGCCGCGCTGGGGACGCGGCCCAGCGAGCTGGCCGGGCAGTGGGCGGAAATGCCCGCCGCGCCGCCGCCGGAGGACTGCGAGGCCGAGCATCACTGGCGTCACGCCGAGAGCGGGCTGCACAGCCGCATCGAGGTGCGGATGGTCAAGGGCGGGCGCGGGTTCGAGCGGGTCGGGGCGCCGGAGCCGGACGGGCGCACCAAGCTCTGGGCGCGGCCGGCCGAGGGCCAGGCGATCGATGCGACGCTGCTGGCGGTGCTGGCCGACTACGTGCCGCAGGGCGTCGGCAATGCGTTGGGCCAGAACGCCGGCGGCAACAGCCTCGACAACACCCTGCGCATCCGCCGGGTCGTGCCGACCGACTGGGTGCTGTGCGACATCCGCATCTCCGGCGTCTGGGGCGGCTTTGCGCACGGGGCGATGTCGCTGTTCGCGCGGGACGGCGAGCTGATGGCGACGGCCAGCCAGTCGCTGATCGTGCGGGTGCGTCAGAGCGCGGACGACCGGTGACTCCCCACCCCTCAATGGGCTTGGGCGCACCTCGCTGAGCGTTCCTTCTCCCCGCGCGGGGAGAAGGACACTTGGGGAAGCAGCCGCAACCCCATGAGTGAGGGCGGGAGAGGCTAAGCCGGCTGGGTGTGGTCGGCGGCGTGGGTGATGTCGCGCCAAGTCTGGCGGAAGAGCGGGCTGGTATCGAGGAGCTCGGCCAGCGTGCCGCGCGCGGCGACGGCGCCGTGGGATAAGAGGATGATCTCGTCGGCGCGGCGATAGGCGTCCGGCCGGTGCGAGACCGCGATGCAGGTGCGCTCGCCCTGGTCGAGCAGGCGGCGCCAGAACAGGCGCTCGGTATTGACGTCGAGGGCGCTGGAGGCGTCGTCGAGCACGATCAGGTCGGGGCGGCGCACCAGCATGCGAGCCGCCGCTGTTCGTTGCAGTTGCCCGCCGGAGAGGCTGACGCCGCGCGTGCCGACCAGGGTGCCAAGGCCGTCCTGCATGCCGGCGAGGTCGTCCTCGAGGATGGCCATGTGGATCGCGGCGTCGAGGTCGGCTTCCTCGGGTGGCAGGCCCATCAGCACGTTCTCGCGCACGCTCTCGCTGAAGAGGCGCGGGGCCTGGCCGGTGTAGGCCGAGCGCGGCGGCACCATGAAGCTGGCCGGGTCCTCGACCAGGTGGCCGTTCCAGCGGATCTCGCCGGCTTGCAGCGGCACGAGGCCCAGCAGGGCCTTGATCAGGGTGGTCTTGCCGGCGCCCACCTCGCCGGCGATCACGATCAGGCCGCCGCGGCGCAGCGTCAGGTCGATGCCCTCGATGCCGCGGGTCGTGCCCGGATAGTGGCTGGTCAGGCCCCGCGCGGTCAGCACCTGCAGCGGGTCGGCGCGGTCGGCGGCCATCGGGTCGGTGGCGCGGGCGGCGGTCAGGGCGAAGGGCTGCGCGCCCTCCAGCACCTCCTCCATCCGCGCGATCGAGACCCCGGCAGTGCGGCGGCGCGCCATCAGCCGCCCCACCCACTGCGGGCCGAAGGAGGCGAAGCTGGTGTAGCTGACGAAGAGGGCGAAGTCGCCGACGGTGAAGTGCCCGGTCCGCATGGCGCCGGCCGCCATCAGCAGCACCAGGCCCAGGCCGATGCGGCCCATGTTGGTGCTGAGGGTGTCGAGCATCGAGTTGAAGAGGGCGTCGTTGATCGCCGCCTTGCGGCGCGAATCGTTCAGCCCCTGCAGGTGGCCCAGCACCCGGTGCTCGCCGGAGGCGACCTGGATCGCCTGCACCGCGCCGAAGATCTCGCCGATGAAGCCGGTGACTTTGGAGGTCGTCTCGCGGGCGATGCGGCGGTAGTGATGGATGCGCAGCGCCAGGTAGTTGGTGATCACCACGACCGCGATCATCGGCAGGGCGGCAACCGCAGCCACCGGCCAGTCGATGGTGGCCATGATGGTCAGCGCCACCACGGTGAAGACGCCGAGGCCGCTGATGTCGACCCAGGCCTCGACGAACCAGACGACGGTCATCACGTCGTCGCGGAAGCGGCTGACCACGTCGCCGGCCGACGCCGGCAGGCTCTTGGGGCCGGGCGCCGAGACCAGGAAGGCCAGCATGTTGCGCCGCATCATCGCCTCCATGATGTAGGCGAAGCGGATCCACACGGCGAAGGCGCCCAGCAGGATCAGCTGCGGCGCGATCTGGGCGAAGATCGCCAGCGCCACCAGGGTCCAGAGGTCGGGCGCGGCGGGGGCGTCGTGCAGGGTGTCGAACACCAGCTTGCCCATCAGGCCGGTGACCAGGGGCAGGCTGTAGAAGGCCACGTAGCCCGCGATGTTGATGGCGAAGAGGCCCGGATAGGCGCGGACGATGCCCCAGCCATGGCGCCATGGGCTGCCCATGGCGGCCATGGCCTCGCGCTCGGCGTCAGCCTCGCTCATGCCAGCACCTGCTCGATGCCGGAGGCCATCAGCCGGGCGAACTGCGAGCCGGGGTCGGCCGCCAGGGCCGCGCGCGGGCCGCTCTCCAGCACCGTGCCCTGGTCCAGGATCAGGATGCGGTCGGCGCGGCGCACCGTTGCCAGCTTGTGGGCGATGATGATGGCGGTGCGCGGGGCCCGGCCCCCGGGGCGCAGCAGCTTGTCCATCGCCCGCTCGATCAGCCGGTCGGTGGCGGGGTCCAGCCGCGAGGACGCCTCGTCGAGCACCACCAGCGCCGGGTCGCGCAGGAACACCCGGGCGAAGGCCAGCAGTTGCGCCTCGCCGGCCGAGAGCCCGCCGACCAGCGGCGTGTCCAGCCCCTCCGGCTGGCGGGCGAACCAGGCGCCCAGGCCGATGTCGTCCAGCACCTCGGCGATGCGGGCGTCACTGATGCGCTCGTCGAAGAGGGTGACGTTCTCGCGCACCGTGGCGTCGAAGAGCTGCACCTCCTGGGTCACCATGCCGATCTCGGCGCGCAGCTGGGCGAGGGTGGCCGAGCGGATGTCGAGGCCGTCGAGGGTGATGACGCCTTCGCCGATGTCGTAGAGGCGGAAGAGCAGGCGCACGAGGGTGGTCTTGCCGCTGCCAGTGCGGCCCAGCACGCCCAGCACCTCGCCGGCTTTCAGCTCCAGCGAGATGTCCTTCAGCACCGGCGCGCGCTCGTCGTAGGCGAAGGTGACGTGGTCCATGACCAGCGCTGGCGGTGACGGCGGCCAGTCGGCGCCCGGGCCGTCCTCGATCTTCGAGGCGATCGCCTGCATGCGCCGCACCCGGCCCAGGCCCGCGCTCGCGGTCTGGAACTGCTGCATCTGCATGCCGATCTGGGCCAGCGGATTGGCCATCATGCCGGTGTACTGCAGGAACAGATAGACCGTGCCGAGGCTGGCCTCGTGGCGCTGGTAGAGCAGGATGCCGAGGATCAGGGCGATGGCGAAGCCGACTGTGTAGAGGCCGTTGACCAGGATGTTGAGGCTCATCGACATCCGCCCGGCGCGGCTGCCGACGTGGGTCAGCTGGTCACTGACCTCGGCGTGGCGGGCCATGATGTGAGCGCCGCCGCGGTTGGCGCGGATGTCGTCGAGCCCCTGGAACCGCTCCTCGAGGAAGCCGGCCAGCTCGGACCTCGCCTGCCGCTCGGCCGCCCAGCGGCCGGCGCCGGCCGAGGCGGTCAGCCGGATGGTGGCGAAGGCCAGCACCGCAAAGGCGGTCATGGCGGCGCCGACGCGCCAATCCTGCAGGGTGATCAGCGCTAGTATGCCGGCCAGCAGCACGACGCTGCTCACGATCTGCAGCACGAACTGGGAGAAGAAGGTCGCGAGCGCGGTGACGTCGCCGTCGATGCGCTCGATCAGCTCGCCGGGCGTGCGCCGGTTATGGAAGCTGAGGTCGAGGCGCAGGGTATGTTCGGCGAGGTTGCTGCGCAGCAGGTTGGTCGCCGTCCACCCGACCTGTTCGCTGAACCAGGTGGCGCTGACCTGCGCGGCCTGGGTGAGCAGGGCCGACGCCACGAAGGCGCCCGCGAGCAGCAGCAGGGTGTTCATCGGCAGGGCCGCGGGGCCCGGGGTGGCCCGGTCTACAAATGTCTTCAGGATCAGCGGCCCGATCAGCTGCAGCCCCGCCCCTACCAGCAGCAGCACGCCCAGGATCGCCACGCGCGGCGCCTGCGGGCCAAGGTACTCGGCCAGCAGCGCGCGATATCCGAGCTGGGGCGCCCGCGTCATGGGGCGCTGAATAAGCCGAGCCGCAGGGCGAGGCTAGGACCCGCGTCGCCACAGTGCGCTTGAAGCGTTCTCTGCATGCGGTATACCGGACACCTTACCGCTGAGACAGCCCCGCCGCGCCATGTCTGCCCTGCACGACAACGACGAACGCCGTCCGGACGCCTGGCGCGGCCTGCTGCGCGAGCAGGCGCTGGTCGGCGGCAACTGGGTGGGCGCGGCGGGCGGCGGGTCGATCGAGGTGCTCGATCCGGCGACGGGCGGCCTGGTCGGGCGCGTTCCCCGGCTGGGCTCGGACTCGGCGCGCGACGCCATCGCGGCGGCGCGGGACGCCTTCCCGGCCTGGCGCGCCCTTTTGCCCCGCCAACGCGGCGACATCCTGATGGACTGGCGGCGGCTGATGCTCGAGCACGCCGACGAGTTGGCCGCGCTGATGACCGCCGAGCAGGGCAAGCCGCTGGCCGATGCACGCGGCGAGATCGAATACGGGGCCGAGTTCGTGCGCTGGTTCGCCGAGGAGGCCAGCCGCGTCTACGGCGAAACCATCCCGAGCCACCTGCCTGGCCGCAAGATGTTCGTGCAACGCGAGCCGGTGGGTGTGGTGGGGCTGGTAACGCCGTGGAACTTCCCCTCCGCCATGCTGACCCGCAAGGCCGCTGCGGCCCTGGCGGCCGGCTGCACCGCGGTCGCCGTTCCCTCGATGGAGACGCCCTTCTCCGCCCTGGCGCTGGCGGCCCTGGCCGAGGAAGCCGGCGTGCCGAGCGGCGTCTTCTCGGTGCTGACGGGCGACGCCGAAGTGCTGGTGCGCGACCTTTGCGCCCACCCGGACGTGCGCGCCGTGTCGTTCACCGGCTCGACCCGGATCGGCCGGCTGATCGCGGCCCAGTGCGCGCTGACGCTGAAACGGGTGTCGCTGGAGCTGGGCGGCCACGCGCCCTTCCTGGTCTTCGCCGACGCCGACCTCGAGGCCGCCGCCAAGGCCGCGGTCGCCGCCAAGTACCAGACCTCGGGCCAGGACTGCCTGGCCGCCAACCGCATCTTCGTCCACGCGAGCGTCTATACCCCCTTCGTCGAGGCCTTCGTCCGCGCCGCGGCCCGCCTGCGGGTGGGCGCCGGCACGGACCCGGGCGCCGACCTCGGCCCGCTGATCAACGCCGCCACCTGCGCCAAGTCGGCCGAGCACGTCGCCGACGCCGTCGCCAAGGGCGCCCGGCTGGCGCTCGGCGGCGCGCCGGACGCCGGCCTCTTCTTCCCGCCCACCGTGCTGGCCGATGTGCCGCCCGACGCCAAGATCATGCACGAGGAGACCTTCGGCCCCGTCGCCGCGATCGCACCGTTCACGGACGAAGCCGCGGTGGTCCGCGCCGCGAACGACACCCAGTACGGCCTCGTGGCCTATGTCTTCACCCGCGACCTGTCGCGCGCCCACCGGCTGATCGACGCGCTCGAGTACGGCATGGTGGCGGTCAACACGATGAAGCTGACCGGCGCGCCGATCCCGTTCGGCGGGGTCAAGCAGTCGGGCCTGGGGCGCGAAGGCTCGCGCCACGGCATCGAGGAATACACCGAGCTCAAGTACGCCTGCGTCGCGATCGATGATCGCTGAAAAGGATAGAAGCGTGGCCGCCAAGACCGTCGCCGTCGAAGTCGTCGAAACCCTGCGGGACCTGGGGGTGCGACATGTGTTCGGCGTGCCCAGCGGCGGCTGGACCGACTACATGGAGGCGCTGCGCACCACCCCTGGGATCGAGTTCATCCTCACCACCCACGAGGGCGGCGCCGGCATGATGGCCGATGTCTGCGGGCGGCTGACCGGCGTGCCCGGCGTCTGCTTCGGCACCTATGGCCCGGGCGCCACCAACCTGGCGACCGGCGTCGGCGAGGCCCTGCTCGACCGCTCGCCGATGATCGCGCTGACCGACGAGATGCCCGCCCCGATGCGCGGCCGCACCACCCAGATGGGCATCGACCACCAGGCGCTCTTCGCCCCGCTGACCAAGGCCACCACCCGGCTCCGGGAAGACGCGGTGCGCAAGACCCTGCTGGAGGCGGCCCAGATCGCCCTGTCGGCGCGGCGCGGGCCAGTGCACGTGGGTCTGCCCACCAACCTGTCGGGGAAGGCCATCGTCGGCGAGGACAGCGCCCCAGCCCCCGCGCCGGCCCCGCTGCCGCCTGCCGATCCCGCGGCGCTGGAAGCAGCGGCCGCCAGGCTCGCCGCTTCGGCGCGGCCGGTCATGGCGATCGGATTAGGCGCGGTGCGAGCCGAGGTCACCGCCAAGGCCGTGGCCCTGGCCGAGGCCTGGGGCATGCCGGTGCTGCTGACGCCCATGGCCAAGGGCGCGATGCCCGAGGACCACCCGCTCTACGCCGGCGTGCTCTTCCATGCGCTGAGCGACGTGGTCGGCCAGACCCACCAGCAGGCCGACCTGGTGCTGGGCGTCGGCTACGACCCGGTCGAGTTCAACTACGAGGGCTGGATCCCCGCCGGCGCCCTGGTGGTCAGCCTCGACACCGAACCGGCCGACCTCGACACCGCGGCCTATGGCGACCCGCTCGACGTGGTCGGCGACATCGGCGCGTCGCTGGGCGCCCTGCTGGCCAGGCCGGCCACCAAGAAGGCCTGGGACCTGGACGCGCTGGCGGCGCGCCGCGAGGGCATGTTCGCCCGGCTCGCCCCCTCCAACCACGGCTTCGGCCCCAAGGGCGCACTGGCGGTGCTGCGCGAGGTGCTGCCCGACGACGGCATCATGACCTGCGACGTGGGCGCCCACACCCACCTGATCGGCCAGCTCTGGCGCACGCCGGCGCCCGGCCTGCAGATCATGACCAACGGCTGGTCGACCATGGGCTTCGGCATCCCCTCGGCCATCGCCGCCAAGCTGGTCCACCCGGAAAAGCCGGTCTGCGCCGTGGTCGGCGACGGTGGCTTCCTGATGACGGCCGGCGAGATCGCGACCGCGGTGCGCTATGCCATCCCGATCGTCATCGTGGTGCTCACCGACAACGACCTCGCCCTGATCCGCATCAAGCAGGAGAAGAAGACCTACCCGATCTACGGCACCCCGATCCGCGCCAGGGGCGCCATCGGCGGCCCGGACATCTTCGGCGCCAAGGTGATCACCGCCGCCGACCCGCAGGCCTTCCGCGAAGCCCTGGAGCAGGCGTTCGCGGCCGGCGGGCCGGTGATTGTCGAGGCGCTGGTCGACAGCCGCGAGTACGACGAGGTCGTGCTGCACAAGGACAAGCCTTAGTGGGACAAGCCCTGATGGATCGCCGCGCCGCGCTTGGCCTCTTGGCTGGGGGCGCGCTTGCGCCCGGCATGGCGTTCGCGGCGGGCCGTCCGCCGCGTGTCGTGGTGATCGGCGCGGGCATCATGGGAACCTCGATCGCCTACCATCTGGCGCGGCAAGGCGCGCATGTGACCGTGCTCGACAAGGCCGCGCCCGGCAGCGGCGCGACCCAGGGCGCCTTCGCGATGCTGATCGCCACCCACGAGGGCGACCGCGCCTTCAACGACCTCTATGGCCTGGCGGTCGGCGACTGGCACAGGCTGCAGGCCGAGCTTGCGGGCGCCTTGCCGATCCAGTGGGGTGGCACTTGCTCGTGGGCCGCACCCGGCCCCGCGGCCGACAGCCTGCGCGCGCTGACCTACCAGTTGCGCGGCTGGGGCGCGCCGATCCGCCTGATGAGCGAGGCGGACCTGCAAAGTCTGGCGCCCGGTGTCATCTCCGCCCCGTTCGGCGCCGGCACCTATTCGCCTGAGCAAGGCACGCTCGATCCCAGCGAGGCGCACGCCGCGATCGAGGCGGCCGCACGCCGCCTGGGCGTGGCGTTCCGCTACCCGTGCGAGGTCAAGGCGCTGAAGAGCGATGGCCATCGCATCACCGCGCTGCAGACAACGACCGGCCCGGTCGAGGCCGATGTCTTCGTGCTCGCCGCCGGCGCCGCCGTCCCCGACCTGGCCCAGCAGGTGGGCGTGAAGACGCCGATCAACGTCGTCTCGGGCACGCTCGCCCACAGCGCCCCGCGCCCGCCACTGCTGGGCCGGGTGCTGAACGGCCCCGCCGGTTCGCTCAAGCAGGACCCCGATGGGCGCATCGTCTTCGGCCCCGACTATCGCCCGGGCGCCAACGGCACGGATGTCAGCCAGGCCTACGGCGAGCAGCTGCTGACCCAGGCGGCTGCCGTCTTCCCGCCCTTCGCCGGCGCCAAGCTGGAGAAAATGACGCTGGGCTACGTGCCGATCCCCGTCGACAACCACCCGATCGTCGGCTTCTGCGCCGCGCCCGCCAATCTCTACGTCGCCCTGACCATGAGCGGAATCACCATGTCGCCCCTGATGGGACGCCTCGCGGCGGGCGAAATCCTCGGCGGCGCCGCCCAGCCGGCGCTTGCCACCTACCGCCCTGCCCGTTTCACCTAAGATCACGCAACAACTGGGAGACCGCCATGGCCAAGCTTCGTCACCTCGCAATCTCGGTGAAGGATCCGGAAAAAGCCGCCAAGTTCTTCGAGGAGGCCTTCGGCATGACCCGGGCCGGCAACGCCCAGCGCGGCGTCTACATGTCCGACGGGGTGATGAACGTGGCGCTGCTCAACTTCGGCGAGGAGAAGGTGCCGGGCTTCGACGTCGGCTACCAGGGCCTGATCCACTTCGGCATGTGGGTCGATGACACCGACCAGGCGGAAAAGAACATCAAGGCCGCCGGCGGCACCTACCTGACCGGCAAGTTCGAGACCAACCCGAACGTCTTCTACGAAGTGAAGTACAAGACCCCCGAAGGCTTCGTCTTCGACATCACCGCCAGCGGCTGGCGCGGCGCGGTGAAGGACGTCGTGCCGGCGAGCTAGGGGCGCGCAGCCTGTCGCACCATCAATATGCTGGGGTGGCCGTCTTCGACGAACTCGCGCACCGGGGCGAATCCGGCCGCCGCCGAGCAGCGGCGGGCCGGGAGGTTTTCCAGCTCGTGGGCGATCCAGCACAGGCGCTCTGACGGATAGGTCGGGAAGGCGACCTGTTCGACGTAGCCACCCAGCATCTGCCGCCCGGTCCCGCGGCCGATAAGCTCGGCCTCGCCGATGAAGAGGTCGATGGAAATGCCGTGCTCGACGCCGATCGTGGTCTGCCAGTCCGCCCAGTCGGCGATCCGGTAGCACTGCAGGTAGCCGAATGGCGCGCCACCGAGCAGCGCCAGCGAACTCCTCGTCGGCGCCTCGCCGCGGATGCGCGGACCGTACTTGGCGGCGACGTCGGCCACCGAGATCGCCTCGCGCTGGTAGAAGGCGCGCAGATGGTCCCGATTGAGCCAGTCGGTCATCAGCGGCAGGTCGGCCTCTGTCAGCGGCCGGAAGGTGATGGCCTCGGTCATCCGAGGAACTTAGGTCGCGAGGGCGATCTTGCCCAGCACCTCGCCGGCCTCGAGCAGTCGGTTGGCTTCGGCGGCCTGCTCGAGCGGCAGCACCAGGCCCGGCTCGATCATCGGTCCGGTGCGGAACCAGGCATGCATGGCCTCGGTGGCAGCCGGGAACATCGGGGTCGGGAAGAAGTCCTCTAGCGGCGCGCACGGTAGGTGCGGGAGGGACCGCGGTCCCTCCCGGCTGAGTCTGGCCTCCGAGCTCCAAACCCAGCGCCCTTCTCCCCCGCTGGCGGATGAGGAGCATCGGCCAGGGACACACGGTTGAAGGTCACCCAGATGCGGAAATGACCGATGTCGCGTAATGTGTCAAGATCGCCAATGGCGCGCGGACTCGGCGCGGCTGAAGAAGCCATTCGGGCGCATGGCGCAATCGGAGGTATGAATATCCTGGGTATTGATTGATAGGTATGGATTGATGCGTATAGATAGTGTGCCAAGCTGGCATATGGTTCTGCGAATTTGAAGGACGCGCAACATGGTCGCGATGGCCGAAAAGTGGGGAGAGGGTGTTGCGGGCCGCGGATTCGCGCAAATCCCGAACTACCTGCTGCTGCTGAACAACTTCTTGGAGCGCGACGATCGCCTTAAGCCGGTCGAACTGCTGGTGCTGCTGCAACTCGTCGGCACATGGTGGCGCAAAGGGGAACTCCCGTTCCCGAGCGTGTCAACGTTGGCGGTGCGCTGCGGGACGTCGACTCGGCAAATTCAGCGGGCTCTAGCGCACCTCGAAAGCATCGGGATGCTCCGACGCGTAAAGCGCCGGCGTCAGGGCATCATTGCATCCAACGCTTACGACTTAGAGCCGCTCACCGAGATGCTCGGCGAGATCGCCGTAACATATCCAAACGACTTCCCGCGCCGCATAAGGCCGGCTACCGAAGCAGCAGCCACAGTCATTGAAGACCGGCCGGCGAAGAAGCCACCGGTCAAGAAGCTGCGTCTTATCAAACGTACTGCTGTCTAGGTCGCGAGCGCGATCTTGCCCAGCACCTCGCCGGCCTCGAGCAGCCGGTTGGCTTCGGCGACCTGTTCGAGCGGCAGCATCAGGCCGGGCTCGATCATCGGGCCGGAGCGGAACCAGGCGTGCATGGCCTCGGTGGCGGCGGGGAACATCGGGGTCGGGAAGAAGTCATCGGCGCCGAAGGTCTTCAGCGCCAGGGTCTTGCCAACCCGGAACACCTCGAACGGGACTTTGCCTGCCACGTAGCCGTAAGCCTGGATCTCGCCAAAGGGGGCCAGGCAGTCAACGTCCGTGTTCAGCGTATTGCCGCCGACGCCGTTGAAGGCGAAGGGCACGCCATTGCCGCCGGTAATGTCCTTCACGGCCGCGACATAGTCCGTGTCCGTCACATTGATGACGTGGTCGGCGCCGAGGCCCTTCAGGAAGTTTTCCTCGGCCGGCCGCCGGCAGGTGGCGATCACCGGGCAGCCGTGGGCGCGGGCCAGCTGGGTCATCATCGAGCCCATGCCGCCGCTGGCGCCATGGATCAGCACGGTCGAGCCCGCGGGCACCCGGCTGGAACCGTGAAACAGCAGGTGCGCGAGGCGGAAGTTGATGATGTAGACCAGCCCCTGCGCGAACGAGACATTGTCCGGCAGGGCGATGATGTCGGCCGGCGGCGCGGTGTGGCCATTGGGCAGGGCCCGCGGCCTAGTCGAGGCGAGCACATAGTCGGCGCAGCAACCCAGCGTCAGGATCAGAGCCACGACCCGGTCGCCGGGCTTCCATGCGGTGACGTTGGCGCCCACAGCTTCGATGACCCCACCGGCTTCGCGCCCCGGATACCAGGGCGTTATCGTGCGGCTGAAGTAGGTGCCGCGCCGGGCCTCGGTGTCGCCGTAGATCAGCCCGGCGACGGCCACCTTGATCAGCACGTCGTCCGGGCCCACCTCGGGGATCGGTCGCTCGACGATCTTCAGGTTCTCCGGCGGCCCGACCTCGTCGAGCCGCACCGCACGCATGGTTCCAGCCATGGTCAAGCCCC
>DATAVF010000254.1:0-18106 GCA_036267835.1 Caulobacteraceae bacterium | reverse complement strand
CCACCCGACTCGGTCCTTCGGAATGCCCGCAGGTCGGCCGGAACCCAAGCGTCAGAATCTCACCACTGGACCCTTGCAACCCCTGCCTGGGTCCCGACGTTCATCGGGATGAGCGGGCTTTGGGGGGCAAGGCCGCCCTAGTCGATCCCAGGCACCGGATAGCTGCGGCAGAGCGCTTCAGTCTCCGCCTTGGTCTTGGCCAGCCCCGCTTCGTCTTCCGGGGCGCGCAGGGTGGTGACGATCCAGCCGGCGATGCGGCGCATGTCTCCCTCGTCCATGCCGCGGGTGGTGCAGGCGGGGGTGCCGAGGCGGACGCCGGAGGGGCGGACCGGGGGCAGCGGGTCGTCCGGGATCACCTGCTTGTTGGCGGTGATGCCGATGCGGTCGAGCGCCTCCTGCGCCACGCGGCCGTCGAGGCCGAAGCTCTTGACCACATCCATCACCATCAGGTGGTTGTCGGTGCCGCCGGTGACCAGGCTGACGCCCTCGTCCATCAGCGCCTGGGCGAGCACCTTGGCGTTGGTCATGGTCTGGCGGGCGTAGTCCTTGAACGCGTCCTCAGCGGCCTTGCGGAAGGTGACCGCGGCGCCGGCGACGTTGTTCATGTGCGGCCCGCCCTGCAGACCGGGGAACACCGCCGCGTCGATCTTCGAGGCATGCTCCTTCTTGGTCAGGATCAGGCCGCCGCGCGGCCCGCGCAGGGTCTTGTGGGTGGTGCTGGTGACCACGTCGAAGCCGGCAGCGCACGGGTTGCGCATCGCGCCGGCCGCCACCAGCCCGCCGATGTGGGCGATGTCGGCCATGGTCAGCGCGCCGACCTCGTCGGCCACCTTCTTGAACGCCGCGTAGTCGTAGTCGCGCGGGTAGGACGAGTAGCCGCACAGCACCATCTTCGGCCGCGTTTGCTTGGCCACCCGCATCAGTTCGTCGAAGTCGATGGCGCCGCCCTGCTCGGGGTGGGTCTTGTAGCGAACGAAGTTGAACACCTTGCCCATGTGCGAGACCGGGGCGCCGTGGGTCAGGTGGCCGCCGTGGCTGAGGTCCATCGCCAGCACGGTGTCGCCGGGGGTCAAGAGGCCGAAGTAGGCCGCCTGGTTCATCGGCGAGCCCGACAGCGGCTGCACATTGGCGTGCTCGGCGCCGAAGAGCTTGCAGGCCCGCTGCCGCGCCGTGCGCTCGATCTCGTCGGTGAACTCCTGGCCGCCGTAGTAGCGCCGGCCGGGATAGCCCTCGGCGTACTTGTTGGTCAGCACCGAGCCCAGGCAGGCCAGCACCTCGGGGTAGGTGTAGTTCTCCGAGGGAATCATCTCGACGCCGTCGACCTGGCGGCGCTCTTCGCCGGCGATGGCGCGCTCGATCTTCGGGTCGTAGGCGGCGAGGGCCTGGCGGTGCGAATCCATGGGCGTCTCCTTCGGAAAGGATTGACCGCGCTTCAAGCGAAACGGCGGCGCCCAGGCGAACGGCTGTCGGCCCCAGCGCTTCCCGATGGTCAGATCCATCCAAGCTCGCCAGTCACGCCGGGCGAGGGCCAGATACCAGCGCGCCCGGTGGGCGGCAAGGCAGGCGCGGGGGGAATTGGCCGCTATCTGGCGGCAGGCCTGGAAGGCCGCGGCCCCGGCTGCTAGCGCTGCCGCGGCGTGCCGGGGCCGAGCAGTTGCACGGGCGGGGCGTGGTAGCGGCGTTCGGTCAGGGCCTGGCCGGGGCCGTAGGCGCGCAGCAGCAGGGCGAAGGCGCCGTGGGGCGGGGTCGGCAGCCAGTTGGAGCTCTTCTGGCCGCCGGGGTCGGTGTGGCCGAGCCAGATGTCGATGCCCCCGTCCGGGCGGCGCTTCAGTTCGGCGGTCTTGTCGCCCAGCGAATGGCGCGGCGTGTCGGCGAGGAAGAGGTGGCCGTCGGGCGTGGCCTCGTAGAGGGTGACGTTCCAGAAGGCCTCGACAGGCGGCGGCTCGGGCAGGTCGAGGTGGTAGAAATCGCCGCTCGGGAAGGTCAGCGACCCGCCCGGGCCCACGGCGCGCAGGGACGTCACCCGCGCCGGCGGCGGCGCGCCCGGCTGCGCCAGCGCCATCCGGGCGCGATAGAGGATGTCCATCCCCCAGTCGTCGAAATCCGGCTTCGGGTAGAGCCAGGCCGCCCCCGCGTCGTCGGTCCGCGCCGTGGTGGCGAGGGTGCGGGCCTCGGCGACGCCGGTGACGATGCCGTCGATGTCCGGATCGGCAAAGCGGGCCTTCTCGAAGCCGCCGCGCTCGCCCACCTGCAGGGCGGCGATGCGGCGGAAGAACAGCGCCTCGGAGGCCGGCGGCGGGTTCTCGTCGATCAGCTCCTGCACGGCGTAGAAATAGTCGCCCCACGCCGCGTCGAGCGCCGCGGGCTGGGCCGGCGCGACGGCCCGGGTCTTCACCCGCACCGCCAGCTCGTCCTGCAAGGCGTGGGCGTTGGCGAGGTCGGCCGCGCCGACGAACTGGGTGCGCGCCAGCGCCCACACCCAGGGGCCGGGCGCATGGATTGCCCCGCCCAGCACGGGCATCTGCGGCATGGTCGCGGTGTAGCCATCCACCGTGCGGCGCGCCGGCGGCCCCACCAGGGTGATCTCGCGGCCCTCCTTGCCGACCAGCGCCCCGTCCACCGCCTGCAGCACGTTGCCGTACATGTCGCTGAGGGTGACGCACTGGTAGCGGCCGCCGGTCGGCGGGACGTAGACCTTGGCCGGACCGGCGCTGAGGTTGATCCAGGCGCTCGAGTAGAGGATGTCCGTCTCCGGCGCGCTGAGGTCGCGGCTGGCCGGGCCCGCCGGATCGCGGGCATGGGCAAAGGCGTTGAAGCCGGGCGTGCCGGGCACGGGCTGGGCGCCGATCGCGTCGGCCCGCAGTCGCGCCAGCTCGATCAGCGGCAGGCCGTAGAGCCAGGCCTCGCGCGCCGCCGTGCGCAGGTCGTCGATGTCGGCCCACGCCGGGCCGGGGATGGTCGCGCCACCGAGTGTCGCCAAAGCCGCGCCGCCCGCGAGAAATCCCCGCCGATCCATACCCCCAACCCGCACTGACGCAGCACCGCCGACTTTCCGGCGCCGATGGGGCGGGCGCAAGTCACTCTTGCAGAATTGGCCGCCTAGCTTTCGCCTGCCTTCTTCGCCGCCAGCTTCGCCAGCACCCGGCCGCGGCCCTTGCTGAGCGCCGTGACCACGCCGCGGAAGGTGCGCACTTCCTGGTCGGTCATCTGCGAGCGCGACAGGGCCGAGCGCAGGTTGCGGACCATCGACGGGCGCTTTTCCGGCGGGTGAAAGAAGCCGGCCGCGTCGAGCTCGCCCTCCAGGTGCTCGTAGAGGCCGAGCATGGCGGCGCCGTCGGCCGGCGGGGTCGGATCGTCGAACGCGGGCGGCGGGCCGGCGTCCTCGGCGACGCGCCATTCGTAGGCGCAAAGGGCGACGGCCTGGGCGAGGTTGAGCGAGCGGAAGCGCTCGTGCACCGGCACGGTGACGATGCCCTGGGCGAGCGCGATGTCCTGGGTCTCCAGCCCCGCCCGCTCGCCGCCGAACAGCAGGCCCGTCCGCCACTCTTGCGCCGCGCCGGCGTGCAGCCTCGCCGCCGCTTCGCGCGGCGTCATCACCGGCAGCCGGGTCTCGCGCGGCCGGGCGGTGGTGGCGAGCAGCAGGCGCAGGTCGGCGACCGCGTCCTCGACCCGCTCGAACACCTGGGCGTTGTCGAGCGGCCAGTCGGCGCCCGAGGCGCTGGCCCAGGCCCGCTGCTGCGGCCAGCCATCGCGCGGCGCCACCAGGCGCAGCTCGGAGAGGCCGAAATTGGCCATGACGCGCGCCACCGCGCCGATATTCTCGGCGAGTTGCGGGGCGTGCAGGATCACAACGGGGGCTTGGCGCATTACCGGCTATCGCTTAGGCCCGGCGCGGTCGGCGGGGCAACCGCGATTAGGCGACCTCGAGTGGGAGGGCTGACGTGAGCTACCTGAACCGCCGGCGGCTCTTGGCCCTCGGCGCCGCGGCCAGCCTCGCGGCCTGCGACGATCACAAGCTGATCGCGCCGACCAAGGCCAAGCCCATCGACGTGCAGCGGCTCGCCCACGCGTTTCCGGCCCTGGCGGAGCGCGCCAAGCCGGGAATTTTCAGCCTGGGCGTGATGAGCCTCGCCAACACCCAGACCTGGTACTGGGACACCGAGCGCGCCTTCCCGCTCGCCGGCGCGGTCGCCGCGCCGATCGCCGTCGCCGCCCTGGCGCAGGTCGACGACGGGAAGCTGGTGCTTACCAACCGCGTCGCGTTCAACGACCTCGACCTGTCCCCGCCGGACAGCCTCATCGACCAGCGCTTCACCGACCCGCCGGACGGTCGCAGCGCCACCATCCTGCTGTCGGGCCTTGCCACCCTGGCGCTACGCCAGGGCGACAACACCGCCATGGACATATTGATGAAGCAGGCCGGCGGCCCGGGCGCCGTCGCCGCCTTCCTGGAACAGAAGGGGGTCACCGGCCTGCGCGTCGACCGCTATCTGCGCCAGATCGACGCCGACCTCCTGGCCATGCCCACCTTCCGCGCCGCCTGGAAAGATCCGCCGGCCTTCGAGGCCGCCGTCGAGGCGACGCCCGCGGCGCAGCGGCAGGCGGCGATGGACGCCTTCATCGTCGACCCGCGCGACACCTCGACCGTGCCCGCGGCGCTGGGCTTCCTCGCCCTCTTGGCCGACGGCGAGCTGATCTCGCCGCGCTCCACGGCCCAGCTGCTGACCTGGATGGACGGGCCGCCCGGGCGCTTCCGTCCCGGCTTCGCGGCCGACGTGCGCATGGCCCACGCCGGCGGCGCGACGCCCACCGACCTTGGCTTCACCGCGGCCACCACCGAGCTCGCCATCGCCACCTATCCGAACGGGCTGCAATACGCCGTCGCCGCCTTCCTGACCGGCTCGACCGCCACTGACGCCGCGCGGCGCGGCCTCTTTGCCGATGCGGCGCGCCTGGTGGCCGGCGCCATCGGCTGAGGCTGCAAGCCGGCTTTCCCGCCGTCGCGGAAGCTCCTATAGCCCTGGCGCCTAGCGCCGGGAGCGGCGCCGAGAATCCCCGCGCATAGACGGAGCCGAAGGTACGAATGGCCAAGATCAAGGTGGCGAACCCTGTTGTCGACCTCGATGGCGACGAGATGACCCGCATCATCTGGAAGCTGATCAAGGACAAGCTGATCCTGCCCTTCCTCGACCTGCCGATCGAGTACTACGACCTCGGCATGGGGCACCGTGACGCCACCGACGACAAGGTGACGGTGGACGCGGCGCACGCCATCCAGAAGTGGGGTGTCGGCATCAAGTGCGCGACCATCACCCCCGACGAGGCGCGGGTGAAGGAGTTCCACCTCAAGCAGATGTGGAAGAGCCCCAACGGCACCATCCGCAACATCCTGGGCGGTGTCGTCTTCCGCGAGCCGATCATCTGCCGCAACGTGCCGCGCCTGGTGCCTGGCTGGACCCAGCCGATCATCATCGGCCGCCACGCCTACGGCGACCAGTACCGCGCCACCGACTTCGTGGTCCCTTCCAAGGGCAAGCTGACGGTGAAATGGGAGGGCGACAACGGCGAGGTGATCGAGCGCGAGGTGTTCGACTACCCGGGCGGCGGTGTCGCCATGGCCATGTACAACGTCGATGAGTCGATCGAAGAATTCGCCCGCGCCTCGCTGCGCTATGGGCTGGACCGCAAGTACCCGGTCTATCTGTCGACCAAGAACACCATCCTCAAATACTACGATGGGCGCTTCAAGGACATCTTCCAGCGCGTCTACGAGACCGAGTTCGCTGCCGACTACAAAGCCGCGGCGATCACTTACGAGCACCGGCTGATCGACGACATGGTAGCGTCGGCGCTGAAGTGGTCGGGCGCCTTCGTCTGGGCCTGCAAGAACTACGACGGCGACGTGCAGTCCGACCAGGTGGCGCAGGGTTTCGGCTCGCTGGGCCTGATGACCTCGGTGCTGCTGACGCCCGACGGCAAGACCGTGGAGGCCGAGGCCGCGCACGGCACCGTCACCCGCCACTTCCGCCAGCACCAGCGCGGCGAGAGCACCTCGACCAACTCGATCGCCTCGATCTTCGCCTGGACCCGCGGCCTCAAGCATCGCGCCAAGCTCGACGACAACCCCGCCCTCGACCGCTTTGCCGAGACGCTGGAAAAGGTCTGCGTTGACACGGTGGAAGACGGCTTCATGACCAAGGACCTGGCGCTGCTGGTCGGCGACCACCAGGGCTGGCTGACCACCGAAGGCTTCCTCGACAAGGTCGCCGAGCACCTGGACAGGGCGCTGGCGGAGTAGCGCCAGAAGTTCTTGTTTTGTTCCGGACGCGGCACTAGAAGGTCACCCTCGTTTCATCCCTTCCCCCGAACGGGGGAAGTGCCCCCGCAGGGGGCGAAGGGGGCCCCACGCGCCATGTCCAGCGCCGCAACCCAACCGCGCACGGCCTCAATCAGCCATGCGCGGGCCATGCGCAAAGACCTCACCCCACCAGAAGCTCGCCTCTGGTCGGCGCTCCGCCGCCGCGGCGTCGCCGGCCTGAAATTCCGCCGCCAGCACCCAATCGGCCCCTTCATCCTCGACTTCTACTGCCACGCGGCTCGGCTCGCCGTGGAGGTTGACGGAACGCTGCACACGCTCGGCGACAATCCCGCTCGCGACGACCGTCGCGATACTTGGCTCGATAGTCACGGCGTCACCGTGCTCCGCGTCCCAGCTTTCGCAGTGAAGGACAATCTGGAAGGCGTGCTGTCTTTGATCGAACAGGCGTCGCGCTGCTCGGGTCCCGACTAGGCCGTTGGCCCCCTTCGGCCCCTGCGGGGCCACTTCCCCCGTTCGGGGGAAGAGATGATGGAGAGAGAGCTAGATGATCGGTTACGTCACCATCGGCGCGAATGACTTCGACGTCAGCCTGCCGTTCTACGACGGCGTCCTGGGCGCCATCGGCTATGCGCGCAAATCGTTCGACGGCAAGTGGGCCTTCTATGGCCCGGCCGACGGTGAGGGCAATGTCGGCGTCTGCAAGCCCTTCGACGGCGAGGCGGCGCGCGGCGGCAACGGCATCATGCTGGCCTTCGCCGCCCCATCGCAGGACGCCGTGAAGGCCGCGCACGCGGCCGGCCTTTCCGCCGGCGGAACCGACGAAGGCCCGCCCGGCTTCCGCCCGCCCGACGGCACGAGCTTCTACGGCGCCTACCTGCGCGACCCCGTCGGCAACAAGCTCTGCATCTTCCACGCCTGACGGCGCGGCCGCGTAAGGGTCCTGTCCGCGGCGCGTTGTGGCTGCCACGTGCAGGTCGGCCCCGCCTCCAAATCCGCTCATCCCGGCGCACGCCGGGACCCAGGCAGGCAGAGGTTGCGGGGCGCTCGATCTCGAGCGAAGGCGCTCGCCGCACGCGCCCTCACCCGTCGCAGCCCCCGATGCCACCCCTGCACCGCCGACTCGGGCTGCCGACCGTAAGCCAGGTCGAGAATACGGCGCAGGTCCGCGGCACACCGCACCCGGTATGTCAGCCGCCCCGACGTGTCCGGTGCCGCCTCGGCCAGCGAGACACCGCCCAGCGCCACGCCTTAACATCACACGTGAGGCCAGGGCCTCCTCGATCGTGGAGCCGATATGTACGAACCCGCTCAAATTCCATGCAGCGCTCCATGCATGGGCGAGTTTGAGCGGGATCATTGTTCTTGTTTTGTTCGCGATGTCAAGAGCGACCCATCGGTTGCCCGAGAAACTGGGGCAGGTTCGCCAAATCGGCTGGCGCCCTCGCGTCGCGCTGCGGAATCCGCTAGCTCCGCCGCGATGAGCAACGAACCCTTCTTCCGCCGCACCGGCGACCTCTATCAGCCCACCCCCGCCAGCCGCGGGCCTTGGAGCCCGACGTCCTTGCATGGCCGGGTGGTCGCCGGCCTGCTCGCCCATGCGATCGAGGCTGAGTACGGCGAGCCGGAGTTCATGCCGGCGCGCTTCACCATCGACATGTACCGCCTGCCGGACCTCTCGGCGGCCGAGGTCAAGGTGCGGCCGATCCGCGAGGGGCATCGGATCAAGGTGATCGATGCGGAATACCTGGTGAACGGCATGAGCATGGCCAGGGCCACCTGCCAGTTCCTTCGCAAGGGCGAGAACCCCGACGGCGCCGTCTGGAGCGCGCCCAACTGGAGCGTGCCGAAGCCCGCCGACATCCCGCCTCCGGAAGACGGCCGCGGCCCCATGGGCGGGATGTGGGCGACGCGCCGCATCGCCGGCGACTTCGGCACGACCGGCTCCGACAAGAAGCTCTGGATGAGCGACTTCCGCGAAGTCGTCGAGGGCGAGGCGCTGACCCCGTTCGGCCGCGTGGCGCTGGCCGCCGACTTCGCCAGCCCCTTCGCCAACTCCGGCGACAAAGGCCTGGGCTGGATCAACAGCGACATCACCGTCTACCTGGCCCGCTTGCCCACGACCGAATGGGTGGGCTTCGAGGTGAAGAACCACCAGGACGATGCCGGCGTCGCCATCGCCGAGTGCTGGCTCTACGACGAGGCCGGGCCGATCGGCACGTCGAGCTGCGCGGCGCTGGCGCAGAAGCGGGGCATGCGGTGAGCGGCCCGTTCGACCTCACCGGCCGTGTCGTGCTGGTGACGGGCGGCAACGGCGGCATCGGCCTCGGCATGGCGCGGGGCCTGGCCAAGGCGGGCGCCAGCCTGGTGATCGCCGGGCGCAATGCAGCGAAAAACGCCGCCGCCGTGGCCGAGCTCACCGCCCTCGGCGCGGCCGCCCAGGCCCTGGAGGTCGATGTCGCCGACGAGGCCGCCTGCCGCGCCATGCCGGGCGAGGCGCACGCCCGCTTCGGCCGCCTGGACGTGCTGATCAACAACGCTGGCATCGCCCGCGGCGGCCCGCCCCAGACCACCAGCCTCGCCGACTGGAACGCGGTGCTGCAGACCAACCTGACCGCCGTGATGCTGGCCAGCCAGGCTGCCTACCCGATCATGCAAGCCCAGGGCGGGGGCAAGATCATCAACATCGGCTCGATGTATTCGCTTTTCGGCGCCCCGTTCGTGCCGGCCTACGCCGCCAGCAAGGGCGGACTGATCCAGCTGACCAAGTCGCTGGCCGCCGCCTGGGCCCGCGACAACATCCAGGTAAACGCCATCCTGCCCGGCTGGATCGTCACCGACATGACCCAGGGGGCCAAGAACGCCGAGGCGTTCGACGCGCGCATCGTCGCCCGCACCCCGGCGGGCCGCTGGGGCGAGGGCAGTGACTTCGAGGGCCCGGCGGTCTTCCTGTCGAGCCCCGCCTCGGACTTTGTCACCGGCGCATCGCTGCCGGTGGACGGCGGCTTCGCGATTTCGGGCTGAGGCTTTGCAGGTCTGGCGATTTCGGCGCAAATTCGCGCCATGAGCCTCGTCGAAACGCCCGCCACCCTACGGATCAAGCCCAATCCCAGCCAGTTCGGGGCGGAAGTCAGCGGCCTCGATCTCGCCCGCCCGCTGCCGCCGCAGACCCTGGCGCGGGTCAAGGCCGCCTTCCTGGCGCACGGAGTGCTCTGGTTTCCGGACCAGCCACTGACCCACGATCAGCTCGAGACGTTCACCCTGCAGTTCGGTGATTTCGGCTGGGATCCCTATGTCGCCCCGCTGGCGGGTCGCCCGCACATCCTCGAGGTGCGCCGCGAGCCGGACGAGACCGCCAAGGTGTTCGGCGGCGGCTGGCACTCCGACTGGAGCTTCCAGGAAACCCCGCCTTCGGCCACCATCCTGCACGCCAAGATCATCCCGCCGGTCGGCGGCGACACCTACTACGCCGACGCCATCGCGGCCTACGAGGCGCTGAGCCCGGCGTTCCAGCGCCTGCTGACGCCGCTGCGCACCATCCACTCCGCCGCCCGCCCCTACGGCCCGTCCGGCTTCTTCGCCGGCGAGGAAGGGCGCAAGGGCATGACCATCCTCTCCAGCCCCGAGGCGGAGAAGACGCAGGTCCATCCGCTGGTGCGCACCCTGCAGGACGGCCGCCGCGGCCTCTTCATCAACCCGACCTACACCATCAGCATCGAGGGTTTCAGCGAGGCCGAGAGCGCCACCCTGCTGGCCTTCCTCATCAAGCACATGCTCGCCGACGCCTTCATCTACCGGCACTCATGGGCGGCCAACATGCTGACCATGTGGGACAACCGCCGCGCCATGCACAACGCCACCGGCGGGTATGACGGGTATCAGCGCGTGCTGCACAGGACGACGGTGGCGGGGGAGCGACCGCAGTAACTCCCCTCCCCCTTGAGGGGAGAGGTCGGGGGTGGGGGGAACTCTCCGCCACCCCACACCCTCGGAACGACCTGCAAGAGCCAACTCTTGGCCGGCAGACCCCCACCCCTGACCCCTCCCCTCAAGGGGGAGGGGACTACAAGACTGCCAGCATTTCCCCCACCAGCGGGTGGCGGACGATGTCCTGGTCGGCGAGGCGGACGACGGAGATGTTGCGCACTTCTTCCAGCCGGGCGGCGACGTCGGCGAGGCCGGAGATGCCGGGCAGCAGGTCGGACTGGCCGGGGTCGCCGGTGATGACCATGGTCGACGACCAGCCGAGCCGGGTCAGCAGCATCTTCAGCTGCACGTAGGTGCAGTTCTGCGCCTCGTCGATGACCACGAAGGCGTTGTTGAGGGTGCGGCCGCGCATGAAGCCCACCGGGGCGATCTCGATGGCGCCCTCGGCGATCAGCGCCCTGACCCGCTTCATCGAGAGCCGGTCGGAGAGCGCGTCGTAGAGCGGGCGCAGATAGGGGGCGAGCTTGTCCTCCATCTCGCCGGGCAGGAAGCCGATGCTCTCGCCCGCCTCCACCGCCGGCCGCGAGAGCACGATGCGCGCCACCTTGCCGCTTTCCAGCGCCTCCACCGCCTTGGCGATGGCGAGGTAGGTCTTGCCGGTGCCCGCCGGGCCCAGCGCCAGCACCAGGGCCTTGGCGTCGATGGCCTCGATCAGCCGGGCCTGGCCGATCGACTTGGGTTTTATGGTCTTCAGGTACCCCTGCTCCCTTTCCGCCTCCACGGCGGCGACGGGGCTCCAGCCACGGGCGAGAGGCAGGCGGCGCACCTTGGCGTCGTCTTCGAACTGGGCGGCGTCAAATGCGCCATCACGGGTCATGCGCTTCAGGGCTCGCTTGGTCATGGATTGCCTCCACAGGGGGACAAGAAAAAGGGCGGCGCCGCGATGGCCCGCCCTGGGTTCGGCTGGATCGGTGAGGAGAAGCGGACGCGCCGCTTCGGCGGTCCTGAAGGGCTGGTCGGGGGCGGGAACGATGCCCGCCCGAACCCCAAAAGCGACACCCGGTTCTCCGTTCCGGAGGAAACCGCGGGACGTCCCGCGGCGGGACTTTTCAAGCAGGGCTGGCGCCCCCTCGAATCGCCGAACTACAATGACTTTAGCGTGGTTTATGACCCGTTAAGCAAGCCGCTTTTTCAGCATAGGACGTGTGCGGATGACTGCCTATAGATTGGGCGACCGGGAACCGACGCTGCCGCCGGACGGCGAATACTGGATAGCGCCGAACGCTGTCGTGGCCGGCCATGTAATCTTGAAGAAGAACGCCAGCGTCTGGTTCGGCGCGGTGCTGCGCGGCGACAACGAGCCGATCACCCTCGGCGAAAACTCCAACGTGCAGGACAATTCCGTGCTGCACACCGACGTCGGCCAGCCGCTGACCATCGGCGCCAACGTCACCGTGGGCCACATGGTGATGCTGCACGGCTGCGAGATCGGCGACGGCTCGCTGATCGGCATCGGCGCCATCGTGATGAACGGGGCGAAGATCGGGAAGAACTGCCTGGTCGGCGCCGGCGCCCTGGTCACCGAGGGCAAGGAGTTTCCCGACGGCTCGATGGTCCTGGGCTCGCCGGCCAAGGCGGTGCGCGAACTGTCGCCCGAACAGGCGGCGCGGATGGGCGCCGGCTCGCAGAGCTACGTGCGCAACTGGCAGCGGTTCAAGGCAGGGCTGACGGCGCTGTGACGCCGATGCGCAACTGGCTGGCCTGCTTGCCGACGCTCGTCGTCCTGCTCGGGGGAGCGGCGTTCGCTGACCCAGCGCATGACTTCATCACGGCCCGGGCGGAGCTTGCCAAGCATACGGACGAGGCGGGATTCCTCGACGACGATCCGCGGACGCCGATGGTGATCCGCCGGGTCTGGGGCGCCGCAGAAACGGTTGCGCGCTCGTCTGGATCGGAGGCGCAGGCAGAGGCGACCTTGGCCTCGCTGGACAAGGATATGAGCGTCTTCGCAACCCAACTCGACCCATCGAGCCTCCTTTTCGGCCTCTCGATCAACGGGATTGGCGACGTGTTCATCGTTGAGCACGGCGTCGTGGCGTGGAGGCTTGGAGATACCCCGGCAGCCGGCAGCTTGAAGCCGTTGCTCGCCTGGGATCTGCGGGCGTCCAAAAGCGATTGCGCGGAGAAACACCCCGACAGCGACACCTGGTACGCGTGCAGCCCGCTCGGCGTCACGTCGCTCGGGAGGTTGCCCGATGGAGCCGCGGGCCTTCACCGGTTCTGGATCGATGCGGCCTACGTTCAGGCCGCTGGCGAGACCGACAGCGGCCAGATCAGCTTCTGGGCTTGGGATGGCGCGCACGCCAAGCCGCTGATGCTGCACATCTTTGAGTTTCACATAGAGCTTGACGGCGGACCCACTCTTGCCGGCCACCTGCTCAGCCTGCCCGTGAAAGATGAGTTCAACAGCTTTTTCTCGTGCGGGGCGTGCGAAGGTCGGCAGCGGGTCTGGAGATTCGAGGCGACGCCGAGCGGCATCCGAGACTTGGGGAAGGTCAGCAAAGTCCCTGAGCTCGACCTGATCGACAGCCTCTATTCGCGCGCCTTCACGCATCAGCCGCTGGGATCGCGGGCTGTTCCCGCAGCACAGCGCGCCATCGAGGCGAGCGCGGAGCGGGCCGACCATTCGCGCAGCATGTCGGATGGCTGGGCTCTGAGCGCCGACCGCCGCCGATTGTGCTTCTCTACCGATGCAGGCGGGGCGATGCTCTTCACGTTGCGAGGCACGCGAATCGGGCCTGTCGTCGCATCCGCCCGGCCGCTGGGCGACGACGGCTGCGGTGACCTCGTCCACTGGCCCGGCGCGACCTCCGGCTCCTAGCCGTTCAGGCCGCGCGGACGACCCACACCGAGGAGTCCATCCGCACGCCCTCGGCGGTGTCGTGCGGCGCCAATGCGGCGCGGACGGCCTCCTTGATGCGATCGCGCAGGTCCGGATAGGTGCGCACCGCCATCGCCACCGGGCCGACGCTGAGCGCCATGCGGGAGGCCGTCTCCAGGTCGCCCTGGCCGATCGGCTGGGTCTGCGCGTCGATGGCGATGTCGGTGAAGCCCGCGCCCCTGAGAATGCCGGCCAGCCGGTCATGGTCGGCGAAGGCGAAGGGGCCGGGCGCACCCGGCGCGGCGGCGGGTGGCGCTTCGGGGAGCAGGGGCGCGACGCCGGCCATCGGGATGGTCATCCACGGGTTCTCGGCCAGCGCCCGCCAGCAGACGAAGGCGACCCGCCCGCCCGGCCTCAGCGCGCGGCGCAGGTTGGCGAAGGCCGCGGTCGGGTCCTCGAAAAACATCACGCCGAAGCGCGAGAACACGCCGTCCGCCGGCTCGAAGCCATGCACCTGAGCATCGGCCTGGGCGAACCGCGCCCAGCCGAACCCCGCTTCTTCGGCCCGCCGCCGCGCCACCGCCAACATCGGCGCCGAGATGTCCGCGCCCAGCAGTGCGCCGCCCTCGCCCACCCGCCTCGCCAGCTCCAGCGAGGTGTCGCCGCAGCCGCAGCCCACGTCGATCAGCCGCTCGCCAGCCGTGGGCGCCAGCGCCGCCATGGCCTTCAACCCCAGCGGCCGCAACTGCGCGTCGAGGGCATCCTGCGCAGCCACCCACGCCGGTCCGGCGCCCGTGTTCCAATAGGTGATCTGGGCGGCGTTGGGGCCAGCGGCGGCAGGCTCGGTCATCATCGCACTCCGGCGGTTGCCTGGCGCCGCGTCAACGGTGCAAGCATGCCGCAAAATCGGAGGAAGCCATGGCCTATCAATACGTCGCCGTCGAGAAGGACGGGCCCGTCACCACCGTCACCCTGAACCGGCCCGAGGTGATGAACGCCCTGCATTCGGACGCCCACTTCGAGCTCGACGCGGTGTTCAACGACTTCGCCGCCGACGACAGCCAGTGGGTCGGCATCGTCACCGGGAGCGGCGAGCGGGCCTTCTCGGCCGGCAACGACCTCAAGCACCAGGCCGGCGGCGGCAAGATGGGCAACCCGCCCTCGGGCTTCGCCGGGCTGACGCAGCGCTTCGACCTGAACAAGCCGTTAATCGCGGCGGTTAACGGCGTCGCCATGGGCGGCGGCTTCGAGATCGCGCTGGCCTGCGACCTGATCATCGCCTCGGAGAGCGCGATCTTCGCCCTGCCCGAGCCGCGCGTCGGCCTGGCCGCCCTGGCCGGCGGCGTGCACCGGCTGCCGCGGCAGATCGGGCTGAAGCGGGCGATGGGCATGATCCTCACCGCCCGCCGCGTCTCGGCCAAGGAGGGGCTGGAGCTCGGCTTCGTCAATGAAGTCACGGCGCCCGGCGACCTGATGGCGGCGGCCAAGCGCTGGGCGGGCCTGATCGCCGAGTGCAGCCCGATGTCGATCCGGGCCTCGAAGCAGGCGGTGCTGAAGGGGCTGGACGAACCGACGCTGGAAGCGGCGATCAAGGGCCAGGGCCGCTACCCGGCGGTGGCCGCGCTGTTCACGTCGGCGGATTTCAAGGAAGGGCCCCTGGCGTTCGCCCAGCGGCGGCCGCCGCAATGGACGGGGCGCTGACCAAGGCCCCGAGGGAATGGCGTGAAATCATAGGGTTATAGCCGCTGCGCTCAGCACCCTTCTCCCCTCGTGAGGGGAGAAGGAACGAAACGCGCTGGCTCAGCCAGATGTGTGCGTGCCTGAGCAAGTGGGGACGAAGGTTGGCTGACGTAGCGGCTCCTTGCTAAGGTGACGCCATCGTCAGTTTCGTGGAAGCGCATCCCCAATGGCCGCCGTCAGTTACGACTACATCATCATCGGCGCCGGCTCGGCGGGGTGCGTGCTGGCCAACCGGCTCAGCGCCGACGGCAAGACCCGCGTCGCCCTGCTGGAAGCCGGGCCCAAGGACAATTCGCTGATGGTGCGCATGCCGGCCGGGGTCGGCGGGCTGATCAGCCAGAAAGGCGACTACAACTGGGGCTTCTGGACCGAGCCCGAGCCGCACCTCGACAACCGCAAGCTCTGGTGGCCGCGCGGCCGCGGCCTCGGCGGCTCGTCGTCGATCAACGGCATGATCTATATCCGCGGCCACGCCCGCGACTACGACCTCTGGCGCCAGATGGGCCTGACCGGCTGGGGCTATTCGGACATCCTGCCCTACTTCAAACGCGCCGAGACCTTCGAGGGCGGCGCCGACCCGTATCATGGCGCAGACGGGCCGCTCTACGTCTCGAAAGCCTCGTCGAAGAACCCGGTGTACGGCGCCTTCATCGAGGCCGGCGAGCAGGCCGGCTATCGGCGCACGCGCGACTTCAACGGCTACCAGCAGGAAGGCTTCGGCCCCTACCAGCTGACCATCAAGGACGGGAAGCGCTGGAGTTCGTCGGCCGCCTACCTGGCGCCGATCGCCGGCAAGCGCCCCAACCTGACCATCGAGATCGGCGCGCGCACCACCCGCATCCTGATCGAGCGCGGCCGCGCCGTCGGCGTCGAGTTCGTTCAGGAGGGCCAGACCAAGCAGATCCGCGCCGACGCCGAGGTGCTGCTCTGCGCCGGCGCCGTGCAGTCGCCGCAGATCCTGCAGCTGTCGGGCATCGGCAATCCGGAGAGCCTGGCCACCGTGGGCGTCAACACGGTGCATGAGTTGAAGGGCGTCGGCGAGAACCTGCAGGACCACCTCGACGTGATCCTCTCGTGGGAAACCCCCACCGTGAAGACGGCCTATTCCCACTCGACCGGCCTCGCCCGCTACACCACGGGGCTGAACTACATGCTGTTCGGCCAGGGTTTCGGGCGCCAGCAATTCCTTGAGGCCGGCGCCTTCCTGAAGTCGCGGCAGGACCTGGACCGGCCGGACCTGCAGCTGCACTGCGTGCTCGCGATCATGAAGGACCACGGCAAGCAGTCGGTGCCGAAGGACGGGTTCTCGGTGCACGTCTGTCAGCTGCGGCCCGAGAGCCGCGGCCGCGTCACCCTGGCCAGCGCCGACCCGATGGCCGATCCCGCCATCTTCGCCAACTACCTGGCCACCGACGAGGACCGCCGCGCGCTGCGCGAAGGCACCAAGATGATGCGCGAGGTCGCGGCCCAGGCGGCGCTGAAGCCGATCGCCGGCGCGGAGGTGTTCCCGGGCTCGGGCGTGCAGTCCGACGCCGAGCTCGACGCCTGGATCCGCCAGACCGCCGAGACCATCTACCACCCGGTCGGCACCTGCCGCATGGGCCGCGCGGGCGATCCGCTGGCGGTGGTCGACGCCGAGCTGAAGGTGCAGGCGCTGGCTGGCTTGCGCGTCATCGACGCCTCGGTGATGCCGACGCTGGTCGGCGGCAACACCAACGCCCCCACCATCATGATCGCCGAAAAAGCCGCCGACATGATCCTCGGCCACACCCCGCTGGCGCCCCTCGACGCCGCGGTGTTCGAGGACCGGGCAATGGCGCCGGCCTAACGCCCGCTGTTTCAGTCAACCAGGCCGTGTCATCCCGGAAGACCGCGAAGCGGGCTGTCCGGGACCTCCTCCGGACGTCCGTGCTACGTAGGTCACCGGCCCCTCCAGTTCGCTTTCGCGGCGGATATCAAGGCGCCGGCAGCGCTGTACCTATTGACACGCACCGTGCCATAATCTCCGCGCCATTCTCGGAGGCTTAGCCATGGACGTCATTCTTCTGGGCACCGGCTCGCCCATCCCCAGCGCAAGCCGCGCCGGGCCGGCCACGTTGGTGAAGGCCGGCGGCGCCAACCTGCTGGTCGATTGCGGGCGCGGCGTGATCATGCGTCTGACCCAGGCCGGCGTGCCGCCGCCGGCGATCTCGGCGGTGCTGCTGACCCACATGCACTCCGACCACATCACCGACCTCAACGATGTGATCACCTGCGCCTGGGTGATGCCGCCCGTGCCCCGCCCGCTGAAGGTGTTCGGCCCGGCCGGCGCCAAGGCGCTGGTCGAGGCGACCCTGGCCATGCTGGCTTTCGACGTGAAGTACCGCATCGACCACCACGCCGACCTCAACGAGGCGCCGCAGGTCGAGGTGGTGGAGCTGGCGCCAGGCGACGCCTTCGAGGTGGCAGGCTGCCACATCACCGCCCACCGCACCGACCACTCGCCGGTGTTCCCGACCCTCGGCTACCGCATCGAGCAGGGCGGCGCGGTCGCGGCCCTGGCCGGCGACACCATCCCCTGCCCCGAGCTCGACGCCATGTGCCAGGGCGCCGACGTCTATGTGCAGACGGTGATCCGCGAGGACCTGGTCAAGCGCGTGCCCTCGCAGCGCTTCCAGGACATCCTCGACTACCACTCCACCGTCGAACAGGCCGCCCAGACCGCCGCCCGCGCCGGCGTGAAGACCCTGATGCTCACCCACTACGTGCCGCCGCTCTTTCCCGGCCAGGAAGACGAGTGGCGCGCCCTGGCCCGGCCGCACTTCGCGGGCGACATCATCCTGGGCGACGACCTGACCTCGGTGAGCGTCTCCGGCTAGCCGATAGGCGCGGCAGCCCCGGTTTCCGCGCCCGGAAACACGCGCGTCAGCCAGCCGCGGAAGGCCTGCATCGCCGCGGACGGCGGGCGCGATTTGAGCCAGGTCAGCCAGTAGCCGCCGACGTCAGCCTCGACTCTGAACGGCCGCACGAGCTGACCCGCGTCGAGCTCGCGGCGGAACAGGCTATATGGCGCGAGCGCGACGCCTTCGCCGCGGATCGCCGCCTGGGCCATGATCAGCGATGAATCGAACAGCGGGCCGTGCAGGTTGACCGCGCCCAGGCCCGCCGCCTTGAACCAGGCAAGCCAGTCCTGCGGGCGGTAGGACCGCAGCAGCGGCAGCCGCAGCAGGTCGGCCGGTTCGCGCAGCTGCTGCGCGAAGCTC
>DATAVF010000253.1:0-1733 GCA_036267835.1 Caulobacteraceae bacterium | reverse complement strand
CGAGGCCGCGGACGAACACCTTGGTGATGACGATCTTGGTGGCGGACGTGCTGGCTGGGGAACCCTCCGGATGCGTTTTCGGCTGCGACATGGCTAGCCCACGATGTCCGGCGTCTTCCAGGACAGGTGCTGGCCGCCATCCACCGCGATCATCTGGCCCGTCACCGACGGAGCGTCAATGAGGTAGGCCAGCGCCTGGCCGATTTCCTCCGGCGTCGGCCCGTGTCCCAGCGGCACCGCGCCGGCCTCGGCGGCGAAGTCCGCGGGCGACTGGTGAACCGAGGCCAGGGTGGGACCGGGCGCGATGGCGTTGACGCGGATGCGCGGCGCGAGGCCCTGCGCCAGCATCTGCGTCGCCGCCCAGAGCGCCGCCTTGCTGACCGCATAGCTGAAGAACTGCGGCGTCAGGCGCAGCACCCGCTGGTCGATGATGTTGACGATCTGACCCGCTTCGCCCGGCGGCAGGGCAGCAGCGAAGGCCTGCGAGAGCAGCACCGGCGCGCGGATGTTGACCGCCTGGGCCGCGTCCCAAGCCTCGGGCGTCAGGGTCTGGATCAGGTCGTCCTCGAAGAGCGAGGCGGAGTTGACCAGCAGGGTCAGCGGCGCGGGCGCCTCGGCGATCAGCCGCCGGCAATCGGCCGCATCCGCCAGGTCGGCGCTGACGATGACTGCGCGGCGCCCTAGCGCCGCGATCTCGGCGGCGGTCTCCTCGGCGCCGGTATCGTGATGGTGGACGACGACGTCATAGCCGGCGCGGGCGGCCGTCAGGGCCAGCGTCCGGCCGATCCGGCGCGCGGCGCCGGTGACCAGCGCCCAGCCGCGCCCGCCCGGCATCAGTCGAAGCGGCCGAACTCGATGCGGTTCAAGAGGCCGATCGCGGCGACGAAGATGGCGATGGCGAGAATGGCGTACCAGCCCATGGGGCCTCCGAAGCGAAGTCGTAACGTGCGGCAATCACCCGAAGGGGGCGCGGCGTCAAGGGTTGGTGGGAGCGAGCAGAGCCCTTTCGGCGGCCCTCACACCGCCCTGGAAGTCAGCGCCTGTGTCGAAGAACGGCAAGCCGAGCGTCGAACACTCGTCTCGGAGATACGCGCTCAGCTCGACACAGGTCTGCAGATACGAGCTGACGTAGTCCGGCTCCAAGCCGTTGAGCCAGTCATTCGGCAAGCCGGCGTGCCGGGTTACGAGCACCGCCTTGGCCTCCGCGGTCAGACTTGGATAGCCCAAGAAGCAGGCGCGAATGGCGGCGTCGCTCTCGGCAATGAGGGCCGCGACGGTCGCCGGGCGAAGGTTCACCCCCTCAACGAGGTAGTCGCGTCCGTCGAAGAGCAGGTTTTCGAGGAGGCCCCGAACGATGGGCCACATGCTGTCTGCGGTGACGAGGTCATCGGTTTCGGGATGGACCCCCAAGTCGGGCGCGCCTCGGAACAGGCCCATCTTGAGCGCGTCCAACGGGAACCACGGAACGCCATGTCCGGCGCGCATCCGCTCGGCGAGGGATGACTTGCCACTTCTGCTGCAACCGCCGACCAAATAGAGCATGCCCGCCAATCACCGCCGGACGGGATGGTCCATCGATCGCATGGCGGAGCGTGATTCCGATCGGCTGAGCGTGTCAAGGACGGGCGCTTTGCGCCCGCCGCTGCGCGGCCGCCGGAGGCGGTCCTTGACACGCTCAGCCGATCGGAAAAACTGCCTCCATGCGTTCGACGGCCTTCTTTCGAGCTTGGCCT
>DATAVF010000252.1:0-6305 GCA_036267835.1 Caulobacteraceae bacterium | reverse complement strand
GTCGACGATCCGATCATGACCTGGCGCGACCCCGGCAAGGGGGTTTCGCAGACCGCCGCCCCGCCTTGACGCCGGTCAGTCGGCGAGGAACGCGCGCACCGCGACCAGGAACTCGTCCAGCTTGTCGTGGTGCACCCAGTGGCCGGCGCCTTCGAACTCGACGGTGGTGGCGTTCTTGAACCAGGCGGCGCGGCCGTCTTCGGCCGGGTTCGAGGCCCAGCTCTCGGCGCCGTTCACCAGCAGCACCGGACAGGCGACGTTGCCCCAGATCTCGCGCATCTCGCGGTGGCTGAAGTCCGCGGGCGTGCCCGAGCGGACGTAGTTGTCGAACTTCCAGCTGTAGGTGCCGTCCTCGTTCTGCATGGCGCCGTGCAGGGTGAGATAGCGGGCCTGGTCTTCGGTCAGGTGCCTGTTCTCGGTCTGCATGCGGTGGAAGGCGTCTTCCAGCGTCGGGTAGCGGCGCGGGATGCGGGCGGCGATCTTACGGGTGTCGGCGATCCAGTGGCGCATGCGCTGGACCGGACCGCGCTGGGTCCGTTCGGCCATTTGCGCCGGCGACGGGCCGAGGCCCTCGATGGCCGCCACCTTGACCAGCGTCTCGGGGAAGATCCCGGCGTAACGCAGCGCGATCGAGCCGCCGAGCGAGTGGGCGACGATGCGCAGCGGGGCCAGGCGCTGCTGGTGGATCAGCTGCGCCAGGTCGTAGACGAAGGCGTTCATCGAATAGTCGCCGCTCGTCGACCAGGCGCTGTCGCCGTGGCCGCGCAGGTCGGGGGCGACGATGTGGTAGTCGCGGCGCAGGTCGGCGGCGACCCAGTCCCAGTTGCGGCAATGGTCACGGCCGCCGTGCAGCAGCAGCAGCGGCGGCGCGGTCGGGTTGCCCCAGTCGACGTAGTTCAGGCGCAGGCGCTGCGAGATGAACGATTGCGAGGTGGGGCCGGGAAGCGGTGCGGACATGGGCAAGGCGCCTATGGGGAAGTGCGGCGCCCCGGATACGCAACTTTACTGCGCGGCGCCATAAGGGCCAGTGCTCCAGCTGGCGCCTGCCGCGGCGAGCATGCATCTCGGCTGGCCGCCGGCCAGGGTGACGGTCGCCGCACTGCCGACCGGCGGCTGGAAGTAGAGGTCGCCGCGAGGGGTGATGAGGTGGATCGCCACCGGCGAACCGAAGCGGCAGACCGGGTACGGCGCCACCGCATGGCCGGCGGCGTCCACATCCTGGGTCTCGCAGGTCACGTCGCCGGCGTCGCGCTCGGCGACGATGCCGCGGAAAGAAGCGGGCTGGGGATTGGCGATATCGAGGGCGCGCCAGGCGTCGGCGGTGATGGTCGGGCATGGCGGGCCGGTGACCAGCCAGGCCTTGGTCTCGGCCCGGGCGTCGCCCGTCTGGTGGCTCCAGACGGTGTAGAGCCAGCCGGCGCCCGCCCCGCCGAACACCAGCGCCGAGACGATCGCCATCGTGCGGATGACCGACAGTTCGCCACGGGCGCGCCGGACCGAGCCGAAATCGAGCGACATCGCAACCTCCTGGGCAGCCTCCTGGCGGGGACGTTTCAAGGCTGTGGAACCTGCCCCAGGTTCGCGCGTTGGCCAAGCGCGCCGCTCGGGCGTTAACCATTCTATTCTGCGCGGGCTCAGGCTGGGCTACAGATGCCGCGCGAGGGTCCACCCTGGGAGGCTAGAAAGATGAGAGCACTTTTGCTCGCGGCGGTGACGCTGGCCGCGATCCCGGCCGCTGCGTCGGCAGCTGGTCCGACCTACATGCATGCGCCGCACGGCAACTACGCGACGCCGCACCCGACCTATCATCCGCCGGCGGGCCACCCGCCGATGATGACCTATCCGCAGCATCACATGGGCGTGCAGCGCCCCTATACGCAGCAGCAGCAGCCGCGCTACACGATGCCGCACGACAACAACGCCTACCGCAATCCTCAGGTCTACCGTCACCCGTATAACAACAACCAAGTCTACTACTCGAACAACCACATGGATCGCGACCACGACCGCCGCGATCACAACCGTGACTTCGACGATCGCTCCCGCCATCGCGGCTATTACGACTACGGCTATCCGAGCGTCTCGCTCGGCTATTATGGCGGCGACTACGGCTACGACGACGGCGCCTACGCGCCGGACGAGGGCTACGCCTATGACCAGGGCTACTACGCCCCACAAGGCGACAACGGATACGACGATCAGGACCAGGGCTACGCCGGACAGGGCTACTACGACGCCGGTCAGGGCGACGACGCTTCGAGCGCCGATGACGGCTACGCCGACCAGGGCTCGTCGTATCAGGGCTACTCGTACCAGCAGGGTTACGCGAGCGGAGACCAGGACCAGGCCGCCGGCCCCTGTGGCCGCTGGATGTGGAGCGCCGGCCGTCACCAATGGGTATGGGCCTATTGCAACTGCCCGAGCGGCTCTGACGACGGCAACCGCTGGTAGGCGGCGGCCGCTTTCGCGTCAGGACATGTCAGCAAGGCGTGCACGTTCCCGCCTTGTTCTTGCTGCGGATGCGAGTCTCGGTATTAGATTAGGAGGTCCGGCGGCCTGAGGAGGGTCTGCCGTTCCGCATCCTTGGCGAGGCCCATGTCCGATCCGAACCGGTATCTGCGTGTCCGTGGGGCGCGCGAGCACAATCTGAAAGACATCAGCGTCGACATCCCGCGCGGCGAGCTGGTGGTGCTGACCGGGCTCTCGGGCTCGGGCAAGTCGAGCCTGGCGTTCGACACCATCTACGCCGAGGGCCAGCGCCGCTATGTCGAGAGCCTCTCGGCCTATGCGCGCCAGTTCCTGGAGTTGATGGGCAAGCCGGACGTCGACTTGATCGAGGGCCTCTCGCCGGCCATCTCGATCGAGCAGAAGACCACGAGCCGCAACCCGCGCTCCACGGTGGGCACGGTGACCGAGATCCACGACTACATGCGCCTGCTCTGGGCGCGCGTCGGGGTGCCCTATTCGCCCGCCACCGGCCTGCCGATCGAGAGCCAGACCGTCAGCCAGATGGTCGACAAGATCGTCGCCCTGCCCGAGGGGACGCGGCTCTTCCTGTTGGCCCCGGTGGTGCGCGACCGCAAGGGCGAGTACCGCAAGGAGATCGCCGAGTGGCAGCGCGGCGGCTATCAGCGGCTGAAGATCGACGGCGCCTACTACGCGATCGAGGACGCGCCGGCGCTGGAGAAGACCTTCAAGCACGACATCGACGTGGTGGTGGACCGCATCGTGGTGCGCGACGGCATCGCCGAGCGCCTGGCCGAGAGCCTGGAGCAGGCGCTGCGCCTTGCTGACGGCATCGCCGTGGCCGAGTGGGCCGACGTGGCCGAGGGGGAGACCGAAGCGCGGCGGATGCTGTTCTCCGAGCGCTTCGCCTGCCCGGTCTCCGGCTTCACCATCGCCGAGATCGAGCCGAAGCTGTTCTCGTTCAACAGCCCGGCCGGCGCCTGCCCGGCCTGCGACGGGCTCGGCATGAAGCTGAAGTTCAGCGCTGACCTGGTCGTGCCAGACAAGGACAAGACCCTGCACAAGGGCGCGGTGGCGCCGTGGGCCAAGGGCCCCTCCCCGCTCTACACCCAGACCCTGCAGGCCCTGGCCGCCCACTATGGGTTCTCGATGGACGAGCCGTGGTGGAAGCTGCCGGAGCAGGCGCACGAGGCGGTGCTGCACGGCTCTGGCAAGGACAAGATCCACTTCGTCTACGACGACAACGCCCGCAAGTACGAGGTCAACAAGACCTTTGAGGGGGTCCTGCCGAACCTGGAGCGGCGCTGGCGCGAGACCGACTCGAGTTGGGTGCGCGAGGAACTGGCGCGCTACCAGCAGGAGACGCCGTGCGAGGTCTGCCACGGCGCGCGGCTGAAGCCCGAGGCGCTGGCGGTGAAGATCGCCGGGCGCAACATCGCCGAGATCTCGGTGCTGGCCATCCGCCCGGCCCGCGACTGGTTCGAGAAGCTCGACGGGCAACTCACTGACAAGCAGATGGAAATCGCCCGCCGGATCCTGAAGGAGATCAACGACCGGCTGCGCTTCCTGGTCGACGTGGGGCTGGAATATCTGAACCTGTCGCGCGGTTCGGGCACCCTGTCGGGCGGCGAGAGCCAGCGCATTCGCCTCGCCAGCCAGATCGGCTCGGGCCTCACCGGCGTGCTCTATGTGCTTGATGAACCCTCGATCGGCCTGCACCAGCGCGACAACGCCCGGCTGCTGGTCTCGCTGAAGGGCCTGCGCGACCTCGGCAATTCCGTACTGGTGGTCGAACACGACGAGGAGGCCATCCTCACCGCCGACCACGTCATCGACATGGGCCCCGCCGCGGGCATCCACGGCGGCCATGTGGTGGCCGAGGGCAAGCCGGCCGACATCATGGCCAACCCCAAGAGCCTCACCGGCCAGTACCTGACCGGCGCCCGCGAGGTGGCCATTCCCGAACGGCGCCGGCCGATCTCCACCAAGAAGATGCTGAAGGTGATCGGCGCCACCGGCAACAACCTGAAGAACGTCACCGGCGAGATCCCGGTGGGGACCTTCACCTGCATCACCGGTGTCTCCGGCGGCGGCAAGTCCACCTTCACCATCGAGACCCTCTACAAGGCCGCCGCGCGCCGGCTGAACAACGCCTCCGACGCGCCGGCCCCGTACGAGCGCATTGAGGGGCTGCCGTTCTTCGACAAGGTCATCGACATCGACCAGAGCCCCATCGGGCGCACGCCGCGCTCGAACCCGGCCACCTACACCGGCGCCTTCACCGCCATCCGCGACTGGTTCGCCGGCCTGCCGGAGTCGAAGGGGCGCGGCTATGGCCCGGGGCGGTTCTCGTTCAACGTCAAGGGTGGGCGCTGCGAGGCCTGCCAGGGCGACGGCCTGATCAAGATCGAGATGCACTTCCTGCCCGACGTCTACGTCACTTGCGATGTCTGCCAGGGCAAGCGCTACAACCGCGAGACGCTGGAGGTGCTGTTCCGCAATAAGAGCATCGCCGATGTGCTTGATATGACGGTGGAAGAGGCCGCCGACATGTTCAAGGCGGTGCCGGTGATCCGCGACAAGATGGAGACGCTGAAGCGGGTCGGCCTCGGCTACGTGAAGGTCGGTCAGCAGGCCACCACCCTCTCCGGCGGCGAGGCGCAGCGGGTGAAGCTCTCCAAGGAACTCTCCAGGCGGGCCACCGGCCGCACCCTCTACATCCTGGATGAGCCGACCACCGGTCTGCACTTCGAGGACGTGCGCAAACTGCTCGAGGTGCTGCATGAGCTGGTCGACCAGGGCAACACGGTGGTGGTGATCGAGCACAACCTCGATGTCGTGAAGACCGCCGACTGGGTGCTCGACTTCGGCCCCGAGGGCGGCGACGGCGGCGGCGAGATCATCGCCGTCGGCACGCCCGAGGACATCGCCGCCAGCGAGGCCAGCTGGACCGGCCGCTACCTCAAGGAGCTGCTGGCCAAGCAGACCGGCCGCGCCCGCAAGCCCAAAGCCAAGGTGCTGCAGCGCGCCTGAGGCGCCCGCCTGCGCTCGACGCGCTGGCGACGGTTGAACCTTGGCCTACGGATGACGCGTCGATCCTGCATGCGTCCTCGCGGCCTTCAGGCTACGGCCCGTTCGCCGCCCGCCTCGCCCGCTGCGTCCGGCGGGGTGGTCCATTTGACGATCTTGCCGAGCAGGTCGGCGGGATCGATGGGCTTGCCGACGTGGTCGGCCATGCCGGCGGCCAGGCAGGCTTCGACGTGGGCGGGAAGCACATTGGCCGAGAGGGCGAGGATCGGCGTCGTCCGATTGAGCTCGGCGTTGGCGCGGATCGCCCGGGTGGCGGCCAGGCCGTCCATGCCGGGCATCTGCAGGTCCATCAGGATCAGGTCGAACGGCTGGGTGAGCGCAGCTTCCACGGCCTCGGCGCCACTGGCGGCCAGGGCGATTTCGACGTCGAACGGCGAGAGGATGGCGCAGACCAGTTCGCGGTTCACCGCCACGTCGTCCACGACCAGCAGCCGCAGGCGGCCCACCTCGAGCGGTTCGATGGCCGTAGACGCGGCGGCCGCAGCTTCGGGCCGGCCCGGCCCGGCCTCGGGCGTCGGCGCGGCGATGGTGAACCAGAACGTGGCGCCGCGGCCCGGCTCGCTGGCCAGGCCGATCTCGCCGCCCATCAGCTCCACCAGCCCCTTGCTGATCGCCAGGCCCAGACCCGCGCCGCCATGTTGGCGGGTGTTCGAGCCGTCGATCTGGGAGAAGCGCTGGAAGAGCCGCGCGCCCTGCTCGGCGTTGAGGCCCGGGCCGGTGTCGCGCACCGCCACCTTGAACAGCTGCTC
>DATAVF010000251.1:0-18026 GCA_036267835.1 Caulobacteraceae bacterium | reverse complement strand
GCGTCAGCGAGCGGCGCCGACATGGCCCGGCTGATGATCGCCCTGCTGCAGGGCGGTCAGATCGACGGCCAGCGCGTGCTCTCGCCCGCCGGCTACGCCGCGCTCACCGACTTCGACGCGCACCGCATCCACCCGATGCTGCCGGGCTACGGTCGGGCGCTCTACGAGGATCGGCCGCTCGGCTATCACGCCATCCGCCACGATGGCGGCATGGTCGGGTCGGCGTCCTCGATGGAACTCTATCCGCAGGCGCAGGTCGGGGTGTTCTTCGCGGTCAACGCGCGGCCCTACAATCCCTTCGACGGCGAGACTCTGACCGGGCTGGTCAAGGGCGTGCGCATGTTCCTCTTCGACGCCAAGCCGAAGGTGAGCATGGATCAGTTCCTGCCCTTCCTGAAAGCCCACGAGTCGTTCGCCAAGGCGCTGTTGCCGCCGGCGCCGCCCGAGGTGGTGAACACGGCGGGCGTCGCCGCGCTTTCCGACGCCGACATCGCCGCCCTGGCCGGCAAGTACCTGCCCACCAGCTCGCGCTTCGCCAGCTTCGTCGGCAACCTGCAGGTGGGGCTGATCGAAGGGGTGCAGGTGCGGCCGGCCGGGCATAACGAGGTCAGCATCGGCGGCCAGATCTACCGCCAGATCTACCCGGGTCTCTTCGAGGACCCCAAGACCGGCAACCGGATGGCCTTCCACCAGGACGCCTACGGCAGCTTCATGGGCCCTGCCGCGCTCTGGATCGACCGGCGCGCCGAGCCTTACGAGACGCCGCTGCTGACCATCGCGCCGCTGGTGGTGCTCCCGGTGCTGCTGCTGCTCGCCGGCTTCTACGGTTTCAGCCGCCGGCCGCTCTATCGCCGGCTGGGCGGCGCCGCAGCGCTGCTCAGCGTGCTCTATGTCGGCTGCCTGGTGCTCGAGGCGCAGTACGCCAACCAGGTGCTGGTGAGCGGCGCGGAATGGCTGGCCGTGCTCTGGCGGCTGATGCTGCAGTTGGTGCTGCTCGGGCTGGTGGTCTGGCCGTTGGCGCTGGTAGCGGGCTGGATCAAGGCGCCGCCGACGCTCAGCGTCAGGGGCGGCGCGGCCGCCATCCACCTCGGCCTGCTGGGCCTGGCCGCGCTCGTGCTCGTGGTGCTCGCGGCCTACTGGCAGCTGCTCGGCGTGCTCTGATGGCGCGCTGGCGCGGCTTCTGCCTGGCGCTCGCCGTGGCAGGCGCGCTAGCGCCGCTCGCCGCGGCTTGGGCCGACGCGCCGACCAAGACCTCGCCGACCATCCCAATGCATGACGGGGTGCGGCTCGCGGCCGATGTCGTCCTGCCTGGCGGGGCGGCCAAAGCGCGGGTTCCGGCCCTGCTGGTGGTCACCCCCTACGGCCGGGCGACGCGGCTCAGCGGCCGCGGCGTGCAGGCCTTTGTCGACGCCGGCCTCGCGGTGGTGCTGGTCGATGCGCGCGGCAGCGGCGCCTCGCAGGGCCACGTGCTCTCGATCTTCTCGCGCGAAGAACGTGGCGACCTCGGCGAGGTGCTGGCCTGGATCGCCCGCCAGCCCTGGTCGGACGGCCGGGTGGTCTCGACCGGCGTCTCCTACGACGGCAACCTGGCGGCGCTGACGCTGGCGGCGCCGGGCCGGGTGCTGGCCGCGAGCGCGCCCCGGTTCATCGACTTCGACACCTACCGCGACCTGGCGCTGCCGGGCGGGGTGCGCAATGAGATGCTGCTCAAGGGCTGGGGCGCACTGACCGACGAGCTCAACCTCGCGCCGGCCTGCGTCGCCGACGCCGCGGCCTGCGCTGCGGCGCCCAACCTCGAGCGCGTGGACGGCGACCCGGACTTCGGCGCTCTGCGCTCCGCCCTGCTGGAGCACCAGCACAACTGGCGTCCCTATCCGGACACCCAAGGCTACCAGTTCGAGGATGACGTGACGCCGGCGGGGCGGGCGCTGCGCGAGGGCTTTCTCTCCACCCAGCTCGCCGCGCTGCGGGCCTCGCCGGCCCCGGTGCAGCTCTGGGGCAGCTGGTTCGACGCCGGCACGGCCGACAGCGCGCTCGCCTGGTACCAGGCTGCGCCCGCCGCCCGCATGGAGCTCTACCTCGGCGCCTGGACCCACGGCGGTGGCGCCCGGGTCGATCCCTTCATCCGCGACACCGCCGAGGACGAGCCCGGCGCGCCTTCGCCCGCGCCGACCTTCCTCGACTTCGTGCGGCGTGCGCTGGGCCGGCCGTCCGCCGTCACCCGGGTGATCCACTACTACACCGCCGGCGCCGCGGTCTGGCGGACGACGCCGGTCTGGCCGCCCGCCGGCATCGCGCCGGCGCGCTGGTACTTCGGTCCGGCAGGCGCGCTCAGCCTCACGGCGCCCGCCGCGGCCGGCGCGGATCGCTACGCGGTCGACTTCACCGCGACCACAGGCAAGACCAACCGCTGGACCACCCAGCTCGGCGGCGGTCCTGTCGACTACGGCGACCGCAGCGGCGCCGACGCCAAGTTGCTGACCTACACCTCGGCGCCGCTGGCCCACGATATCGAGATCACCGGCGCGCCCGCCGCGACTCTCTACCTGGCCTCGACCCAGCCGGACGGCGCCGTCTTCGTCTATCTCGAAGCCGTCGCGCCGGACGGCCACTCGACCTACCTGTCCGAGGGCGAATTGCGACTGGCGTTGCGGGGCGCCTCCGGGAAGTCGCCTTCGTTCCTGCGCGCCGACATGGCGCCTATCACGCCGGGCGAGCGGGTCGAGGTTGAGGTTCCTTTGCACGCCGTCTCGGCGGTGGTGCCGCGCGGCGATCGCCTGCGCATCGCTATCGCCGGGGCCGACGCCGACACCTTCGCCCGCTATCCGGAGACGGGGAACCCGACCTACACGCTCAGCCGCTCACCGGCGGCGCCCTCGCACATCGACCTGCCGCAAGCCGACTGGACCGCTCCGGCCGGGCGCACGCCCTGACGGCGGCCACGCCTCGCAAGGTGACGCGTCATCACCTTCATGCATCGACTCCATAGGGCAATGCGAATTCAGCCGGCCCGCGCCCGGGCCTAGCTTCTCCCTGCAACGAGCTTCGGTGCTTCGAAGCGACAACGACAGCAGGGACAGACCCCGATGATCCGCACACAATCCACCTTCAACGTCATCCTGGCGGCCGCCACCCTCGCCGGTGTCGTCGCCATTTCCAGCCACGCCTATGCGGGCGAGTGCCCGGCCGACCAGATGCGGCCGGACGCGCGCACCTCTGGCGAGACCGCCGCAAGCGGCGTCAGCGACAACATCCTCGGCGCTATTGAACTCAACGGGGTCATTCAAGGCCTCGACGGACGCGCGCTGCGCCTGCGCAAGCTGGTGATCCAGCCTGGCGGCGTCGTTCCCTGGCACACCCACGGTGATCGCCCGGCGATCATCATGACGGTCTCGGGATCGATCACCGAATACCGTTCCACCTGCGCCGTCGGCATCGAGCACACGGCCGGCGACGTGACCCGCGAGTACGGCAACATCTCGCACTGGTGGCGCAACAACGGCGCCGTGCCAACGGTGCTGATCGCCGTCGACATCAAGCGCGACGACATGCCCCCGTCCGAAGACCACATGTAGCCCGTCGGCGAGGCGCGCCGCCCCCACGCGTCTCGTCCCAGGCCGGCATCCAGCCGGCGGCGTGCGGCGTCCCCTTCCCTCATCCCCCAGGAAGGGGCGCCGCACGCGAGGGCTGCCTTCACACCAGAGAAAGCCAGACCGATGACCGCCATGACCCTCACCGCGCCCGCCGCCGCCCGGGGGCCCAGCGCGGCGCTCCGCAACCTGATCGTCTGCGTGATCGGCTTCCTCACCCTGGTGGATCTCTTCGCCACCCAGGCGCTGCTGCCGACCCTGGCCAAGGCCTACCATGTCGCCCCATCGGCCGCGGGCGTGGCGGTCAACGCCAGCACCTTCGGCATGGCCGCAGCCGGGCTGATCGTGGCCCTGCTCAGCCATCGCATCCCGCGGCGCACCGGCATCTGGGTGGCGCTGGCGCTGCTGGCGATCCCGACCATCGCGCTGGCCTTCGCGCCCAACCTCGCGGTCTTCACCACCCTCAGGGTCGTGCAGGGCCTCTTCATGTCGTCGGCATTCACCCTGACCATGGCCTACCTGGCCGAGCACGGCACGGCCGAGGAGACCGCCAGCGCGCTGGCCGCCTACGTCACCGGCGCCGTGGCCAGCAACCTGATCGGCCGCCTGGTCGCCTCCGCGGTGGCCAGCCACGCGGGTCTGGCGGCCAACTTCTACGTCTTCGCCGCCCTCAACCTCGTCGGCGCTGCGCTGGTCTTCGTCAGCCTGCAGAGCGCGCGGCTGGCGCCGGCCACGACCGGGCCCACGCGCTCGCCGCTCGCCCGCCTCGGCGCGCACCTGGCGGTGCCGTGCCTTCGGGCCTGCTTCGGCATCGGCTTTTGCGTGCTTTTCGCCTTCATCGGCGCCTTCACCTACGTGAACTTCGTGCTGGCCAGGGCCCCGATTGGCCTGGGGCCAATGGCGCTGGGCCTGGTCTACCTGGTCTTCCTGCCCTCGATGGTGACGACGCCGGTGGCCGGCCGCATTGCCAACCGGCTCGGCCCGCGCCCGGCCTTCTGGGGCTCGCTCGGCCTGGCCTGCCTCGGGCTGCCGCTGATCCTGCTGCCGAACTTGGTGGCGATCGTGATCGGCCTTACCCTGCTGGGCGTCGGCACCTTTTTCGCCCAGGCGGTCGCTACCGGCTTCGTCGGCCGCGCCGCCAAGCAGGACCGGGCCGCCGCCAGCGGCATCTACCTGGCCGCCTACTACCTCGGCGGCCTTGCCGGCGCCTTCATCCTCGGCCAGGTCTTCGACCACATCGGCTGGCCCGCCACGGTCGCCGGCATCGGTCTCGCGCTGCTGGCGGCGGCGGCCTTCGCCGCGCGGCTCAGGCCGGAGACGGCGGGCGACAAGGCGCGGTAAGCGCGGTGCGATCCGCTCAGGCGACGGCGAGCGCCTCGAGCGGGTCGTCCTCCGGCATCGCTTCGTAGTTGTCGTCGCTCGGCCACTTGAAGCTCTTCGCCTGGCGGATGAAGGCGCCCACGGCCGGTGAGTGAGGCCGGCCGCGCACCGTCACCAGCATGATCGTGCGCACGAACTCCGGATCGACCAGGCGGCGGAAGACCAGGGCCGGGTCGGTGACGCTCAGTTCCGGGAAGAAGCCGAAGCCCAGACCGGCCTTGATCATCCCCTGCACCCAATCGTCGCGCTCGGAAGTGAAGACCTGGCGCACGAAGGCGCCTCGGCCACGGAACTCGCGCCTGGCGAGGTCGAAGATCTCGCAGTTGGCGCGGTTGACGTAGGCCTCGTCGTGCAGCTCGCGCACCCGCACCACATTCTGCTGCGCGAAACGGTGCTCCGGCGAGACGCAGACGACGAACCGCTCCTTGAACAGCGGCACCGCGTGGAAGCGCAGGTCCGGCCCCTCCGGCAAGCCGAAGAGGGCCAGTTCGATCTTGCCGTCGGCGAGTCGCTCCAGCAGCTCGCCGGCCGCGCAGTCGCTGACCTGAAGCTCCACATTGGGGTGGTCGCGGCTGAACTTCAGCAGCAGGTCGGAGAACATCGCCGGGCCGATCGTGCACATGGCCCCGATGTGCAGACGCGCGGTCTCGAGCTTCCTCAGGCTCTGCGCATGCGCCTTGACCGCTTCGGTCTGGGTCTGGATGGACTCGAAATAGGGCAGCATGATGCGGCCCAGCTCGGAGAGGTGGGTGCGGGCCCGCTCGCGGTGGAACAGCGGGCCGCCGAACTCTGCCTCGAGCTGCTGGATCGCCCGGGTCAGCGCGGGCTGGCTGACGTTGGCCTGCTCCGCGGCGCGGGTGAAGTTCAGGGTGCGGCTCAGCGCCAGGAAGTAGCGCACCTGCTGCATTTCCATCGGACCCGCTCTCCCCTCCAAGCTTCGCGATTGCGCCCGATGATGAGGCCGGCCGCCGCGGTCCCAGCATGACATAAGCGCATGGAAGCCATGCGCGCCGCGCATGCTCGGCTGAGCCAGCAGCCATGCTAGATTTCGCGGTTCCGGGTCTGCCTGCCCGGGCCGAGCGACGGGTTGCACGCCATGGACGATCGATCCGAAGAGCCGCCGCATCCCTTCGCCCCTGTGGGGGCGGCGCTGGAACAGGCGCGGATGATGGACGCGCCGCTGAGCACGCGGCTGAAGCTGATCGACGACGCCATCCGCGGCGTCAGCGGCGAGTTTGCGGAGGCCGCCGAGCGCTTCGTCGGCCGCCTGCGCCAGGTCAGCGCGGGCGCCGCGGCGCCGCAAGTGGGCGAGGCGATGCCGCCGTTCCTGCTGCCCGACGACCAGGGCAAGCTGGTCGGCCTGGACTGGCTGCTGGGCCGCGGCCCCCTGGTGATCGCCTTCCACCGCGGCCATTGGTGCCCGTTCTGCAGCCTCAACGCCTTCGCGCTGGTCGAAGCCGGGCCGCGCCTCGGCGGCGCCCAAGTCATCGCCATCGCGCCGGAGCTGCAGCGCTACGCCCGGGAGCTGAAGGCCCAGGTCGGCGCCACCTTCCCCATCCTCAGCGACATCGACAACGCCTATGCCCTGCAGCTCAACCTGGCGATCTGGGTCGAGGACGTGCTGGCGTCGCTGATCGAGGCGACCGGCTCCGATATCCCTGCCTACAACGGCGCCGACGCCTGGGTGCTGCCGATCCCGGCCACCTTCGTCGTCAACGCCCAGGGCATCGTGACGGCCCGGCACATAGATCCTGACTACCGCCAGCGCATGGACACCGAGGCGCTGGTCGAGGCTGTGCGGCGGGCGGCCTGAGCCGTCGCCTCACTCCAGCTTCGAGCGCCAGTCGGCGGCCCGCAGCAGATTGAGCAGGGTTGCCGCCTCCAGCGGCCGGCGTCGCCCGGCGGCCGCGTAGACGCAGACCGTGCGCTGCAGATCGAGCCCGGCGAGCTGCAGGCGCCGCAGCCTGGCGGAGCGCGGCGCGCTGGCGGGCGCGACCGCGATGCCGAGATTGGCTTCCAGCAAGGCGGCCATGTCGCGATCGCTCTCGACCTCGTGCGCATTGGCGACCGGCACGCCGGCGGCCCGCAGGCGGTCCAACTGCTGGCCCTCCATTTCGCTGCCGACCTGCACCAGGAAGCGCTCGTCGCGGATGGTCTCGCCGTCCACGACCTCGTCATTGCGCGCCGCCAGCGGGTGGTCGATGCCGACCACCAGCTCGAAAGCCTCGCTGAACAGGCTCCAGGCGTCGAGCCGGTCCCAGTCGCCGCCGAGCGGCCCGGCCACCGCGAGGTCGATCTCGCCGCTCTTCAGCATGCCCACGATCTCGGCGGCGCCGCCGCGCCGGATCTTCAGCTGCAGCGCCGGAAAGGCCGCGTAAAGCTCGCTGAGACAGTCCATGACCAGTTCGACGCTAACGCTGCGCGAAACGCCGACGGTCAGGGCGGCGACGTCGCCGGCGGTGACCGAGCGGGCCAGCGACTGGGCGGAGGCCGCGCCGTCGTAGCACTGCTGCAGCATCGGCAGCATGCGCAGGCCCAGTTCGGTCAGGTGCGACAGCCGACCCTCGCGTCGGAGCAGCTCGCCGCCGAACTCCTCCTCCAGCCCGCGGATCGCCCGGGTCAGAGCCGGCTGAGAAACGTTGCACTGTTCGGCGGCGCGCGTGAAGTTGAGCGTGGTCGCCAGCGCCAGGAAATATCTGACCTGCTGCATCTCCATCGGCGACACTGCCCCCCTTGCGTCGCGACGATACTACAGAATCATTCTCCTGACGCCCGGGTTGTAGATACAGCGACGCGCCGGCGGGCAGGCCCGCCGGCGCGAGTTCCTGAAACGACTTCGCCGGTCAGTGCGCGGTCCAGCCGCCATCGACGCTGAGCGCCGCGCCGGTGATCGAGTCGGCGCCCGAACTGCAGAGGAAGGCGGCGAGCGCGCCGATCTCCTCGACGGTGGCGAAGCGCTTGTTGGGCTGCGAGGCCAAGAGGATGTCGGTGATCACCCGCTCGCGGGGGATGCCGTGGGCCTTGGCCTGTTCCTCGATCTGCTTCTCGACCAGGGGCGTGTAGACATAGCCGGGGCAGATGGCGTTGCAGGTGACGCCCGAGGTGGCCGCTTCCAGGGCGACCGTCTTGGTCAGGCCGATGACGCCGTGCTTGGCGGCGACATAGGCCGCCTTGAACGGCGAGGCGACGAGGCCGTGGGCGCTAGCCACGTTGATGATCCGCCCGAAGCCACGCCCCACCATCTCCGGCAGCGAGGCGCGGATGGTGTGGAAGGTCGAGGACAGGTTGATGGCCAGGATGGCGTCCCACTTGGCCACCGGGAACTCGGCGATCGGGGCCACGTGCTGGATGCCGGCGTTGTTGACCAGGATATCGACCGGTCCCAGCACATCGCGGGCATAGGCCATCATCTCGGCGATGGCGGCGGGGTCGGAGAGGTCCGCGCCGGAGTAGACCACCTCGACGCCGAACTCGCTGGCGAGCCGGTCGCGGGTGCGCATCACGCTCTCGGCGTCGCCGAAGCCGTTGAGCACGAGGGCGGCGCCCTGGCTGGCGAGGGTCTCGGCGATGCCGAGGCCGATGCCGCTGGTCGAGCCGGTGACGAGGGCGGTGCGGCCGGCCAGCGGCCGGGTGTCTGCCGCGGCGAGGCGCGGGCGTTCAAGTGTGTCGGACATGGGAAGAACTCCTTCTAGGGGCTGAGATTGGGGTTGGGGGTCAGGCAGCCGCGCGCCAGCGGCGGAGGTCGTAGATGGCGCGCATCGTGGGCAGGCCCTGGCGGCACTCGACGCGGCTTTCGTGCGTGAGCGCCACCAGGCAGACGAGGACGTCGCGGGCGGCGTCGGGGCGGGAGGCGGCGTCGACGTGCCGGTAGAGGCGGTCGACGAGACGGCAGATCGAGGTCGGGCCTTCGAGGTCCAGGGTCTCGAGGATCTGAGCTTCGAGCAGGCGCCGGGCGCGGTCGGCGGCGGTGATGAAGGGGGACATGGTCGTTTCCTCTGGCGTTTCTGGTTGGGGGGTCAGGGCTTGGCGGTGACGCTGGCGGCGATCGATCCGGAGACCATGGTCGCCATCTTGAAGGCCGGGTCGCGGTCGGTGATCGCGTAGCGGTGGGCGACGTAGGTGAAATCGGACCAGGCCACCCACACCGTGCCGTTCGCGTCCTGCACCACCAGCATCCGCACCGGCCAGTCGAGGCCGGCGATCGGGTTGGACGTCAGGAACTGCACGCCCAGCGGCGGGTTGCCGAAGATCAGCAGCTTGGAAGGCCGCAGCTGCAGGTGGGCGCCGGCGCCCAGCTGCGACTGGTCTATCTCGTCGAAGAAGCGGATGCCCTTGGCGGCAATGTCGGCCTTGAGCCGTGTCACCGTCTCGTCGAAGCCGTAGGCGCTCTGCACCCGGATCACGCCTTCCGCCGGGGCGGTGGCGGGGGCCTGGTCGGCGGCGGCGGTCGCGACATCGACGCTGGTCCCGAAGGCCAGGCTCATGGCGAGCAACATCACGAGGCGGCTGGCGCCGCCCTTGGTCCGGACTGACATGGGAAGTCTCCTGTTTGGGTCGGGCTTGGGGGTGGGGCCTCAGCCCTCTCTGATCATCCGCCCGGCGGCGGCTTCATGCAGAATGAAGCCTTCGACGGGGTCGAACTGGTGGGTCCAGGGCTGCTGGGCGAGCACGCGGCTGGTCTCGGTGTAGCCGGCGTCCCAGCGGGCGCTGATGCCGGCGGGGCTGAAGTCGATGTCCTTGGCGTGGTCCTCGCCGTCGAGCGGCGGGGCCAGCAGCCGCACCACGTGCATGCGGGTCAGGCAGCCGTAGTGGGTCAACGCCTTGACCTCGGCCCTCTTGCGCTCATCCTCAGGCAGGCGCTTGGCCAGTTCGGCGATGACGTGGCGCAGGCGGTGGATCTGCTTCTGGCGCGCAATGTGGCTGGCGGCGCGGCTGGAGTACTGCAGGTCCTTCTGCCGGCTCATCACCTGGCCGATGCTGTCCGGCTCCGGCCCGTTGGGGCTCCAGACGTGGACCGCGAAGACGAGGCCGCTCTTACGTGGAATGTCGTCGAACACCGCTTCGACCGGGGTGTTGGAGAGGATGCCCCCGTCCCAGTAGAGCTCGCCGTCGATGCGGATGGCCGGAAAGGCGGGCGGCAGGGCGCCCGAGGCCATCACATGGCGGATGCCGAGCTCGCCCTCGCGGCTGTCGAAGTAGCGCATATCGCCGGTCTGCACACTGGCCGCGCCGACGGTGAGGCGGGGCGCGCCGCTGTTGAGGCGCTCCGGATTGATCAGCTCGCCCAGGGTCTCGGCCAGCGGCTCGGTGGAGTAGTAGCCGGCCTGCTCGGAGCCGAGCGGGAACTGGGCGCCGAAGAAGGCGAAGGGGTTGGGCCGGAAGAAGCTCGGCAGGCCCGTCGCCACGGTCATCGCGTTGGCGGCGCCGGGCCCCCAGGCGCCGGCGAACTGGGTCGCCAGGCCATGCTTCATCCGCCGCCAGAACTCGCGCAGTCGCGGCAGCCGGTCGGCCGGCGCATTGCCGGCGATCAGGCTGGCGTTGATCGCGCCGATCGAGGTGCCGATCACCCAGTCGGGCTCGACCCCGGCCTCGTGCAGCGCCTGGTACACCCCGGCCTGATAGGCGCCGAGCGCGCCGCCGCCCTGGAATACGAGAACGACCTGGCCGAGCTTGGCCTTGTCGATCGCGGGCATTTCCAACATCGCGTCCATGACGTCTTCCCCTCTGGGTTCGAGGGAGAAGCTCTCATGCGGCCCGCCGCCGGTGAAATGCGGCTTCGGCAACGCATCGATGCGCTTTGACTATAGCCGCAACGCATGGAGCCATTCGCCATTCGGCATTTCAGCTGCCGCGCCGGCGCGGCCATTCTCGCATCAGAGATAGAGACCGAGCCGCGGAGCCCACGAATATGACCGACACCTTCGACGCCATCATCATCGGCGCCGGCCAGGCGGGATCGCCCCTGGCCGTGCGCCTGGCCGAGGCGGGGATGGACACCTGCCTGATCGAGCGCGAGCACCTGGGCGGCACGTGCGTCAACGACGGCTGCATTCCCACCAAGACCCTGGTCGCCAGCGCCCGCGTCGCCCACGTGGCCCGCGACGCTGCGCGGTTCGGCGTCGATGTCGGGCCGCCGCGGGTCGATATGGCCCGGGTGAAGGCGCGCAAGGACGCGGTGGTTCAGGCCTCGATCGACGGCCTGACCGGTTGGTTCGAGGGCGCGAAGAACCTGACGGTCATCCGGGGCGAAGCCCGCCTTGTCTCAGCCCACGCCGTGGAGGTCGGCGGTCGTACGCTGAGCGCGCCGAAGATATTCCTCAACACCGGTGGTCGCGCCACGGTCCCCGACTGGCCGGGCCTCGCCGACACGCCCTACCTGACCAACACCACGATCATGGCGATGGACCACGTCCCTGAGCACCTGATCATCGCCGGCGGCAGCTACATCGGCCTGGAGTTCGCCCAGATGTACCGCCGCTTCGGCGCCCGGGTGACGGTGTTCGAATACGCCGACCGCCTGATCGCCCGCGAGGATGCGGACGTCTCCGACGCCGTGCGCGCCATCCTGGAGGCTGAGGGCATCGAGGTGCGCCTGCGGGTGCGGGATTTCGCCGTTCAGAAGACCAGCGCCGGCGTGCGGCTACGCGCCAGCGTCGCCGGCGCGCCGCTCGACATCGAGGGCGACGACCTGCTGCTGGCGGTCGGCCGTCGCCCGAACGTCGAGGCGCTGAACCTGCCGGCCGCCGGCGTGGCGCTGGACGCGCGCGGCTACATCCAGGTGGACGGCGGCCTCGCCACCTCCGCGCCCGGCATATGGGCCCTCGGCGACGTCAACGGCCGCGGCGCCTTCACCCACACCTCCTACAACGACTACCAGGTGCTGGCCGCCAACCTGCTGAATGGCGAGACGCGCAGCATCGCCGAGCGCATCCCCGCCTACGCCCTCTACACTGACCCGCCGCTCGGCCGCGTCGGCCTGACCGAGGCCGAGGTGCGCGCCAGCGGCCGGCCGGCGCTGATCGCCACGCGGCCGATGAGCCGGGTCGGACGCGCCTTCGAGCGCGGCGAGACCGCCGGCTTCATGAAGGTGCTGGTCGACGCCGAGACGCAAGCGATCCTCGGCGCGGCCCTGCTGGGCGTCGAGGGGGACGAGGTCGTGCATACGCTGATCGACGCGATGGCGGCCCGCACGCCGGCCACGACCCTCGCTCGCACCATGCACATCCACCCCACCGTCAGCGAACTGATCCCGACCCTGCTCGAGGGCCTCGCGCCGCTCGCGCCTGCCTAGGCGCAGCCGCGCCGCCCTGGCCCCAACTTTCAGGGCGCGGCGCGGTTCTAACCTCGCCGGGCTGGCCGGCCGCCGAGGGGCCGGGATGCAAAGCTTCACGCTGGAGCGGCTGCCCTCCTGCGGCGCCCCGCCGACGCCCGACATCCTGGCTGCCCGCTGGAACCTCGATCCGGTGCTTCTGGCCGCGCTGGCTGGCCTCGCCATCGCCTACGCCCTGGCTGCGCGGCGCGAGCGACTGCCGGCGTGGCGATGGCAAGTCGGGGCGGCCGGATGGGGTGTGGGGGCTCTGGCGCTGGTGTCGCCGCTGTGCGCGCTCTCGGTGGCGCTGTTCTCGGCGCGGGTCGGCCAGCACATGCTGCTGACCCTGGTCGCCGCGCCGCTGCTGGCGCTGGGCTGGTCTGGCGAGGTTGGTCCCGGGCGGCCAATCACGGCGGCCCTGGTCTTCGCCGGCCTGCTGGCGCTCTGGCACGCGCCTGGTCCCTATGCGGCCACCTTCGGTTCCGGGGCGAGCACGCCGCTATCCCGAGTGACCCGCGCCGACCAGCGCTTCGCCGCCATCGAGCGCCTACTTCCGCTCAAACCTCAACGCTTGAGGAGGCGTTCGGCGCCGGGCGATGCTTCGCGGGTCATTTCGATCATCGTCGAGCGAAACCCGAACCCGGCGAACAGCCGCTGCGCCGTCTCGTTCGGCGTCGCGGTGAAGAGCACGACCCGGGGCGCGCCGCGCGCCGTCAGGGCCGCCAGGGCGTCGCTCAGCAACTGCTTGCCGACGCCTTGCTGCCTGTGCGCGGGATCGACGATGATGTCGTAGATCACGCCCGCCGGCCCTCGCAGGGCCATCCAGTCCGGCCCTTCCAGTGCGCCGTAGACGTACCCCAGGATGTCGGTTCCGGCTTCGGCGACGAGGAGCACCGCCTCTTCGCGTCCGACTCGTGAGGTGAGGAAGCGGCCGTAGCCCTGCGGCGTCTGCGGACTGGGCGCGATGAATCGCAGCGGGTCGAACCCGTGGTGCACGCTCACCAGCAAAGCGCCGAGCCGCCCGAGTGCGGGGCCGTCGTCGGTCGTGGCGCTGCGGATCTTCATGCCTCGACTTTCAGCACGTCGGCGGGGCAGGCGCGAGGCCCTGCGTGGGCGCGGCGCGGATAGTCGGCTTGCAGTTTATTATCCGATCGGATAATGAAATTGTATCCGGCGTCAGACCGGGCGGCGCTAATGCTGGGGGAAATCCATGGGGCGCGCATTCCAGGGCGGGGTCATTGCGTTCGGGCTGGTGGCCAGCGGCAGCGCGGCTTTCGCCGCCACGCCGACGCCCGTAGATCCGGGGGCTTCCACGATCCAGGAGGTGGTGGTCACGGCGCAGAAGCGCGAAGAGCGGCTGCAGGACGTGCCCATCAACGTCACCGTGGTCGGCAATGCCCAGCTGACCCGGCAGAACGTGACCGACACCACGTCCCTCACCGAGGCGGTGCCGTCGCTGACCCTGGCGGGCGGCACGCTGGGCGGGCTCGAGATCCGCGGCATCGGCACCCAGACCTTCGCCAGGTCGGCCGAGCCCTCGGTCTCGATCGTCGCCGACGGCGTGGTGCTCGACCGCAACCGCAGCAGCGAACTTTTCGACGTCGACAATGTCGAAGTGCTGAACGGCCCGCAGGGCATGCTGTTCGGCCGCAACTCGTCGGCCGGCGTGGTCAGCATCGTCACCAACGCGCCGCGCTTGAATGAGACCTCGCTCTCGGTCCACGCCGACCTCGGCGAGCACGACGACCAGTCCGACCGCATCATCGTCAACGCGCCGCTGGGCGCCGACGCGGCATTGCGGGTCAGCGGCCACTACGACGCCTTCGGCCACACCGTGTATGACGCCCTGCTGGGCAAGTGGGACTACAATGCCGACGCCGGCGTCCGCGCTCGCCTGCTGTGGGAGCCGACCAGCAACGTCACCGTCAACCTGATCGCCGACTACGACCGCGCCAGCTTCAATGGCGTCAACGACTCGGTGGGCGCCTTCCGGACCATCCTGCCGGCCACCGGCAACCCCGGTGGCATCCCCGCCAACCTCACCGGCGCGGCCCTGGCCAGCTACAACGCCACCGTCGCGCAGTTGCAGAGCGCTTGCGGGATCGTCGCCAGCCCCAGCAACAACCGCACCTGCGTGCAGGGCATCAACGGCAACACGGGCGGCGTCTTCTACCCGAGCGAGTTCCACCTGTTCTCGGCCCAGGTGGACTGGCGGCTCGGCGGTTACACCCTGACCTCGATCTCGGCCGAGCGGCGCTCGTCCTATGGCGACAGCTCGCTGGCGCCGGGCACGCCGGGCAACGACGCGGGCAGCGTGCCGGTCGACTGGCTGAACAGCAACCTCTCCAACGGCTGGGCCGAGACCATCAGCCAGGAGCTGCGCATCGCCTCGCCGGCGTCCGACCGCCTCTCCTATGTGGCCGGCGTCTACATCTCCAGCACGGCCCAGCAAGCGGCCATCTCGCAGACCGGGATGGTCAGTCCGCTGCTGGCGCCGCTCGGCTGCGCCACCGCCCCGTTCTGCTCCAACGCCGACAACATCTCGATCAATCAGCAGGACTATGCCGTCTTCGGCCAGGCGACGTTGAAGGTGACCGATCACTTCAACCTGATCGCCGGCGCTCGCGAGACCGACGACTACCTGCACGATGTCACCCATCCGTTCACGCCGGCCGGGTTCACCGCCGAGCCGGCGACGCTGAAGTTCCTGGCGCTGGACATCAAGGACTCGCGGACCAACTTCTCCTGGCGTCTGGGCGGGCAGTACGTCGTCTCGCGCGACCTGATGGTCTACGTGACGGCGGCGCAGGGCTACAAAGGCGCGCTGGTCAACGATCAGCTCGCGGCCAACGGCGTCGGCCAGCCGCTGGTGCTGCCGGAAATCCCGATGGACTATGAGGTCGGGATCAAGTCCACCTGGTTCGACCAGCGCCTCGGCGTCGACCTGGCGCTCTTCCACGACCACGTGAAGAACTTCCAGACCACGGTCTTCATTCCCTCGACCCCGGCCGGCTTCGCCACCGGCAACGTGCCTTTCGTCACCAGCCAGGGCGTCGACCTGAGCTTCTTCGGCAAGCCGCTGCCCAACCTCACCCTCAACGGCGGCGTGCTCTACGACGACGCGCAGTATTCGCCGGGCTACACGGTGGCCTGCTCGCCGCTGCTTGTGCCCGGGCAGGGCGGCTGCTTCACCGCCGACGGCAAGAACGAGATGAACTCGGCGCGCAACCTGATCTTCGCGCCGAACTGGAAGGTGGTGTTCTCGGTCGAATACGACCATCCGGTGGCGTCGGGCCTGATCGGATACATGCAGTCGGACGTGGTCTACACCAGCCGCTTCAACTACTCGGCCACGCCCGACCCCAATCTCGTGGCGCCCGAGTTCACCCGGCTGGGCGCGCGGGTCGGCATCCGCACCGACAGCGGCCGCTGGGGCGTTGCGGTCTTCGCCCGCAACCTGCTCGACCAGCGCATCCCGACCTACGTCGGCGGCGACCCGCTGAGCAGCTCGAACGGCCTGGCCGGGCGCAGCTACGTGCAGGGGCTCAACCTCGACTCCTACCGTGTCGTCGGCGTTTCGCTCGACGGCCACTTCTAGCCAGAGTGATGAGCGCCGCCGCCCGTCCATCCGCGCCCAACATCATCATCTTCATGCCCGATGAGATGCGGGCCGACAGCCTCGCCTGCTACGGCAACCCCGCCAGCCGGACCCCCAACTTCGACCGGCTGGCCGGGGAAGGCGCGCGCTTTGCCGAGTGCCACGTGCAGTTCCCGGTCTGCGGCGCCTCGCGCTGCAGCATGATGACCGGGTGGCCGGCCAGCGTGCGTGGGCACCGCAGCCTGTCGTACTTCCTGCGGCCGGACGAACCGAACCTGTTCCGCTACCTCAAGGGCGCCGGCTACGATGTCTTCTGGTTCGGCAAGAACGACCTGCTGGCGGCCCAGTCCTTCCCGGACAGCGTGACCCGGTGGACCGACCGGGTGGGAGGCTACTCGGCCCAGTCGCAGCTGCGGCCCCTGGACGGGGAGGCCAACACCTTCCTGTTCGGCCCGATGGGCGATCGGCGCGACACCTGGGACTATGGCTTGCTGCGCCTGGCCCTCGAGGTGCTGGAGCGGACGCAGCAGGACGCGCCGTTCTGTGTCTTCCTGCCGATGTCGCAGCCACATCCTCCGTATACGGCGCCAGCCGACTTCTACGACCTGATCTCGCCGGACGACGTGCCCGACCTCGCGCCGCCGGGACTACTAGGGAAGCCAGACTTTCACGCTGCGCTGCGTGAGTCGTACGGGCTCGACCGCGTGCCCGAGGCGACCTTCCGCAAGATCCGGGCGGTCTACCTCGGCCAGGTGGCCTTCACCGACTGGCTTTTGGGCGAGTTGATGGAGGCGATGGAGCGCACCGGCCGGGCAAAGGACACGGCGCTCTTCGTGCTCTCCGACCATGGGGACTATGCCGGCGACTAGGGCCTGGTGGAGAAGTGGCCGAGCGGCCTCGAGGATGCCCTGACCCACGTGCCGCTGCTGGCGCGCGTGCCCCGCGGCGTCGCGGGGCGCACCGTCGAGACCATGGTCGAGGCCTATGACGTGATGGCCACCTGCCTCGACCTGGCGGGGATCACGGCGCGGCACACGCACTTCGCCCGCAGCTTCCTGCCCCAGCTGCAAGGGGCCGCGCCCGACGCCGACCGCGCCGCGTTCGCCGAGGCGGGCTACAACGTCTACGAGCCGCAATGCTTCGAGCCGCCGATGCAGAGCCTGCTCTACGGGCGCAAGGCGGCACTGCAGAACGACCGTCCTGAGACGATCTCGCGCGCCGCGATGATCCGTACCCAGACTGCCAAGCTGATCCTGAGGCCGCAGTCGCAGAGCGAACTCTACGACCTCAGCGCCGATCCGCGCGAGTTGCGCAATCTGTGGGGCGAGGCGGGCGCCGCCGGCTTGCAGCAGTCGCTGCAGTTGCGGTTGCTGGAGTGGTTCGTGAACACCACCGGCGTCGCACCGCGCGACCGCGACCAGCGCGGCTCGCCCCAGTTCTATCCGCCCGTCTCGATGCCCGCGACCGACCTGGCCGCGATCCTCGACCGCTGAGCTAGCGCAGGAACAGCGCCACCACGGCGTCTGCGTGGCGTTCGACCGCTTCGGGGGCGAAGACGTTGCGGTCGGAGTTGGCTTTGATCTCGGCGGCCAGCAGGTAGATCATCTGGCAGGCGGCGACGAAACTCAGCAGCAGGGAAGAGCTGTCGACATTGGGCAGCGCGCCCTCCTGCTTCAGCAGCCGGATGTCGTTCATGATGCCCCGGTGCCGGGTGCGGGAGAACTGCTCGACCTCTGGCGACAGCGGCGGGCTGGCCACCGCCGAGAGCTGGATCATCAGCCGCGCGTGCTCGGGATGCTCGGCGCAGTAGCGCACATAGAGCCGGGTGCGCGCCTCGAAGCGCTGGCGCAGCGGCAGGTCGGCGAAGGCCTGCGACATCGCCACGTTGGCGCGCTCGAACATGAAGGCGATAGCGGCGCGCCAGAGCTCCTCCTTGCTCTGGTAGATGTGGCGGATCATGCCGTGGTTGACGCCGGCCTTGGCGGCGACGGCGCGGGTCGAGGCGCCCTCGAAACCGCGCTCGGAGAAAGTCTCCAGCGCGCTCTGCAGAATCGCCGCCCTGGTGGCCGCGAGCCGCGCCTTGCGGATCGTCGGCGGCTGTTTCGGCGCGCGTTCGGAGGGCGGCGAGGGCGCATCGGGCGCGGTCGGC